>JBDHRV010000158.1:0-7702 GCA_039807745.1 Burkholderiales bacterium
CCTGGATCGTTGCGCAGGTCGAGCACGAGACCGCGCAGCGGGCCGTTGTTCTCCTTGATGACCTTCTCGATCGCCTTCGCGAGGTTCTCGGCGGTGTGCTCCTGAAACTGGGTGACGCGGAAATAGCCGAAGCCGGGCTCGACCAGTTTCGCCTTGACGCTCTGGATCTTGATGACCGCCCGGTTCAGAGTGAATGTGAGGGGCTTCGCCTCGCCCTTGCGCACCACGGTAAGCGTGATCGGAGTATTGGGCTTGCCGCGCATGCGCTTCACCGCGTCGTTCAGCGACATGCCTTTTACCGACGAGTCGTCGAGCTTGATGATGAGGTCGCCGGACTTGATGCCCGCGTTGTAGGCGGGCGTGTCCTCGATGGGGCTGATCACCTTGACGAAACCGTCCTCCATGCCGACCTCGATGCCGAGCCCGCCGAACTCGCCCTGCGTACCGACCTGGAGCTCCTTGAACGCCTCGGCGTCGAGGTAGGAGGAGTGCGGATCCAGACCCGACAACATGCCGTTGATTGCTTCGTTGATGAGCTTCTTGTCTTCGACGGGCTCGACGTAGTCGCTCTTGACGCGGCCGAAGACCTCGGTGAAGGCGCGCAACTCCTCGACCGGCAGCGGCCCGGGAGTGTCCCGTTGCGCCACGGCCGATAGGTTGAGACTGATCATGACTCCGAGCACCGCCCCGAGTGCGATCAGCCCAACTTGCTGCCACTTGTTCTTCATAAGAATTCTGCTCCTGCCGCGATCCGTTGCGCTGGCCGATGGGTTTCGACGACTTCGCGGTGGCAAGCGACGCCTGCCGCCGAAAGTCGACCTTATAGTATAAACCTGATTAGCAAGAAATAATCGAGCGAGATCGTGGACTTCCAAACTGGCGCGGGAGTTCCCGCGCGGGTCGGGAGAGTCCAGAGAGGGTGCAGCGATGATTCGTTAGCGACGAGCGGTGCGGGCCAGCGACGGCTCGCGAGAAATCCGCACGACCCGCCATGCGAACGGGTCGTGATCCACTTGGAGTCCGGTGAACTACCCTGCCTTGCCCTGGTTTGCGACCGCCTTCGCCGCCCGCTCGATTTCGTCCTGGTCACCCAGGTAGTAATGGCGCAGAGGCTTGAGATCGGCATCCAGTTCGTAGACCAGGGGCACGCCCGTGGGAATGTTGAGACCGACGATCTCTTCGTCGGAGACACCGTCCAGGTACTTGACGAGCGCGCGCAGCGAGTTGCCGTGGGCTGCAATGATGAGCCGCTCGCCTCGCTTCACTGCGGGGGCCAGCACTTCCTTCCACAGCGGGAGAAAGCGCGCGACCGTCTCCTTCAGGCTCTCCGTGAGCGGCAGCTCGGAGTCGGCAAGTCCGCTATAGCGCGGCTCGAAGCCCGGGAAGCGCGGGTCGTCGCGGGTGAGCGCGGGCGGCGGAATATCGTAGCTGCGTCGCCACACCATAACCTGCTGCTCACCGAACTTGGCGGCAGTCTCGGCCTTGTTCAGCCCCTGCAGCGCGCCGTAATGGCGCTCGTTCAGGCGCCACTTGTTCTCGACCGGGATCCACATGAGATCCATTTCCTCGAGCACGATCCACAAGGTGCGAATCGCCCGCTTGAGCACCGAAGTGTAGGCGCGGTCGAAGACGAAGCCCTGTTCCTTGAGGAGGTGGCCGGCGCGCTTGGCTTCCGCCGTGCCCTTCTCCGACAATCCGACGTCGGTCCAGCCGGTGAAGCGATTTTCCTGGTTCCACGTGCTCTCGCCGTGGCGGAGAAGAACGACTTTGTACATGAACACCCTCCCTGTGTCGTTGTCGGTGCGTCGCGGTCGGCTCTTTGCATGCAGCGCATCGGGCCTGGGGAATTATCGGGGAACGCATGATGCGCTGCAACCCGTTGGCACACGAGCACTTGCACAGCGCATCGTATATTAGTATATAATGAAACTCAAATGAGTGCTGCCACCTCCGTCAGATCGAAGCCCACCGCGATCACGCAAGAACTCATCGACCGCGACGAGCACATCGAGCAGGCCGCGCGCGCGATGAAGGCCATGTCACATCCCCTTCGACTCAAGATCCTCTGCGTGCTCGGCGATCGCGAAGTGAGCGTACAGGAGATCGTCGACTCCGTCGGCACCACCCAGAGCAACATCTCCCAACACCTCGCCATCCTGCGCGACAAGGGCGTTCTGCGTACGCGGAAAGACGCGAATCGCGTCTATTACCGGGTCGGCGACGCACGCACCCTCAAGCTGATCGGGATGATGCGGGACGTGTTCTGCGGCTTCCCCGCGTAGCACCCGACAGATCCCGACTATGCACGTGATCCAGGCCGTGAAGCACAAACGCCGCATTTATATATTAGAACTCGGTAATGTTCTGAAAGGACTGCCCGGTACGAAGGTCATCGGCTTCGTTGCCGGGCTCCTCCTTGCAGCAGGTACGGGTAGCGCAACCGCCATCGAGCCGTTGGCGACGGCTGCCGCCGCCATTCGGGAAGTGGACGAAACGTATTCCGCGGACGGCATCGTGGAGGCGGTTCGGCAGTCCACTGTCTCGGCGCAGATCGCGGGTCGTGTCGTGGCCGTGAATTTCGACGTCGGGGATTACGTGAAGCAGGGCGAGGTGATCGTCCGTATCGACCCGCGACAGGTCACACAAGCCGCCGCCGAGAGTCAGGCCCAAGTGGCCCAGGCACGTGCCCGGTTCGAGGACGCGAAGGCGGCCTACGAGCGCAGCCGGCAGCTCTACCAGCAGAAGTTCGTAAGTCAGGCCGCTCTCGACAAGGCCAAAGCCGAGTTCGAAGCGGCCGATGCCCACCTCCAGGCCGCGCGCGCCGGCCTCGGCGTCGCCGAAACCACGCGCGAGTTCGCGACCGTCGTCGCGCCTTACAGCGGGGTCGTATCGGCTCGGCTCGTGGAGTTAGGCGAGATGGCGAGTCCCGGTACGCCGCTCATGGCGGGCTTCGATCCGCGGCAGATGCGCGTCGTTGCGAACATTCCGCAGTACCGGGTCGCGGCAGTCCGCGCCGCCAGAGCGGCCACCGTGGAAGTGCCCGCCGCGAACGATCGTCGCATCGAGGCGGCCGGGATTACCGTGCTGCCAGCGGCCGACCCGAAGTCCCTCACCACCAAGGTCCGGCTCGATCTGCCTGGGGAACAGCGCGACCTGTCGCCGGGCATATTCGCGCGCGCCCGTTTCGTCGTCGGGCGCGCCAAGAAACTGGTGGTGCCCGCACAGGCCGTTCTGCGCCGGAGCGAAGTGACGGCGGTCTACGTGGTCGACGCCGGAGGCAGGCCGCATTTGCGACAGATCCGCACCGGGGACGAAGCAGGTGACGACTGGATCGAGATTCTCGCGGGCGTGAATCCGGGCGAGAACGTTGCCCTCGATCCGGTCAAGGCCGGCATCGCGCGACGGTGAAGCGGATGGGAATCTCCGGGCGCGTCGCGCGTTTCTTCCTCCACTCGCAGCTGACGCCGCTGATCGCGGCTGCGGCCTTTCTGCTCGGACTCTTCGCGGTACTCGTCACACCCCGCGAGGAGGAACCCCAGATCAACGTCACCATGGCGAACGTTTTCATCCCCTTCCCCGGGGCGTCCGCGAAGGATGTCGAAGCGCTGGTCGCCACCCCGGCCGAGCAGGTGCTGTCGCGGATCTCGGGGATCGAGCACGTGTACTCGGTCTCCCGCCCGGGCATGGCCATCCTGACGGTGCAGTACGAAGTCGGCGAAGACCGGACCCAGGCGCTGGTCAGGCTCTACGACACGATCATGTCGAACCGGGACTGGGTCTCGCCGCAGCTCGGTGTCGGCGAGCCGATCATCAAGCCGACCGGCATCGACGACGTGCCGATTGTCACGCTTACGCTCTGGACCACCGATCCGGCGCGCGGTGCTTTCGAGCTCGAGCGCGTGGCGCATTCGCTGGAAGCGGATCTCAAGCGCATTCCCGGTACGCGCGAGGTTTACACCATTGGTGGACCTTCGCACGTCGTGCGCGTGATCATGGACCCCGACCGCCTCGCCGCCTACCAGCTCACCGCTCACGATATCCGCAACGCCCTGCAGCTCGCCAACGCGTCGCGGCCTTCGGGCAGTCTCGTCGCCGGTAACGCCGAGCTCCTGGTACAGACCGGGACGTATCTCTCCTCCAGCCGAGACGTCAAGGAGCTCGTGGTCGGCGTCCGCGACGGCCGACCGATTTTCATCACCGACGTGGCGCGCGTGGACGACGGGCCAGACCAACCCGAGCGCTACGCCTGGTTCGGAGCCGGAGCGGCCGCGCAGGACAAGGGCTTGACGGCGTCCGGGGAGCACCCGGCCGTGACCCTGGCGGTGTCGAAGAAACCCGGCGAGAACGCGGTTGACGTGGCGAACGCGGTGATCCGGGCCGTCGACCAGCTCCGGGGTTCGGTCATTCCGGAAGGGGTCGAGGTCACGGTCACGCGCAACTATGGCCAGACCGCCAACGACAAGGCGATGAAGCTCATCCAGAAGCTCGTCTTCGCCACCCTTTCGGTCGTCGCGCTCGTCTGGCTTACCCTCGGGCGGCGCGAAGCCGCGATCGTCGGCGTGGCGGTGCTGCTCACCCTGGCCGCAACACTGTTCGCCTCGTGGGCGTGGGGCTTCACCCTGAACCGCGTGTCGCTCTTCGCACTGATCTTCTCGATCGGCATCCTGGTCGACGACGCGATTGTCGTCGTGGAGAACATCCACCGCCGCGGCCAGCTCGCTTCCGGTTCACTCGTCGAGATCATTCCCGGCGCGGTCGACGAGGTCGGTGGCCCCACCATCCTCGCGACCCTGACCGTCATCGCGGCGCTCCTGCCGATGGCCTTCGTGAGCGGTTTGATGGGCCCCTACATGAGCCCGATCCCGATCAATGCGAGCATCGGCATGCTGATCTCGCTCGCCATTGCTTTCATCGTGACGCCGTGGCTCGCGGCGCGGCTCATCAGCCCTGCGCATCACGAACCGGAAGCAGCCGGCGGCGGGAGATTGCACACGTTCTTCCGCCGCGTGCTCGGACCGTTTCTCGAGGGCAGGCGGGGCGCTCGCAATCGCGTCAAGCTCTGGATCGTGATCGTCGGCCTGATCGTGGGTTCGATCTCGCTCGCAGCATTTCAGCTCGTCGTGCTGAAGATGCTGCCCTTCGATAACAAGTCGGAGTTCCAGGTCGTGGTCGACATGCCTGTCGGGACGCCGCTCGAGCAGACGGCGCGCGTGCTGCGCGACATCGGCGACTATCTCGCCACCGTGCCCGAGGTGACCGATTACCAGGCGTACGCGGGCACCGCGGCGCCGATCAACTTCAACGGCCTCGTGCGTCAGTACTACCTGCGCAGCGGGCCGGCAGTGGGGGACATTCAGGTCAACCTCGTGGACAAGCACGCGCGGGACCGCAAGAGCCACGAGATCGCAGCGAGCGTCCGCGCGCCGATCGAGAAGATCGCGCATCCACTCGGGGCGACCGTAAAGATCGTCGAAGTGCCGCCGGGGCCGCCGGTGATGGCCCCCATCGTCGCGGAGATCTATGGACCGAGCTACGCGAGTCAGATGAGCGTCGCGAAGCGGGTGCGGGACGCGTTCGCGAAGACCCCGGACGTGGTCGGCGTGGACGACAGCGTCGAGGAGGACGGTCAGCGCTTCGTGTTGCGCGTGCTGCAAGCCAAGGCCGCGCAGCGCGGCGTCTCGCAGAAGGACGTGGTCGAGGTGGTGCGCATGGGGCTCTCGGGCGAGAACGTGACCCCCATTCACAGCGGTTCGGCGAAGTACGAGATTCCGGTGCGCGTGACCCTCGCGCCCGAGCGCCAGGGGAGCCTCGACGAGTTGCTCAAGCTCGACGTGCGTGCGCGGGACGGGACGCTGGTCCCGCTTTCGGAGCTGGTGCAGGCGGAGCGGACGATCCGCGAGAAGACCATCCACCACAAGGACCTGCTGCCCGTCGTATTCGTCGAGGGCGACATGTCGGGCCGGCTCGACAGCCCGCTCTACGGCATGTTCGCCATTCGCGGCAAGGTCGCAGGCATGCCGCTCCCGGAGGGCGGATCACTGGTCGACTACTTCATTCGCCAGCCGCCCGACCCCTACCGCGGGTTCGGGTTGAAGTGGGACGGCGAATGGCAGGTCACCTACGAGACGTTCCGGGACATGGGCATCGCGTACGCGGTCGGCCTGATCCTGATCTACCTGCTCATCGTCGCCCAGTTCGGCTCGTATGTCGTGCCGCTCATCATCATGGCGCCGATCCCGCTCACGATCATCGGCGTCATGCCGGGCCACGCGCTCCTGCAAGCCCAGTTCACCGCGACTTCGATGATCGGCATGATCGCGCTCGCCGGGATCATCGTGCGCAACTCGATCCTGCTGGTGGATTTCATCAACCTCCAGATGAACGAGGGCGTGCCCCTGGAGCTTGCGGTCATCGACGCGGCGGCGACGCGTGCGAAGCCGATCGTGCTGACCGGACTCGCCGCCATGATCGGGGCGCTCTTCATTCTGGACGATCCGATCTTCAACGGCCTCGCCATCTCGCTCATCTTCGGCATCTTCGTGTCCACCGTGCTCACGCTGGTCGTGATCCCGGTGCTCTACTACGCCGCGCGACACCGCGGACATGAGGCGAACGTCGTCTCGACGGCGCCGCGTTTTCGTTAGACTACCCAAGGGAGCCTTGCCCATGACCACCGACCGCATGATCCGCATCTTCGCCGGCGCCTTCGTGCTCTTGTCCCTCGCCCTCGGTGTCGAGGGAAGCCCGCTATTCCACAGCGCGAACTGGCTGTGGTTCACGGCCTTCGTCGGCGCCAATCTCTTCCAAAGCGGGTTCACCCGCTTCTGTCCTCTGGAGATGGTCCTGAAGAAGCTCGGCGTGCGGCAAGCCGCCGCTTGATGCGGTTCCGCGGCACCGGCGTGCCGGTCGCGGGCCATCTCGCCCTGGCATGCGCTGGGGCGATGTGGATCGTGCCGTTCCTGAGTCCCTTGCACTTCTACCCGGTGCCGACCTTTCACGGCGAGCTCTGGGCGGCGATGCTGGGTCTCGCGGCCCTGAGCCTGTGGCTGCTCGGACCCGTGTCCACGCCGGCAAGGCTGCCGGTGACCGCGTTGCTGCCTCTGTTCCTGGCTGCCTCGATTGCTCTTCAGATCGGCCTCGGGCGACTCGCGAACCCGGCCGACGGCGTCGTCGGCGTGCTGTACCTGCTCTGGGCAGCCGCACTGATCTGGCTGGCGGCGCAGCTGCGTGATCGCTACGGACTGGAGCGCGTCGTGACCGTTTTCGCCTGGTGCGCGCTGGCGGGCGCGCTGGCCTCGACGACCGTCGGACTCTTCCAGCATTACGCCCCCGAGACCATTGGCCGGATCGCCATGCGCCGGATGACGCCTGCCATATACGCGAATCTCGGTCAGCCGAACCACCTCGCACACCAGCTCGCGCTGGGACTCGCCTCGCTCGTCTACCTGTCGGCCACCCGGCGCGTTTCCGCGAACAGCGCCGTTTTCATCGCGATGCCGATGCTGTTCGTGGCGGCGCTCACCCAGTCGCGCAGCCCGTGGCTCTATTTCGCCGCGCTCGCTATTCTCGCCGCGCTCCACCGCGGGTCGCTCGAACCCGGCACGGGACGCCGGCTCCTGATCGGCTCGTGCCTGCTGCTGCCGGGCATCGGCGCGGCGCAGTTGGCGGCTCAGCTACCGTTCCTGCAGCCGCCTTCTTACAC
>JBDHRV010000159.1:0-7688 GCA_039807745.1 Burkholderiales bacterium
GTTCAGCATTCCCATCTCCTTTTCCCAGACACGGTTTTACCCCAAATTCGTGTCCAGAAAAATCGGGGCCGGAGCAAAGACGCTTGCGTGTGGCCTCGCTGGCCAGTACCTTCCTCATCGGGATGCTCCTGTCAGTGGGTTGGATCGAACGCCGCCAAGCGTCCAGTCCATAGGATGCATCTCACCCAAAATTCACAGCAACTCTAAGACTTCACCCATTTCGGGGTGAGGCTTCTTCACTTTTGTAACCGTCCGGGCAACACGCCTCCGCGCAGCGGTGGACCAAAATAGTCCCTCCGTCGCCCAAAGATTTGCGTCGACCACCTCCCGGCTATTATCCGGCTCTGCATCGTTGGTTAGCCCCAAACACAACTTGCACACCCGCTCAGGATCGGTAACATCTGCCGCAGGATCTACAAAAAACAGAGACATATACTACTACCCCGTGCGAGATCTACTTACAACCATCCGATCAAACTCACTAGAGCGTGCACCGAGAAGAGACATCATGAAAGCCATCATCCTCGCGGGCGGTTTCGGAACCCGCCTTTCCGAAGAAACCGTCCTTCGGCCGAAACCTATGGTCGAAATCGGTGGAAAACCGATCCTCTGGCACATTCTGAACATCTTCGGCGCGCATGGCGTGAACACCTTCGGGGTTGCACTCGGATATCGCGCCGAAGTGATCAAGGATTACTTCTTGAATTTCTATGCGCTGAACAGCGACATTTCCGTAAATCTGGGCGATGGACGCACCACCATTCACAACGAAAATTCAAGCCATCTTCCCTGGACGGTGTATCTTGCCGACACCGGACTCAACACGCAGACCGGTGGCCGGTTGAGGCGGCTTGCGAAGTGGGTAGGTGACGACGACACATTTCTGTTTACCTACGGAGACGGGGTAGCGGACGTGGATATCACGCGGTTGATCGCGTTTCACAGAAGTCATGGGAAGCTCGCAACGGTGACAACCGTACGCTCGCCAGCGCGCTTCGGCCGGCTTGCGTTTTCAGGGGATCGTGTCACTGAATTCTTCGAGAAACCGTACGAAGGCGAGGGATGGATCAACGGCGGTTTCTTCGTGTTGAACATAAGGGCTCTCGACTACATCACCGACGACAACACCATCTGGGAGCAGGAGACGGTCGAGCGGCTTGCACTCGAAGGGCAATTGATGGGTTACCGTCATTATGGATTCTGGTCGTGCATGGACACGCTTCGCGAGAAGAACTACCTCGAGGAACTCTGGCAATCAGGCAGCCCGCCCTGGAAGGTCTGGTAGCGCCCGGGTGTTCCCCCGGTTAACATTGCCCGCCTCCTTTCGAACGAACTTCATCGACAGTATGGGCATCGCCGTCACGCGCGCGATCGACGGTGCTCGCTCGGCGGACAGTCGGCTCATCCATGACGCTCCTTCGACCCTATTCTTGAACTGAATCTTTCCTTTCCTGAAAGCTCTGCGATAAAACTACATGCCCAGAGGGCATGCGGCACGACAGAAACAAACCTCAATTTCAGACAAACGAAGGAGTTACATTGAAGATTCTTGTGACTGGTCACCAAGGCTACATCGGGTGCGTACTGGTTAAGCTTCTGCAAGACGCCGGCCACGAAGTCGTCGGGCTGGACATCGGCTTGTTCGTCGGCTGCAACTTTAGCGACCCGGGTGAAGAGTTTCCCGCCGTGAAGGTCGATCTGCGGGACGTGGAGCCGGTCCACCTGGAGGGCTTCGATGCAGTGATGCACCTCGCAGCGCTGTCCAATGATCCGCTCGGCGACGTCAATCCGCAGGTGACTTATGACATTAATCACCTTGCGTCGGTGCGGTTGGCGGCGGCCGCCAAGCAGGCGGGCGTTGGGAGGTACATATTTGCCTCCTCCTGCAGCCTGTACGGTGCCGGCGGGGGGGGATACGTGGACGAGGAGGCCGCCTTCTTCCCGGTGACGCCGTACGGCGAGTCGAAGGTGCTGACAGAACGAGACGTTTCGCTCCTTGCCGACGAGACTTTCTGCCCGACTTATCTGCGCAATGCCACGGCGTACGGCGTTTCCCCGCGCCTTCGCGCCGACATCGTCGTCAACAACCTGACCGGCTACGCCTTCACGACGGGCAAGGTTCTCCTGCAGAGTGACGGGTCGCCCTGGCGCCCCCTCGTGCATATCGAGGACATTGCGCGGGCCTTCGTGGCAGTGCTTGCTGCGCCTCGCGAGAGAGTGTTCAACGAAGCCTTCAACGTCGGGCGTACCGAGGAGAACTATCAGATACGCGATCTCGCGCGGATGGTCGAGCAAGTCGTTCCCGGCAGCGTCGTGAGCCTGGGGGCGGGCGCCGGTCCCGACAAACGTGACTATCGCGTGAGCTTCGAGAAGATCAAACAGAAACTGCCGGAATGGCAGCCCAAGTGGATCGTCCCGCAGGGCATCACAGAACTCTACGAGGCCTATAAGAAACATGGGTTGACGCTCGAGGAGTTCGAGAGCGCTCGCTATCTTCGCATCAAGCGTGTGCGTTCCCTGCAACAACAGGGTGACTTGGACGATAACTTGCGCTGGAAAAAGGCCGCTCCCCGGACATGACGTCGGGCAGAATAGCGCTTTCAGTGGCAGTGAAGTCCGTGTGACAGGGACAGGATTCGTTTCGTCATGAGCGTGGAAAAGCCGATCGAGTGCGCCGCACCCGTCGTAACCTTGGGAGTGCCGCTGTTCAATGGCGCGCCCTATCTCGCGTCGGCCCTCGATTCGCTGCTTGCGCAGACCTTCTCGCGCTTCGAAATCCTAATCTCCGACAACGGTTCTACCGATGGGACAGAGGAGATCTGCCGTCGCTATGCCGCGTTGGACCGGCGGATCCGCTACTTCCGCCACGACGTCAACAGAGGCGCGGCTTGGAACCATAACTTCCTGATCATGGAGGCTCGCGGGCGCTATTTCCGATGGCACCATTACGACGATCTGTGCGAACCACGTCATCTCGAACGATGTGTCGCCGCGCTCGAAGCCAACCCCGGGACCGTCTTGGCGTATCCCCGAACCATCCTCATCGACGCTGCCGGCGGCATCACTTCGCATTACGAGGACAGGCTAGCGCTCGACGAAGATGCGCCGCACGCGCGACTGCGGCACTTCCTACGCAACGTATACCTGTGCAATCCGGTGCTCGGGCTCGTGCGCATGGACGCCCTGAGGCGCACAGCGCTGCACGGCGCCTACATGGCTGCCGATCACGTTCTGCTCGCGGAACTCGCGATGCAGGGGCGGTGGGTCGAGATTCCCGAGGCGCTCTTCTTCCGTCGCTTCCATTCGGCCAAGTCCACCGAGGCGAATCGCACGATGCGGGATCGTGCTGCCTGGTTTGATCCGCGCCTTCGCAGGGGCACGTTCTTCTGGCCGAATTTTCGTCTCTTTTCGGAGCGTCTCAAGGCGGTCACACGTGCGCCTGTCGGGCTGCAGGAGAAGCTGCTCTGTGCGTGGGTCGTGATCGTCTGGCAGACGGGATTCGCGGTGCGCTTGTACCGACAGCGTTGGTCGAGAAGAATGGCCCGGTTCGTTGACTGGCTGGGGATAGGTGAAAAAGTGGGCAAGAACTAGGGATGTACGCCTTCCTGGAACTTCGCCCCGTCCGCGACTCCGACCCAGCCCGGTTGCGCTTTCTCTGCTGCCCAGACTTCGAAGTGAAGCGAGGACAGCACCATCGGGTCGTCGAGTAGAAGCGTCCGTTCCGGACCGGTTAGGGCTTCGGGGCCGCCCTCCAATGCCTTTTGCACGACCTCTGTCCGCTCCGCGCTCGGCGCCTCGTTCTCTACCTGACGCGCGCTGCCTGTGGCACATGCCACGGCATTGACAACGGGGTCAACGACGGCGGTGACGAAATCCGGCGCTGGCGCGGCCCGCCTCAGGTATCTGTTCGTCATCCTGATCTCGAGCGGTGGCCAGGACTCTTCCGGGATCAGGAACAGACGCGCCTTGCGAAAGCTCTGTCCGAGCGAGGCGCGACTGGTGAACACCGAGACCGGGATCGAGAGGATCAGCGCCCCGATGATGGGGAGCAGCCACCAGAGGTAGGCGGGATTCAGCCAGTAGATCCCGCTCGCCCAAACGACGCCGAACAAGGTCTGTGTGCCGTGGCGCTTGATGGCTTCGGTCCAGGTGGTGGCGGCATCCTCGCGCGCGGGGGACTTCCAGCTTACCGTCCACCCCATCAGCGCCGTCAGCACAAAACGGGTGTGGAACAGCATGCGGATGGGCGCGAGCAGCGCCGACATGAACATCTCGGCGACCGTGCTTGCCATCAGGCGAACACCATCGCCATAGGGATGGGTGCCTTTTGCACCGAGCAGCAGCATGCCGAAGATCTTGGGCAGGAAGAGCAGCGTGGCCGTGGCGCTGAAGAGTGCGATCGCCCATTCCGGATGCCACTCGGGCCATACCGGGAATAACTGATAAGGCTCGGGAAAATAGGTGGGCGGCCTCAGTGCATGCTCTGCGAGCAGCCACGTGGACACGATGAGAAAGGCGAACCACAGCGGCGCCGAGAGATACGCCATCACTCCGGTCATGAACACGGCGCGGTGGGCGGGGTGCAGTCCCTTCATGAGGAAGAGCCGGAAGTTCATCAGATTCCCCTGGCACCACCGACGATCACGCTTGAGTTCGTCGATCAGGTTGGGAGGCATCTCCTCATAGCTGCCGGGCAGATCGTAAGCAATCCAGACCGCCCAGCCAGCGCGGCGCATCAACGCTGCCTCCACGAAATCGTGCGACAGGATCTCGCCCGAGAGAGAGCCGCTCCCCGGCAGCCGCCCCAACGCGCAGTGGCGAATGAAGGGAGCCACCCGGATGATGGCGTTATGTCCCCAGTAGTGGGATTCCCCGAGCTGCCAATAATGCAGACCGGCCGTGAAGAGCGGACCATATACGCAGGTTGCAAACTGCTGCATGCGAGCATAGAGCGTCTCGCGGCCGGCTGCGCGCGGTGCGGTCTGGATAATGCCCGCGTTGGGGTTGGCCTCGGCCATGCGCACCAGACTGGTGATACAGCGGCCGCTCATCACGCTGTCGGCATCCAGCACGATCATGTAGCGGTAGTTCTTGCCCCAGCGCCGGCAGAAGTCGGCGACGTTACCGCTCTTGCGCTTGATCCGATGCCGTCGCCAGCGATGGAAGATGCGACCGAAGCCGCCCACGGCCCGACAAAGCTCCAGCCACGCTGCGACTTCGGCGACTCGCGTTTCCAGGTTGCTGCTGTCGGAGAGCACGAAGAAGTCGAAGTGCTCGAGTTCCCCGGTCATCGCCACGGATCGATAGGTGGCGCGCAAGCCGGCAAAGACGCGCGCGACATCCTCGTTGCAGATCGGCATCACCACGGCCGTCCGCGCGTCGTCGGCGATGGGTGCATCCTCCGCCACCGTGCGCGAGATGGCGTAACGGTCGCGACCGATCAGGAGCAGGAAGAAGCCAGCCATGGCGGTCCAGAAACCGGCGGAGACCCAGCCGAACAGGATCGCGAACAGGACGAGCAACAGCGTTTCGAGCGGCTGGCCGCCGTGATAGGGCAGTACCGCGCTCATGAATTCCGTGGCCACGACCGTCTGCGCGATCACGAGCGCGAGCAGCACGATGCGCCGGCGCAAGCCGGCGGGGTGCCAGTCGACTGTTCGGGGGTCGGAGACTTCGTCGTGTCCGCCCGGTGCTTCAGGTGTGTGCTGCCGGCGCGCGGCCCCGGGTACGATCAGCTTACTTCCCCACGGCTGCAGCAGGCGCGCAAGCCAGCCCTTCGCCCACGGTTGCGGCACCATCGACGATCGGTTCAGCGGTGGCGTGGTGACGATGCGCAGCCGCGGCGGTCGGTCCACGGCAAGATGCGGTCCGGCGCCGCCGCTTGCGCCGTAGGCGAGCGACAATCGCCGCTCGATCGACTGATACGCGGGGTTGTCCTGGGCATTCGCGTTTTCCGCCAGGGCGCGGTGGAGGTTGGCCATCGCCTCCCGCGTGCTGCTGGCCGCCATGCCGCGCACGCGCGCCATCAGCGCGGTACGCTTCTCGTCGCTGAGCGCCAGTCGGTCGAGATACTCTTCACACCGATCGAAGCGTCCACGCGAGTCCGTCAGTTCGGGGGCAGTATGTAGCTCCACGTTTCGGATACCGTGTTGGCGTCGCCTTTCAGGAACGCTCGAATCTCCACCGGCTTGGACTCTTCGAGGCGACGCACGCGCAGAACCAAGCGCCATCCACCCGTGACGTCGTTGCGATGGACCACTTGCTCGACGATCTCGCCATTGGCGTCGACGGTGACGTTGCCGGACAGGGTCGTGTCCGTCGGCAGCTTCCTGAGCGCCGGCCCCTCGAAATCGATCACGAGACCGATGCTCTCGTCCGGATTGCGGGTATAACCACGACCACGGCGCGTCTGCGTGACCCAGGCCAGCGGCGCTCGTGTCTCCGAATCCTTCTGCCAGAGGATACGGTACTCGAATTCGAAGGGCTTGCGCAGTGCGGGCGGGGTGTCGGGCACCCAGAAGACGACGATATTGTCGTTGGTCTCGTCGGGCGAGGGTATCTGTACCAGCTCGACGCGGCCGGCTCCCCACTTGCCCTTTGGTTCGACCCAGGCGCTCGGACGGCGTTCGTAGCGTGCTTCCAGGTCTTCGTAGCGGCTGAAATCGCGGTCGCGCTGCATCAGCCCAAAACCCAGCGGATTGTCGAGGGCGAACGACGTTACCAGCAATCGCTTGGGGTTCGTGAGCGGTCGCCAGATCCATTCCCCGGTACCGGACTGGATCAGCAGCCCGTCGGAGTCGTGCACCTCCGGGCGATAGTCCTCGGTGCTCGACCGTTGATTCTCGCCGAACGTGAACATGCTGTTGAGCGGGGCCAACCCGAGCTTGCTCACGTTCTCGCGCAGGTAGATCTGTGCCTTCACGTCGACGACGGTTTCGACCCCCGGCTTGAGGAGAAACCGATACGCTCCGGTCACCCGTTTCGAATCCAGCAGCCCATAGATCGTCAACTCTCGCGCATTGGCCGTCGGCTGCTCGATCCAGAACTCGACGAAGCGTGGAAATTCCTCGCCCGAAATGAGCGCCGTGTCGACCGCGAGTGCGCGCGCCGAAAGACCGTACACCTGCCCTTTGCCGATCGCACGGAAATAGCTCGCGCCGAGAAATACCAGAACCTCGTCCTTGTACTTCGGCGTGTTGACGGGGTAGTGCACGCGGAAGCCGGCAAAGCCCAGGCCCTGCAGCTTCTGCTGGTCGACCTTGTTGGCGCCGAAGTCGAACAGGTCGGGACTGAACTTGATCTCGCGGACGCGTCCGGCCGCCACCTCGTTGATCTTTACCGGCTGGTCGAAGTAGAAACCCCGGTGAAAGAACGCGAGCTCGAAGGGCGACTTGGTGCCCCGCCACCAAGCCTCGGTCGGCTTGAATCGGATGTCGCGATAGCGGTCGTAGGTCAACCCCTGCAACTCTTTCGGCAGGGGCATGGCTTCGTCCTTCTTGAAGGGGGCGGCCGCCAACTGCTTTGCCCGCTGCGCCACATCCGCGAAGCCAAAGGCGAGCGCACCGTGGCTGACGAACAATGCCAGCAGCGCCAAGAACGCAGCAGGACCGATCCTGCGCCCGCGCATCATGATGCGGCAACCGCCGTCCGCGTTCGCAGGTAACGCGCGGCGACCAGTCGATCGCTCC
>JBDHRV010000013.1:0-39794 GCA_039807745.1 Burkholderiales bacterium
AGCGGTGGACGACATCGAGCCGCTGCATCGCGTGTACTACGAGACCCTCGTGAATCTGCTGGTCACGGGCGACTGAGGCGCTCGTGTACTCGCAGGCCCGCACCGAGCTCAAGACGCTGCGCGATGCCTTGCGCTTCGCAGTCAGCCGTTTCGGCGAGGCGAATCTCGTCTTCGGCCACGGCACCGACAACGCGTTCGACGAAGCCGCGTACCTGGTCCTGCACGCGCTGCACCTGCCGCTGGACCGCCTCGAGCCTTTTCTGGATGCGCGGTTGACGCGGCACGAGATGGGCCGCGTGCTCGATCTGGTGGAGCGCCGCGTGGTCGAGCGCTGTCCCGCGGCCTACCTTACGAACGAGGCGTGGCTCGGCGATTTGCGCTTCTACGTCGACCGGCGGGTGATCGTCCCGCGCTCGTTCATTGCCGAGCTCATCCGCGAGCGTCTCGTGCCGTGGCTGCCCGAGAACGCGGCGATATCCCGGATCCTCGATCTTTGCACCGGGTCGGGCTGCCTCGCGGTGATGCTCGCTTTCTTTTTTCCCGAGGCCCAGGTGGTGGCGACCGACCTCTCGCCCGGCGCGCTCGAGGTCGCCGCGCGCAACGTCCGCGACCATGGTCTGGCCGGGCGCATCGAGCTGATGGAGGCGGACGTGTTCTCCACCGTCGGCGCACAGCGCTTCGATCTCATCGTCTCCAATCCGCCCTACGTGACGGACGCGGCGATGGCGGCGCTGCCGGATGAGTATCGCTGCGAGCCCGAGGCGGCGCTCGCCGGCGGCGCGGATGGCATGAACGTGGTGCGACGGATCGTGAACGAGGCAGCTGCGTACCTTACCGACGACGGCTTGCTCGCGGTGGAGGTCGGCCAGAATCGCGATTGCGTCGAGGCGGCCTTCCCGCACCTGCCGCTGGTGTGGCCCGCGACGCGCGGGGGCGAGGACCGGGTATTCGTGATCGCGCGGGCCGATCTGCCGGGAGCGTAGCGGTGGCCGGGACCGGCTCGCCGAGTGCTCGCAGCAGCGCGCCCACCTCCGCCGCCGTGAGCTCCCGGGCCTGGCCGCGGCGCAGACGGGGCGGCAGCACGACCGGGCCGAAGCGCACGCGGATGAGACGGCTCACCGGATGTCCGACCGCCTCGAAGAGGCGGCGCACGATGCGGTGGCGGCCTTCGCGCAGCACCACCCGGTACCAGCGGTTCGCGCCGGTGCCGCCGCCCTCCTCCAGCGAATCGACGCGTGCCGGTCCGTCCTCCAGTTCCACCCCGCGCTCGAGGGCAGCCTGCCGCTCGTGCGTGACTTCGCCCCGGGTGCGCACCGCGTACTCCCGCTCCAGCTCGAAGCGCGGGTGGGCAAAGCGGTTCGCCAGGTCGCCCGAGGTCGTGAACAGGAGCAGCCCGCTGGTGTTGAAGTCGAGCCGGCCGATGCTGAGCCAGCGGCCACCCGCCACCCGCGGCAGCTGATCGAAAACGCTGGGGCGGCCTTCCGGGTCGTCACGGCTCACGATCTCGCCTTCGGGCTTGTGATAGATCAGCACGCGCGGCAGTGCAGCCTGTCCGTGGCGCAGCTCGCGGCCGTCCAGGCACACGCGATCGTGCGCGCCGACACGGGTGCCGAGGGTGGCCCTGGCGCTGTTCACGGTAAGTCGTCCGGCGCGAATCCAGTCCTCCATGTCGCGACGCGATCCGAGGCCGAGCGATGCGAGGACCTTCTGCAAGCGTTCGTCCGGCGCGGGGGGTCGCTGCGCACGTGCGGGGCGCGCTGCCGTCCGACCCGGCGGGCGCGGCGCTGCTGCGCGCGGGCGGCGCGTCGGCCGCGGTCTGAGTGGCCCGGGGCGCGCTCTCACGGTGCGGGCCGCCGGTCCAGCACCGCCTGCGCCAGTGTTCCGCTGTCCACGTGCTCGAGCTCGCCACCGGCCGGCAGGCCCTGGGCGATGCGGCTCACCGTGCGGCCGCGGGCGCGCAGCATCTCCGCGAGGTAGTGGGCCGTGGCTTCCCCCTCGTGCGTGAAGTTGGTGGCGAGTATCACCTCCTGCACGGTCTCGTCCTGGGCTCTTTGCAGCAGTCGATCGAGGTGCAGCTCGCGCGGACCGACGCCGTCCAGCGGCGAGAGGCGACCCATGAGCACGAAGTAAAGTCCCTGGTAGCACTGCGCCTGCTCCATCATCAGCAAGTCGGCGGGCGTTTCCACCACGCACAGCAGCGACGCATCGCGACGCGGGCTTGCGCACAGCGCGCAGACGACCTCTTCGGTGAAGGTATTGCAGCGCTCGCAGTGGCGGATGCGCTGCAGTGACTGCTGGAGGGCGCCCGCCAGGCGATCTGCCCCATCGCGATCGCGCTGGAGGAGGTGATAGGCCATGCGCTGGGCCGACTTCGGGCCTACCCCCGGCAGGCAGCGCAGCGCTTCAGTGAGCTCCTGAAGGCTGGATGGAGTCTTCACAAAACACGTGAACGGTGTATCTCTTCTTATTGATTATCAGTCAGAATGGCAGCTTCATCCCGGGCGGTAGCTGCAATCCCGCCGCGAACCCGCCCATCTTCTCCTGCACCGTGGCATCGACCCGCCGCACCGCATCGTTGAAGGCGGCGGCGATGAGATCCTCGAGCATTTCCTTGTCGTCGGTCACGAGGCTCGGATCGATCGCGACCCGCTTCACGTCGTGGCGGCAGGTCATCACGACCTTGACCAGACCGGCGCCGGACTGCCCCTCGACCTGCACCGAGGCAAGCTCCTCCTGCACGCGCTTCATGTTCTCCTGCATCTGCTGGGCCTGCTTCATCAGTCCAGCGAGTTGGCTTTTCATGATCGATTCCTCTTGCAATGAGACCGTGCCTCACGGCAGCGGTCGGATGGATTCGGGAACGATGCGACCGCCCAGGTCTTCGACCAGCTCGCGCACGAAAGGGTCACCTTCGATGGCCGCGATCGCCTGCGACTGGCGAGCCTGTCGATCCTGGGCATCGAGCTCTGCCGGCGTGCTGCCGCCCGCGGTGCCGACCGCGATCACGACGCGGCGGAGCGCTGCCCCGAAGCGCTCCTTGAGCACGGAGCGCAGCTTTTCCTGATAAGCCTTTTCCATGAGGTGCCGGTGCGCCTCCGGCACGCGCAGTTCTACGCATCCGTCCGCGCAGGCGGCGAGCTCGCAGTGCTGCGCCAGCATACCCGCCATCCCGCCTACGCGGAGCGATTTCACGAACGCGGGCCAGTCCTCGATGTGCAGCGGTCCGGCGGGAGAATCCGGCGCTGGTGCCGGCGTCGGCACGGGAGCCGGAGCATCCTGGGGCGTCGCCTTCGCCGGCGGTGCGGGCGGAGCCGTTGCGCGGGGCACCCCGGCCGGCGGAGGCTGGGCGCGGGCACCCTCGGCACCCGTCGGTGCAAACGCGAGCATGCGCAGGAGCGTCATGGTGAAGCCCGCGTATTCATCGGGGGCCGCACCCAGGTCGGCGCGACCCTGCAGCGTGATCTGGTAGCAGAGCTGCAATTCCTCGGGCGAGAAGCGCGGCGCGAGCGCCTCCAGCCGTGCGAAATCGGGATCGTCGCGCGCGGCCGCCGCCGGCGCAAGCTGGAGCACCGCGAGCTCGTGCAGCACCGCGCCCAGTTCCTGCAGTGCGGCGTCGAACGACAACGCGCGGCTTTCGAGCACGTCGGCCTGCGCCATCAGGTCGGCCCCGTCACCGGCCGCCACGGCTTCCAGCAGTTCGAACGCATAGCTTCGGTCGACCGCACCGAGCATGGCGCGTACGCCGGCCTCGGCCACCGAGCCGCCACCGTAGGCGATCGCCTGATCGAGCAGGCTGAGACTGTCGCGCAGGCTGCCCTGCGCCGCCTGTGCGATGAGCTGCAGGGCGGGTGCTTCGAACGGTACGCCCTCCGCACCCAGAACATGTTCCAGCCGCGCGCGGATCTGCGGCACCGGGATCTGCTTGAGATTGAACTGCAGACAGCGCGAGAGCACGGTTACCGGAATCTTCTGCGGATCGGTGGTCGCGAGGATGAACTTGACATGCGCCGGCGGCTCTTCCAGGGTCTTCAGCATCGCGTTGAACGCCGAGCGCGACAGCATGTGCACTTCGTCGATGATGTACACCTTGAAGCGCGCCGCGGTCGGCGCGTACAGCGCCCCTTCCAGCAGCTCGCGCATGTTGTCGACCTGGGTGTTCGAGGCCGCGTCGAGCTCGATCAGGTCGACGAACCGCCCGCCGTCGATCTCGCGGCAGGCCGCGCACTGTCCGCACGGTTTGCTACCGACCCCGGTCTCGCAGTTCAGAGCCTTGGCGATGATGCGGGCGAGCGTGGTCTTGCCGACCCCGCGCGTGCCGGTGAAGAGGTAGGCGTGGTGCAGGCGCTGCTGGTCGAGCGCGTTCGCCAGCGCACGTACCACGTGCTCCTGTCCGACCAGATCGTCGAAGCTTCGGGGCCGCCACTTGCGGGCGAGAACCTGGGTCAACGCTCTAGAACCAGTAGCCGAGCCGGATCTCGTTGAAGTTGATGCCCTGATTGGGCGAGCAGATACCGGCGTTCGACAGATGCTGGTAGCGGTACATCAGCTCGAAGGCATTGCGCGGGCCGAACGTGATCCCCGCCCCCACGTGATCGCCAAAGGAAAAATTGCAGCCGAAGCGGCGATCCGCGCTGACCGACGTTTCGGAAAGGTAGTGGACGCCGATGCCGCCCTCGAGAAACGGCGAGATCATGCTCTTGTCGGTCTGCTGGATGCGCAGCACCGGCGTCAAACCCACATTCCACAGGCTCGCATGGGTCGCGCGCGGGCTGGCATTGTCCCAGTAACCGACAGTGAACTCGACGTAGGTGCCGAGGTGCCAGTTTCCCAGCGGTAGCCATTGCACGCCGAAGTCGTACTGTACACCGCCCTGGTACATGTCGACGTCGGTGTTGCTGTCGTTGCTCCAGCCGTACTGGAAGGAACCGCCGAAGCGCTCGGCGGCCGCCGCCGTTCCCATCCCACCGGCAAGCGCGGCAACGCAGCCGAGGACCATCAGGTTCTTCTTCATTGCGTGGGCTCCTCGGGAGCTCATCATGAAAATGGGGGGGCGAGCCCGACCCCCGGCACTTGCAGAGAATAGCTGTGGCTGCTTCCTTCCGGACCTGACCAGGTTCACTACCGTGCAATGCGGGGAGGCCCGCCCGAGCTTCGAAAACGAACCGTGGAATCGCCGGCTGCCTCTAGCACCACGCCGGTTCCACGCAAAACGGGGCTCATTATTACCGGAAACCCGAGCGAACTCCACTCCTGCTCCATGGCAAGGGCCGTGCACCTTGCTTGACTCGACCTTGCGCGGTGCTACAATCGACCGACGAAAAAATAAGCAATGCTCGACGCTTAGGGCGCAGTCGAGAAAGGCCGCGCGGCATCGACGTAAGGCGCAAGCGCGGCGAGATCAGGGAATCGCCATCATGGAGACGGAGGTAATGTTGCTCCCCGGCGAGAATCGACTCCCGCCCCTGCCCATACCCCGGCATCCGCGCCCCACACCGGCAGCAGAAGATGATTCGAGGATTGGGCAGATTCGATCCCAATCCATTAAAGTCGGGCGATTTTTCCACTTGGAGGAGTGAGCATGTCGACGGCAATCCAATCCGTGATGCAAGAGAACCGGATTTTCCCCCCGCCCGCGGCATTTTCGAAGGGCGCCGCCGTCCCGAGCATGGAAGCGTACAACGCGCTCGCGAAACAGGCCGAGGACGACTACGAGGGCTTCTGGGGCAAGCTCGCGCGTGAGCACATCTCCTGGCACAAGCCCTTCACGCGTGTCCTGAACGAGGACAACGCCCCGTTCTACAAGTGGTTCGAGGACGGCGAGCTCAACGTCTCCTACAACTGTCTCGACCGCCAGGTCGAGGCGGGCCACGGGGACAAGGTGGCGATCATCTTCGAGGCGGACAACGGCGAAGTCACCAAGGTGACTTACAACGAATTGCTCGCCCGCGTCTGCCAGCTCGCGAATGCGATCACGGCAAAGGGCGTAAAGAAGGGCGACCGGGTGGTCATCTACATGCCGATGACCATCGACGGTGTGGCTGCGATGCAGGCGTGCGCGCGCATCGGCGCGACGCACTCGGTCGTGTTCGGCGGCTTCTCGGCACAGTCGCTGCGCGACCGCGTCCGGGACGCCGGTGCCGTCATGCTGATCACTGCAGACGGCCAGTTCCGCGGCGGCAAGGCGCTGCCGCTCAAGCCGATTGCCGACGAGGCGCTGGAGGCGGACTGCCCGTCGTGCAAGAGCGTGCTGGTGGTCAAGCGCACCGGTGGCGACGTCAAGATGATGGCGGGCCGCGACGAGTGGGTGCACGACGCGATCAAGGATCAGCCGACCACCTGCGAACCGGTCTGGGTCGGCGCCGAGCACCCACTCTTCCTGCTCTATACCTCCGGCTCGACCGGCAAGCCGAAGGGCGTGCAGCACTCCACGGGTGGTTATCTGCTGATGGCGATCATCACCATGAAGTGGACGTTCGACATCAAGCCAGCCGATGTTTTCTGGTGCACCGCCGACATCGGGTGGGTCACGGGTCACACCTACATCACCTACGGCCCGCTCGCTTGCGGCGCCACGGAGATCGTGTTCGAAGGCGTCCCCACTTACCCGGATGCCGGACGCTTCTGGAAGATGATCCAGAATCACAAGGTCAACGTCTTCTATACCGCGCCCACCGCGATCCGCTCGCTGATCAAGGCGGCCGACTCGACCGCCGCGGTGCATCCGAAGCAGTACGACATGTCGAGCCTGCGTCTGCTCGGTACGGTCGGTGAGCCGATCAACCCCGAAGCCTGGATGTGGTACTACGAGAACGTCGGCGGCGGTCGGTGTCCGATCGTGGATACCTTCTGGCAGACCGAGACGGGCGCCCACATGATCACGCCGCTGCCGGGTGCCACGCCCCTCGTCCCCGGCTCGTGCACCCTGCCGTTCCCAGGCATTCAGGCGGCCATCGTGGACGAGACGGGTCACGACGTTCCCAACGGCCAGGGCGGCATCCTGGTCGTGAAGAAGCCATGGCCTGCGATGATCCGCACCATCTGGGGCGACCCGGAGCGGTACAAGAAGTCCTATTACCCCGAAGAGCTCGGGGGCAATCTCTATCTTGCCGGCGACGGATCGATCCGTGACAAGGAGACGGGCTACTTCACCATCATGGGCCGCATCGACGACGTGCTCAACGTCTCCGGGCACCGCATGGGCACGATGGAAATCGAATCCGCCCTGGTGGCCAATCCGATGGTGGCCGAGGCGGCCGTGGTTGGACGTCCCGACGATCTGACGGGCGAGGCGATCGTCGCGTTCGTGGTGCTGAAGCGCACACGGCCGACCGGTGAAGAGGCAGCCAAGATCGTCAGAGAGCTGCAGAACCACGTCGGGCGTGAGATCGGGCCGATCGCGAAGCCGAAGGACATCCGCTTCGGTGACAATCTGCCGAAGACCCGGTCGGGCAAGATCATGCGCCGACTCCTGCGCTCGCTCGCGAAGGGCGAGGACATCACGCAGGACACCTCGACGCTCGAGAACCCGGCGATTCTCGATCAGCTCAAGACGACGGTTTCTTAGCATAGCCTTCCCGGCGGCAGGGCGCGGGCGGGTCCGGATCGTTCCGGGTCCCCGGCGCCCTGCTCGTTCGCGCCATCGACCATGCGTTTTGCCCCTGTCCGTGACTTCGACCACGGCATCAGCGCCATCGATGCCGGCTTCAAGCGTCCGCTGCTCGCCTCGATCCATCTGCTGCGCGAGGGTCGCGCGGCGGCCGTGATCGACATCGGCACCAACCAGTCGGTCCCGAACGTTCTCGCAGTCCTCGCGGCAAAGGGGATCGCCCCGGCCGACGTTCGCTATCTGATCCTCACCCACGTCCATCTCGACCACGCGGGCGGCGCCGGCGCGATGCTGCGCCACCTTCCGAATGCGCAGGTCGTGATCCACCCGCGCGGTGCACGCCACATGATCGATCCGTCGCGGCTCGTGGCCGGGGCGGTCGCGGTCTACGGGGAGGCGGTCTTTCGCGAGGACTACGGTGAAATCGTTCCGATCCAGGCCGACCGGGTGATCGAGACCCGCGACGAATTCACGCTCGACTTCAACGGTCGGCCGCTCGTGTTCCTCGACACGCCCGGACATGCCCGCCATCACCATTCCATCTTCGACGCGCGCAGCCGATCGTTCTTTACCGGAGACAGCTTCGGTATCTCCTACCGCGAGCTGGACTTCGACGGCGCGGAGTGCATCTTTCCGACCACCACGCCGACCCAGTTCGACCCCGCTGCTGCGCATGCCACGATCGACCGGCTCATGAGCTATGCGCCGGAACACATGTTCCTCACCCATTACAGCCGCGTCGCGCATACCGAGCGCCTCGCGGGGGACTTGCATCGGCTGATCGACGCCCACGCCGAGCTGGGCGAGCGCGTCAAGGATGCGGGAGCGGAGCGCGGCCGCCTGCTCGAAGAGGGGGTGCGCGAGCTGCTGCTCGGCCATGTCGCCGCGCACGGCTGTCGGCTTGCGCGCGACGAAGTGCTGGCGGTGCTCGCCCTGGACGTGACGCTCAACGCGCAAGGGCTTGCGGCATGGCTCGACAGCCGCCAGCCGGCCTGCGCTGCGTGATCTCCGCGTGCCGGCGAGGCGTGGCATAATTTCACCAACCCACCCCGAACAAAAGCGAGCGAACGGAAGCGGGCGATCCGGTCGACCATAAGAGCCCACCTGGAGGAGCGATGATCAGATCGGGGACGAAGGGGCAGCGCTTCGTGGCCATCTTCCTGCTGGGCTGCGTCGCGTTCAACTACCCCTTCCTGTACCTCTTCAATACCCGGGGCGAGATCTTCGGCGTCCCGCTCCTCTACGCCTATGTCTTCATGGCGTGGGCAGGCGTGGTGCTGCTGCTCGCGCTCGTGGCCGAAAGGTCGCGGTAAGCAGAGCCGGCGGGCAGGGAGAATCGCTTGCTCGAGGGCTGGGTAATCGTCGTCGCTTCGTTCGCGTATCTCGGCGTGCTCTTCGCGATCGCGTCCTATGCCGACCGCCGGGCCGACCAGGGGCGGAGCGTCATCGCCAATCCGTACATCTACTCGCTCTCGCTGGCGGTGTACGCGACGGCCTGGACGTTCTATGGCAGCGTCGGGCGGGCCGCGGGCGACGGCATCGGCTTCCTGCCCATCTACCTCGGGCCGACCTTGATGGTGGCCCTGTGGTGGGTGGTGCTGCGCAAGCTGATCCGCATCGCCAAGGCTTACCGTATCACCTCGCTCGCCGACTTCATCGCCTCCCGCTACGGCAAGAGCGCGCTCCTGGGCGGATTGGTGACGATCATCGCCGTGATCGGCATCGTTCCCTACATCTCGCTGCAGCTGAAGGCGATCTCCACGAGCTTCACCATCGTCGTGCAGTACCCGCAGATCGTGATGCCGGTGAACGTCGGCGTGCAGCCCGTGCTCACCGACACCGCGTTCTACGTCGCGCTGCTGCTCGCGGCCTTCACCATCGCCTTCGGCACGCGCCACCTCGACGCGTCGGAGCGCCACGAGGGCATGGTGGCGGCGATCGCCTTCGAATCGATGGTGAAGCTGGTGGCCTTCCTCGCGGTCGGCGTATTCGTCTCGTTCGTCCTCTACGACGGCTTCGCCGACATCTTCGACCGTGCCGCCGCCGATCCGGGGATCGCGAGGCTGCTCGCTCCGCTCGGCGGCGGCGCCACTTACGCGAGCTGGGTCTGGCTCACCATCCTCTCGATGTTCGCGATCCTTTTGCTGCCGCGGCAGTTTCAGGTCGCGGTGGTGGAAAACGTCGACGAGAAGTACGTGGGCAAGGCGATGTGGCTGTTCCCTCTGTACATGCTCGCGATCAACGTGTTCGTGCTGCCGATCGCCATCGGGGGGCTGCTGCATTTCCCGGGCGGTGGCGTCGATCCGGACACGTTCGTCCTGACGCTGCCGATGGCGGAGCATTGGGAGGGCCTGGCGCTGCTGGTCTTCCTCGGTGGGCTCTCCGCCGCCACCGGCATGGTGATCGTCGAGACCATCGCGCTCTCGACCATGGTGTGCAACGACCTCGTGATGCCGGTGCTGCTGCGGTGGCGGGCGCTCGGCATGCAGGAAGCGCGCGACCTGTCGGGGCTGCTGCTCGGCATCCGGCGCGGCGCCATCGTATTCATTCTGCTCCTCGGCTATCTCTATTTCAGGCTTGCGGGGGAAGCCTACGCCCTGGTCTCGATCGGGCTCATCTCCTTCGCCGCGGTTGCCCAGTTCGCCCCTGCCCTGCTGGGGGGGCTCTTCTGGAAGGGAGGGACTCGCGCGGGCGCTCTAACTGGTATGTCGGCCGGGTTCGCGGTGTGGTTCTACACCCTGCTTCTGCCCGCCATCGCCAAGTCGGGCTGGATCCCGATCTCGCTGCTGGAGGCGGGCCCGTTCGGCATCGGGCTCTTGAAGCCGCTCCAGCTCTTCGGCCTCGACGGGCTCGACCAGATCACGCACGCGATGATCTGGAGCATGTTCTTCAATATCGGTGCTTACACCGCGGTATCGCTGCTCGGCAGCCAGAGCGTGGAGGAGCACCGGCAGGCATCGCTCTTCGTCGACGCCCTCGACCGCGGCGCCAACTCGGAGTGGGCGCGGCTGTGGCGCGGCACCGCCTCGGTGCCAGCGCTGGAAGAGCTCCTCGGTCGTTTCCTCGGGCCGGGCCGTGCGCAGGAAGCGTTTGCCGCCTACGCCCGCCAGCGCGGGATCTCCTCTCCGCACGCCCTGAAAGCGGATGCCGACCTCGTGCACTTCGCCGAGACGCAGCTCGCGGGTGCGATCGGTGCGGCGTCGGCGCGGGCGATGGTCGCCTCGGTGGTGGAGGAAGAGCCGATCGGCCTCGACGAGGTGATGAGCATCCTCGACGAAGCGTCCCAGGTGATCGCCTACAGTCATCGGCTGGAAGAGAAATCGCGCGAGCTCGAAGAAGCGACCGCCGAGCTGCGGGCGGCGAACGAGCGGCTGAAGGAACTCGATCGCATGAAGGACGACTTCATTTCGACCGTGACCCATGAGCTGCGCACACCGCTCACTTCGATCCGCGCCTTCTCCGAGATCCTGCGCGACAACCCCGACCTCGACGTGGCCGAGCGCTTGCGCTTTCTCACGATCGTGATCAAGGAGTCCGAGCGCCTGACGCGCCTCATCAACCAGGTGCTGGATCTGGCCAAGATCGAGTCCGGCAAGGCAGAGTGGCATATCGTCGGCGTGGATCTGCGGGAGGTGATCGAGGAATCGGTGGCGGCGACGAGCCAGCTCTATCGCGATCGCGGCATCGCACTGGAGGTCGAATTGCCGCCCGCGGTGCCCACCATCCTGGCTGACCGCGACCGCCTGATACAGGTGATGATCAATCTGCTCTCCAACGCGAGCAAGTTCTGCAATCGCGAAGCCGGGCAGGTACGGGTGGCGCTCACGCAGGAGCGGGCCTGCTTGCGGGTGGACGTCGCCGACAATGGCATCGGCATCAGCCCCAAGGATCAGGACACCATCTTCGAGAAGTTCCGCCAGGTCGGCGACACCCTCACCGACAAGCCCCAGGGCACGGGGCTGGGGCTTCCCATATGCCGCGAGATCATCGGTCATTGCGGCGGACGCCTGTGGGTGGAAAGCGAACTGGGCCACGGCGCGATCTTCTCCTTCACGCTGCCGTTGCAGGAGGAGCGTTCGGGAGAGGTCGGAAGACCGTCGATGGCACACGCGTAGAGAACAACGAAACGGGGGAAGGATGGCAAAGAAGATTCTGATCGCGGACGACGAACCCAACATCGTCATCTCGCTCGAGTTCCTGATGCAGCGCAACGGTTTCGAGGTGAAGACCGCGGGTGACGGCGAGGCAGCGCTTCGCCTCGTCACCGAGTTTCGCCCGGACCTGATCCTGCTCGACATCATGCTGCCGTTGAAAAGCGGCTACGAGGTGTGTCAGAAGATCCGCGAGAATCCGGACGTGAGCGGGATGAAGGTGGTCATGATCACCGCCAAGGGGCGCGACATCGAAGTCGCCAAGGGGCTCGCGCTGGGGGCTGATGCCTATATCACGAAGCCCTTTTCCACGCAGGACCTGCTGGACAAGGTGAAGAGCCTTCTGAGCGGGGCGGCATGACCCCGAAGGCGAAGTTCGCCGCTGTCTGGGCTGTTCTGCTGGCGGCCATCCTCGCCGTCCTTGCGTGCGTCCTCGTTCTCGTCGTGCAGGCCATCCCGGAAGCCGAGCGAGCGCGTGTTGTCGCGTCGGTGGAGGATCCGTTCGGGCTCGGGCTGCTCGTTTTCCTCGCGCTCTTCGCACTCACGGGGCTCGTGGCGCGAGCTCTGGTGCGAAGCCAGATCGAGCCCCTGCGCCGGCTGATCGAGGGCGCCCGCATCCAGCTCAGCGCCAACCCGTCACACCGCGTCGAGCTCGCCGGCAGCGCCGAGAACCAGGAGGTCGGTCGCATCGTCAACGCGTTCGCCGAACGCTACGAAACCCTGCAGCGCGATGTCGAGGCGCGCATCCACGAGGCGAACGCCGGTCTCGAGGAAGAGCGCAACCGCCTCGCTGCCCTCATGTCGGAGCTCACCCAGAGCGTGCTCGTGTGCAACGTCGAGGGCCGCATCCTGCTGTACAACCAGCGCGCCAGGCAACTGCTCTCCGGCGGTGCGGAGGGCAAGAACGGCTCGACGCTGTCGGGACTCGTCGGACTCGGGCGATCCGTGTTCGGTGTGATCGACCGCAACCTCGTGGTGCACGCTCTGGAAAACGTGCGCTACCGCATCGACCAGGGCGATGCGCGGCCGCTGGCGAACTTCGTCGCGACCTCACCGAACGGTACGCTGATCCGCGCGCAGATGGTGCCGGTGTTCGGGCAGGAGCGCGAGATCTCCGGATTCGTGCTCACGGTCGAGGACATCAAGCGCTCGGTCGAGATGGAGGGCCAGCGCGACGATCTCCTGCAGTCGCTCACGCAAGGCACGCGCGCATCACTCGCCACCATCCGGGCAGCGGTCGAAAACATGCTCGCCTTTCCCGAGATGGACGCCGACCGGCGCAGCCAGTTCACTCACATCATCAGCGACGAGGCCGGCAAGCTGAGCGGATTGCTGGACCAGAAGGAGGCGGAGTACGCAAGGGCGGTCAAGGGTCAGTCGCGGCTCGAGCCGATGCTGGGCAGCGACCTGATCTCGGCCGTCCAGCGCAGCGTGGAAAGCCGGCTCGACATGCATACGAACACGGAGGAGGTGGCGGAACTGCTGTGGCTGAACGTGGACAGCTATACGCTCGTCCAGGCGATTACCTATCTCGCGACCCGGCTGCGCGAAGAGATCCGCATTCGCGACCTGCGCTTTCGCCTGCGCAGCGAAGGGCGGCTCGCGCACCTCGACCTCATCTGGTCAGGCGGCTTTCTGTCCGTGGACACGATCCTCGCGTTCGAGAATGATCCGTTCACCGCCGGCGGCTTCGCGAGCCCGCTCACGCTGAACGACGTGGTCGCGCGCCACGGTGGCGAGGCGTTCTACCAGTTCGACCGACCGCGCATGACCTCCTGTTTCCGCCTGCTGCTGCCGCGCGCGGAAGCCGAGCAGGCGTGGGCCGGTCCGACACCGCTGGCCAGCCGACCCGAATACTACGATTTCGACCTCTTTCACCAGCCGGGCCAGTCGCACGAGCTCGACGACCGGCTGCTCTCGGATCTCACCTACACGGTTTTCGACAGCGAAACCACGGGCCTCGAACCGTCCGCCGGGGACGAGATCATCCAGATCGGCGCGGTGCGCATCCTGAACGGACGCCTGCTGCAGCAGGAGGCCTTCGATCATTTCATCAATCCGCGCCGGCCGATGTCCAAGGAATCGATCAAGATCACCGGCATCACCCCGGAGATGCTCGCCACGCACCCGACCGCCGACCAGGTGCTGCCGGCGTTTCACCGGTTCTGCGAGGACACGGTGCTGGTGGCCCACAACGCCGCTTTCGACATGCGCTTCCTGCAGTTGAAGGAAGCCTCTACGGGGGTGCGCTTCACACAGCCGGTGCTCGACACGCTGCTGCTGTCGGCCGTGCTGCACGAGGACCTGCAGTCGCACCAGCTGGAAGCCATTGCCGAGCGGCTGGGCATCAACGTCATCGGGCGTCACACCGCGCTGGGCGATGCGATCGTCACCGGTGAGGCGTTCCTCAAGATGATCCCCCTCCTCGCCGAGAAGGGGGTGCTTACGCTGAAGCACGCGCGCGATGCGGCGGAGAAAACCTTCTACGCGCGCGTGAAGTATTGAGCACTCCAGCGGTGCCGGGGACAATCCGAGGATGAGTGCGGACTTCACCACCGGTAACGACAGCCCGTTCGATCCCGGAGATCGCGAATCCACCTCTTTGCTGGCCGAGCGCAGCACCCGCCTGCCCTTCATCCACAGTCCCCTTTCCGAGTTTCTGCAGCGCGAGCCGGTCTCCTGCCGGGCCGATACTCCGATCCGGTCGGCGCTGGAGGCGATGAACCGCCATCGCATCGGTTCGATCATAGTGGTCGACGGGCAGTCGCACCCGATCGGCATCCTCACGCTTCCCGATGTCCTGACGCGGGTGACCCTGCCCGCCTGCAATCTGGATGATCCGATCTCGGGCGTGATGACCGCCGGTGTCACGACCCTGCCGACGCAGGCGACGCTCTATGACGCGGCGCTCACCATGGTCCGCCACGGCATTCGCCACGTCGTCGTCGTCGAGGATGGCCGTCTCACGGGTGTGGTGACGCAGAAGGATCTCTTCCATCCGCAGCGCATCGGGGTGCGCCACCTGTCCGCAGAGATCAGGGCGGCGCACGACCTGGAGGGTCTCAAACACTGCGGCGCCGAGATCCAGAAGCTCGCCCACGACATGCTGACGCAAGGGACCGGCGTGGAACAGCTGACGGAGCTCATCGCCTCGCTCAACGATCTGCTGACGCAGCGCGTGATCGAGCTCACCTTCGGCGATCATGACCTCCTCCGAGGTATCCGGTGGTGCTGGATCGCCCTCGGCAGCGAGGGTCGCCTGGAGCAGACCTTCGCGACGGACCAGGACAGCGCCATCGTTTTCGACCCGCCAACGGGCATGGACACGGAAGGCGCCCGCAACACCCTGCTCCCGCTCGCGCAGCGGGCCAACCAGGCGCTCGCGGACTGCGGTTTTCCGCTTTGCCGGGGCAACATCATGAGCGGCAACCCGGCGTGCTGTCTCACGCTGGAGGAGTGGCGCCGGCGCTTCCGCCAGTGGCTCAGCGCGGGAGACCCGGAGGCACTGCTGAACGGGTCGATTTTCTTCGACCTGCGCGCACTCCATGGCGATACCTCGCTGGTGGGCGCACTGAAGGGATGGCTGCTGGAGGCAACGCGAGCCAACGGGCGGTTTCTCCACCAGATGGCTGCCAACGCCCTGCGCAACCAGCCGCCCATCGGGCACATCCGCGACTTCGTCCTCGACGGCGAGGGTGACGAAACCCGCACCCTCGACATCAAGGTTCATGGTACGGCGCTTTTCGTCGACGCCGCGCGCATCTTCAGCCTTGCGTCCGGCGTAGCCGAGACGAATACGCTGCGACGTCTGCGCCTCGCCGCCCCGCTCGTCGATGTGCCGAACCGCGAAGCGGAAGCCTGGGTCGACTCGTTCCTGGTTCTGCAGCGCCTGCGTCTCGAGCATCAGCATCTTCAGTATGTCGGCGGCAGGCCGATGACCAATCGCCTCGACCCGTACCGGCTGCACGAGCTCGACCGGCTGATGCTGAAGGAGTCGCTGCGGCAGGCGAAGAAAGTGCAAGCTCGCCTCGCGCTCGACTACCGGCTGTAGGCCTTGCATCGAGTTGCCGGCGGGACAGAGTTGGGTGGGTCCGTCCGTCAGACGACGAGAGGCAAATTGGGCCGACAACTAGAATTATGCGGATATACAATTTCTCCAACGTTCCGAGGGGACCGCTGACATCGGACACATGCCGACACCGGGTATGAATCGCAGGCCGACGGTCTTCGTCGTCGACGACGACGAATCCACCCGCGAGCTTTTCCGCTGGCTGCTTTCGACCAACGGCATCCCGGTAGAGGTTTTTCGGTGTGCGCAGGACTTCCTGCTCGCCGTGCGCGTCGATCAGCCGGGCTGCGTGGTGCTCGACCTGCGCATGCCCGACATGTCCGGTCTAGAGCTCCAGAAACACCTTGCCCAACGCGGCGTCGACGTTCCGATCGTTTTCGTGACCGGCGAGGGCAACGTCTCCCAGGCTGTAGCCGCCGTCAAGGCCGGTGCCGTCGATTTCGTCGAGAAGCCGTTTGACTACAACCGGATCCTGTCCCTGATCCGGGAATGTCTCGCGCGCAATGCGGAACAGCGACGACGCGTGAGCGAGCGGCAGGGGGTAGCGTGCCGCCTCGCCTCCCTCACTCCACGGGAGCGGGAAGTGCTCGAGCGGGTCATGGCCGGCAAGCCCAACCGGGTCATCGCCGAAGACTTGGTGATCAGCGTCAAGACCGTCGAAGTGCACCGCTCCCACATCATGGAGAAGCTGGAAGTGAAATCGGTTGCTGAGCTGGTGCAGGTTGCGCTGCTCGGTCACTTCGGCGCCGAAGGCAGCGCCTGAGCATCCGACTCGCCCCAGAAAGCGAGCTTGGCTTCGACTTCCGGGGCACCCGCCTGCCGTCGGTCGCCGCATCAGGGTAAACCCTGATTGCTATGGCCGACTCGACATGTCTAGTATCGCTTTCACCTAGTCTGCAAACATTGCGATAAGCAGCCTGTGCCACGCTGCAAGGAGGCTGAACACGACTGATCCAAGCAAGGTTCCGGCTGTTCAATGTCCCGACATCATTTTGGGGCGTGCTTACTTCGGCAGCCGTCACGCGTCCTGTTCCTGAAATCAAGAAACACTCGCCGTCGATTGGTCGACGGACGAATCCAGGGGGCTCAAGGCAAGTGCAAAAACTCTAGGATGGAGGAGGCAATGCAGCTTACGGAGAGACACAAGCAATACTGGCACAAGAATCTCGCCATCACCGTAGTTCTTCTCGCGATCTGGTTTGTCGTTACATTCGTGATCGGCTATTTCGCCCGTGACATCAACGAGGTCAGGGTGCTGGGTTTTCCCCTCGCTTTCTATATGGCCGCGCAGGGGACGCTGGTCATATACGTCGTGATCATCTGGTTCTACGCTCGCTACATGAACGGGCTGGACCGCGAATACCACGTCGACGAAGGGGAGGACTGACCATGGCCGTCCAGTCGCAAGCGGCGTTCACCGCTCAGCTCAAGAAGTATTACAGCTTCTACACAGGCGGCTTCATCGCCTTCATCGTCGTCCTCGCAATCCTCGAGCAGCTGGGAGTGCCGAACAAGATCCTCGGCTACCTCTTCCTGTTCGCGACCATCGGCCTCTACGCAGGCATCGGCATCATGAGCCGCACCGCCGACGTGGCGGAATACTACGTCGCGGGCCGCCGCGTTCCTGCCTTCTTCAACGGCATGGCGACCGGCGCGGACTGGATGAGCGCAGCCTCCTTCATCGGGATGGCAGGTACGCTGTACGCGACCGGATACGACGGGCTCGCCTTCGTGATGGGCTGGACCGGGGGGTACTGCCTCGTGGCGTTGTTCCTTGCCCCCTATCTCAGGAAGTTCGGGCAGTTCACGATCCCCGACTTCCTCGGCGCCCGATACGGCGGGAACATTCCTCGCGCCATCGGCGTCTTCGCCGCCATTGTCTGCTCGTTCACCTACGTGATCGCCCAGATCTACGGCGTGGGCATCATCACCAGCCGCTTCACCGGACTGGAGTTCGGCATCGGTGTTTTCGTAGGCCTCGCCGGCATTCTCGTGTGCTCGTTCCTGGGCGGCATGCGAGCGGTCACGTGGACGCAAGTAGCGCAGTACATCATTCTGATTATTGCGTACATGATCCCGGTGGTATGGCTGGCAGTGAAGCAGACCGGTGTGCCCGTGCCACAACTGGTCTACGGCTTTCAGCTCGAAAAGGTCGATGCCAAGGCAAAGGAGCTCAACGCCAACCCGAAGGAACTCCAGGTGCGCGACATCTACAAGGAGCGCGCCGCGTCGGCTGAGACCAAATTGAAGGAACTGGAGGCCAAGGGCGCAACGTTCCTCAACGAGCAGCGCGCCGCTCTCGATAAGAAGGTCGCGGATCTCACAGCCGCCAGCGCACCGGAAGCCGATATCAAAGCCGCGCAAGCCGTGGTCGACAAGTTCCCGGCCGATGTCGCAGCCGCCACTGCAGCGTGGAAGAAGGACGTCGCGGGCAACAAGGCCAAGGCCGCGCCCATCACGCCCCACAGTGAAGCGTTCCCGGGCAAGGACGACAAGGCGCGCGACATCAAGCGCCGGAACTTCCTCGCACTGGTGTTCTGCCTGATGGTCGGCACGGCTGCGCTGCCCCACATTCTCATGCGCTACTACACCACCCCCAGCGTGCGAGAAGCACGGGTCTCCGTGTTCTGGTCGCTGTTCTTCATCTTCCTGCTCTACTTCACGGCACCGGCCCTCGCCGTCCTGGTGAAGTACACGGTGTACTTCGACGTCGTCGGAACCGCCTTCGCGAGTCTGCCGGGGTGGGTGTCGGCTTGGGCGAAGGTGGACCCGACACTGATGAGCGTGGTCGATGTAAACAAGGACGGCATCGTGCAACTGGCGGAGATCAGCATCGGGCCAGACCTGATCGTGCTCGCCACCCCGGAGATCGCGGGGCTCCCGTACGTGATCTCAGGACTCGTCGCCGCGGGCGGCCTCGCAGCCGCGCTGTCTACCGCGGACGGCCTTCTGCTCACGATCGCCAATGCCTTGTCGCACGACGTGTACTACAAGATGATCGACCCGAACGCCCCGACGACCCGGCGCCTGGCGGTCGCCAAGACGTTATTGCTGGTGGTGGCGGTGATTGCCGCGTACGTGACGTCGCTCAAACCGGGGGACATTCTGTTCCTGGTAGGCGCGGCGTTCTCGCTCGCTGCCTCTGCGTTCTTCCCGGCGCTCGTCTGCGGTGTGTTCTGGAAACGCGCGAACAAGCTGGGTGCGATCATCGGCATGGTGGCAGGGCTCGGCATCTGCATGTACTACATGTACATGACGTATCCGTTCTTCGGCGTGAACGCGCCGCTCTGGTGGGACATCAACCCGATCTCGGCCGGCATCTTCGGCATTCCGGCTGGCTTCATCGGCATCATCATCGGCAGCCTGATCTCGCCTGCGCCGCAGAAGGACATCCAGGAGCTGGTGGACCACGTACGCTATCCCGACCTCAAGCCGGCAGCAAGCTGATTCGTTGCTCCATCGGAGGTCGATGCAAAGCCCGTGTAAGCGGGCTTTGCGTTTTTGACAGGGTGGCGGCGCTGGTTTATTCTCGCGCGCTCTTTTCGGAGAAGTGGCCGAGCGGCTTAAGGCGCACGCTTGGAAAGCGTGTGTACGGCTTATCCCCGTACCGTGGGTTCGAATCCCACCTTCTCCGCCAGCGCATGCGAGTCTGAAATCCAATCGCCTTTCGCGGGCGGTCGCCTTATCGCGAAGACCGTTCCAGTGAGGGATGACTTCGAGCCCCTCTTCTATGACGAAGTGTGCCGACTCGTCGTAGCCGCGGGCAGAGTGGAGTATGTGCTCAAGCTCTGTCCCAGGCCCTTCCTGTGCGGCGAGGTCGAGAAACCCGAGAACCTTGACCATAGGCCTCGAAGCTTCTTGCTTCCCGCGTCCCTCCTCGCCAGGCTCGCCAGAAAAAAAGCCCGCCGATTTGTGCGGCGGGCCTTCTCTGAAGCGGTCCTTCCTCAGGCCTTTCCTGCAATCGCGCTCTTGATCTGCTCGATGCCCGCCTGATCGTCGAGGGTGGTGAGATCTCCCGGATCGCGGCCTTCGGCGATGGCCTGGATCGACCGCCGCAACACCTTGCCGGAACGCGTCTTTGGCAGCTGGGTGATGAAATGCACACGGGATGGTCTGCCGATCGCGCCGAGCGCCTTGTCCACGGTTGCGAATACCTCCTTCTCCATCGCTTTCTTCGCCTCTGGCGTCGCGATCTTCGACGGATCCTTCACCACCGCGAACGCCATCGGCACCTGCCCCTTCAACTGGTCGGCGACGCCGACCACGGCCACCTCGGCGATGTTGGAGTGACCGCTGACGGCTTCCTCGATCTCGCGCGTACCGAGACGGTGACCTGCGACGTTGATCACGTCGTCGGTGCGCCCAAGGATGAAGTAATAGCCATCGCTGTCGCGGATACCCCAGTCGAACGTGGTGTACGCCAGCGGCTGTTTGAACATCGTGAAGTAGGTTTTCACGAAGCGCTCATCCTGGCCCCACACGGTCGAGAGGCAACCCGGCGGCAGCGGCGGCAGGACGCACACGACCCCCTTCTCGTTCGGCGGCACCTCTTCGCCGGTCGCCTCGTTCAGCAGGCGTACATCGTAGCCGTATGACGCGAAGGACGGGCTGCCGAACTTGGTCGGCGTCTTTTCCACGCCGTGGGCTGCGGTGAGAATCGGCCAGCCGGTTTCGGTCTGCCAATAGTTGTCGATGATGGGAACCCCCAGCGCGTCCGCGATCCATTTCGCCGTCGGCTCGTCGAGCGGCTCGCCCGCCATGAAGAACGTGCGCAGCGTGCTGATGTCGTACTTCTTGAGGAATGCCGGATCCTGCTTCTTCAGCACGCGTGCCGCAGTCGGTGCGCTGAACATGACCGTCACCTTGTAGTCCTGCACGATCTTCCACCAGATGCCGGGGTCGGGGCGAATCGGCAAGCCTTCGTACACGACTGTTGCCATGCCGTAGAGCAAGGGCGCGTAGACGATGTAGGAATGGCCCACCACCCAGCCGATGTCCGAGGTCGAGAAGTACGTCTCGCCGGGATTGCCGCAGTAGATGTACTTCATGGTCGACGCGAGCGCGACCGCGTAGCCACCGGTGTCGCGCTGCACGCCCTTCGGCTTGCCGGTGGTGCCGGAGGTGTAGAGGATGTAGGACGGATGCGTCGAATCGACCCACTCGCACGGTACCTGCGCGTTCATGTGCTTGGCGCGCAGCTCGGCGTAATCGACGTCGCGTCCGGCAACGAGCGGCATGTTCTTGTCCAGCCCGCGATTGACCATCAGCACCTTCGCCGGCGGCGTCGCGGACAGGCGAATCGCCTCGTCGACCAGATTCTTGTACGGCACCGCCTTGCCGCCGCGCATGCCGGCATCGGCGGTAACCATGACTTTCGGCGTGGCGTCGTCGATGCGGGTGGCGAGGCTGTTCGAAGCAAAGCCGCCGAAGACGACCGAGTGGATTGCGCCAAGCCGTACGGTGGCGAGCATGGCAAAGACCGCCTCCGCGATCATCGGCATGTAGATCAGGACCCGGTCGCCCTTGCCGACGCCCAGCTCCTGCAGGACCGCGGCAAAGCGGTTCACCTCGGCGAGGAGATCCTTGTACGAGTAGACCTTCTCTTCGTCGACCTCGGTCGAGACGTAGATCAGCGCCTTGCGGTCGGGGAACTCGGCCGCGTGCCGATCGACCGCGTTGTAGCAAAGGTTCGTGAGGCCGCCGGGGAACCATTTCGCGAACGGCGGGTTGCTGTAGTCGAGGACTTTGTCGTAGGGCTTGTGCCAGTGAATGAGCTTCGCGAGCTCGCCCCAGAACGCGTCGCGCTCTTCGATCGAACGGCGGTGGAACTCCCTGTAGGATTCTCCCATTGCATCTCCCTCCTTGATATCGTGGCAAAGCACGGAATTGCTCCGTGCATCTCTACGTTGGCCGACACGGGCTCAGGTCCCGCCGCGGTCGGTACTCCCCTGCAAGTCGCGATTCTAGCCCAGGTGAGGCTGCGCGAGATAATGATGACTCTGCATCTCGATCAATCGGCTCACCGTACGCTCGAGATCGCGCCCGACCGCCGTCGGGTCGAGTAACCCTTCCAGCGGCGCCTCGGCGGAAACGATGAGCTTGACCCGCCGGTCGTAGAACTCATCTACCAGCCACGCGAAACGCCGCGCCGCGTCGCGCTCGTCCGCGAACATGCGCGGGATACGCGAGAGCAGCACGGTGTGATAGCGGCGCGCGAGCTCGATGAAATCCACTTGGCCGCGCGGCTTCTGACACAGCTCGCCGAATTCGAACCACGCCACGCCTGGGGCGACCCGTCGCGCGTTCAACTGGCGGCCATCCACTTCGACGAGCGTATCGGCGTCCCCCTCGTCGCGCGCAATCGCGACGAACTCTTCGCGCATGCGACGTTCCGTCGCGTCCGACAGGGGCGAATGATAGACGCCAAGCTGCTCCAGCGCACGCAGGCGATAGTCCTGTCCACCCTCCACCTCGTGGATCTGCAGATGCCTTTTCAGGAGGTCGATCGCGGGCAGGAACTGGCCGCGCTGCAAACCGTTGCGATAGAGCTCGTCGGGCTGCGTGTTGGAGGTCGTCACCAGCACCACGCCTTCGGCGAACAGCCCCTCCAGCAGGTGTCGCATCAGCATCGCATCGCCGATATCGGTGACCAGGAATTCGTCCAGGCAGAGGAGTTTCGTCGTGCGCGCCAGGCGCTTTGCCACGGTCGCGAGCGGATCGGGCTGGCCCTGCAGCGTCGCGAGCTCGCGGTGAACGTCCTGCATGAAGCGGTGGAAGTGCAGGCGCCGCTTGCGTTTGACCGGCGCGGCCGCGAAAAAGCTGTCCATGAGAAAGCTCTTGCCGCGCCCGACGCCACCCCAGAGGTAGAGTCCCTGCACCAGGCGCTTGCTGGTGAAGAAGCGCAGTAACGGACCGCTCGCACGTTCGGCGGCGGCCAAGTCCTGGAACAGCCGCTCCAGGCACGGCAGCACGGCCTGTTGTGCATCGTCGAGCTCGAAGCCGTGGACGATGGCCTGCTGGCGGATCCAGTCTCCGACGCTGCCTTCCGCACCCGGGGGGCGCGCTGAGTTCGCGGCCACCGGATTCGCCGGATTCGCCGCCCCGTTCAACCGGGGCGGCTCGAACCGGTCCATGGCGGCGTCCGACATCAGATGTGCAGGGTTCTGTCATCGACGCCCAGCGCCGCCTCGTGCATGACCTCCGACAGCGACGGGTGTGCGTGCACGATGCGGGCGATATCTTCGGAGCTCGCACCGAACTCCATCGCCACGGTCGCCTCCGCGATCAGCTCGGAGGCGAACGGGCCGATGATGTGTACGCCGAGTATGCGGTCGCTCTTTGCATCGGCGAGGATTTTGACGAAGCCGTGCGTCTCGCCGAGCGAGCGCGCGCGACCGTTCGCGGTGAACGGGAACATGCCGGAGCGGTAGGCCACACCGGCCTCCTTCAGCTCCTGCTCGTTACGCCCCACCCAGGCGATCTCGGGCGATGTGTAGATCACCCACGGCACGGTCTCGAGATTGACGTGGCTTTGCTGGCCCGCGATCAGCTCGGCGACCGCCACGCCCTCCTCCGACGACTTGTGGGCGAGCATCGGGCCGCGCACGACATCGCCGATTGCGAAGACGTTCGGCAGGTTCGTGCGGCAATACTCGTCGACCTCGATGAACCCGCGTGCATCCACCTTGAGGCCGACTGCGTCCGGCCCCACGCTCGCCGAGTTCGGGACGCGGCCGATCGACACGATCAGCTTGTCGAACTCCGCCTTGTGCACCCCATCCTTGTCCTCGTACTTGACCGCGACCTTGCCTTTGCTCTTGGTGACGCTCTCGATATTCACACCGGTGTTGATCACGAGACCGAGCTCCTTCGAGAAGATACGGAAGGCTTCCTTCGCCACCTGTCCATCGACGGCCGCGAGAAACGAAGGCAAGGCTTCCAGCACTGTCACCTCGGCGCCGAGCCGCCGCCAGACGCTGCCCATCTCGAGGCCGATGACGCCGGCACCGACGACGCCGAGCTTGCGCGGCACCTCGGTCAGCGCGAGCGCGCCTTCGTTGTCGAGGATGAGTTCGTTGTCGACCTCGGCCATCGGCAACGGCCGCGGCACCGAGCCGGTGGCGATGATCACGTGCCGCGCCTCGATCACCTCGGATTTGTCGCCCTGGCTCACCTGGACGCCATAGGTCGCACCTGCCGTGACGAGGCGGCCGCGTCCGTGCAGCGAGGTCACCTTGTTCTTCTTGAACAGCATCGCGATGCCGGAGGTGAGCGTGTCGACGATCTTCTCCTTGCGCGCCTGCATGGTCGCGATGTCCATCGACAGGCCCTGCATGCGGATGCCGTGATCGGCGAACTTGTGCGACGCGCGCTCGAAGTTCTCCGACGATTCCAGCAGTGCCTTGGACGGAATGCAACCGACGTTGAGGCAGGTGCCACCCAGGCTGGGCCGCCCTTTGGGGTTCTTCCACTCGTCGATGCACACGGTGGAAAGCCCGAGCTGGGCGGCGCGCAGGGCAGCTACGTAGCCGCCCGGGCCGGCGCCGATGACGGCGACGTCGAACACTTGAGACATGCAAAAACCTCCGCGATTGATGGGTGCCGGACAACACGCCCGGCACCGGCAGTTCCGATTGGCAAGCGAACTGTCAGACGTCCAGTAGCAGGCGCGCCGGATCCTCCAGCGCTTCCTTGATCGCGACCAGCGACAGCACGGCTTCGCGGCCGTCGATGATGCGGTGGTCGTAAGACAGCGCAAGGAAATTGATCGGGCGGATCACGATCTGACCGCCCTCCACCACCGGGCGCTCCTTGGTGGCGTGGATGCCCAGGATCGCGCTCTGCGGAGGATTGATGATGGGCGTCGAAAGCATCGACCCGAAGACGCCACCATTGGAGATCGAGAACGTCCCGCCGGTCAACTCTTCGAGGGTGATCTTCCCGCTCTTCGCCCGCGCTCCGAAGTCGGCGATCTGCTTCTCGATGTCCGCGAGCGAGAGCTCGTCCGCATTGCGGATGATCGGCACCACCAGACCGCGCTCGCTGCCGACCGCGATGCCGATATCGTAGTAGCCGTGGTAGATGATATCGTCGCCGTCCACGGATGCGTTCACGACCGGGTAGCGCTTCAGCGCTGCAACCGCCGCTTTCACGAAGAACGACATGAAGCCCAGCTTCACGCCGTGGCTCTTCTCGAAGCGCTCCTGGTATTTCTTCCGCAGTTCCATTACCGGCGCCATGTTCACCTCGTTGAACGTGGTGAGGATGGCCGCGGTCGACTGCGACTGGATCAGGCGCTCGGCGACCCGCTTGCGCAGGCGCGTCATCGGCACCCGCTGCTCGGGGCGTCCGGCAAGGTCGGTCTGCACCACCGGCGCCGGTGCGGCAGCCGATGCGACGGGTCTCGGCACGGGTTGCGCCCCCTTCGCCACGGCATCCAGCACGTCGCCCTTCGTGACCCGGCCACCGCGACCGCTGCCCTCGATGGTGCTCGGATCCAGGCCCTTGTCCGCGGCCACCTTGCGCGCGGCAGGCATGATCACCTTCTCGGCAGCGCCCGACGCTCCCTGCGTGGGCTGCGGGGCCGGAGCCGGGACGGGTGCCTTGGCGGGTGCAGCACCCGCTGCCGCCTTGGCCTCCGTGTCGATGGTGGCGATCACCTCGTCGCTCACGACGGTGGCACCGTCGCCCTTCAGGATCTTGACGAGCACACCGGCCTGCGGTGCGGGCAGTTCGAGCACTACCTTGTCGGTTTCGATGTCGATCATGTTCTCGTCGCGCTCGACGAACTCCCCTTGCTTCTTGCGCCAGGCGACGAGGGTGGCGGACGACACGGACTCCGAAAGCGCTGGGACTTTGACTTCGACTAGCATGTTCTTTTTCCTCGATTAGCTTCGCGCGACGGCGCGCGCAGTACGCTCTTTCTTCGGGGTTGCATGCGGTACGACCGACGTCGTGTTGCCCGCGATCGGACCGAAGGCCGCCTGCATCAGCTCCTTCTGCTGCTGGTTGTGGAGGGCGAGGTAGCCCACGGCGGGTGCGGCCGAGGATGGCCGCAGGGCATAGGCGAGGACCTGATCGGACCGCATGTGCCGCAGGAGATAGTGCTGGATGCGATGCCAGGCACCCTGATTGCCCGGTTCCTCCTGGACCCACATCACTTCGGTCGCCTTGCCGTAGAGATCGACCTGCGCCTGCAAGGCATCGTGCGGGAACGGATAGAGTTGCTCGATGCGCACGATTGCCGCGTTGGTGGCACCAAGCTCACGCCGCTTGGCGAGCAGGTCGTAGTAGATCTTGCCGCTGCACAGGATGAGCCGCCGCACGCGTTTGGGATCGAGTTCTTCCTGCTCACCGATCACCGTCTGAAACTGCCCGTGCGCAAGATCCGCGAGGCTCGACACGGACTCCTTGTGCCGCAGCATGCTCTTCGGCGTCATGATGATGAGCGGCTTGCGGTGAGGGCGCAGCATCTGCCGGCGCAGCATATGGAACATCTGGGCCGGTGTCGACGGCACGACCACCTGCATGTTGTACTGGGCGCACAGCTGGAGGTAGCGTTCGAGCCGCGCGGATGAGTGCTCGGGCCCCTGCCCTTCGTAGCCGTGCGGCAGCATCATCACGAGCCCGCACAGGCGGCCCCACTTGGCTTCGCCCGAGCTGATGAACTGATCGATCACGACCTGGGCACCGTTCGCGAAATCTCCGAACTGCGCTTCCCAGATCACCAGTTCACCGGGAACGGCGGTCGCGTAACCGTACTCGAATCCGAGCACCGCCTCCTCCGACAGGACCGAATCGATGACCAGGAAATCGGCCTGCCCTTCGGCGATGTGCTGCAGCGGGATGAATGTGCCGTCGTCCCAGCGCTCGCGATTCTGGTCGTGCAGCACGGCGTGGCGATGGAAGAACGTGCCGCGTCCGCAGTCCTGGCCCGAGAGACGTACGGGGTAGCCCTCCTTCAGCAGGGAGGCATAGGCGAGATTCTCGGCCATGCCCCAGTCGAGCGACAGCCTGCCCGCCCCCATCGCCTTGCGGTCGGCAATGATCTTGTCCACCCGCGAATGCAGCTTGAACTCGGGTGGGATGGTGGTCAGCCGCTGGGCGAGCATCGTCAGCTCGTCCAGCGGGAGTCTGGTGTCCGCGGGAGCCGTCCACTCCGTTCCGATGTAGGGCTGCCAGTTCACCGCGAACGGCGGCTTGTAATCGAACATCACGAACTTGTTGGTGTGCTCGCCCGCCTCCAGCGTCTGGCGGTAGGCTTTCACCATCTCCTCGCCCTCGCCCTCGCGGATCACGCCCTCGCGCTCGAGTCGTTCGGCGTAGAGCTTGCGCGTGCTCGGATGCTTGGCGATCGTCTTGTACATGAGCGGCTGTGTGACGAGCGGCTCGTCCTGCTCGTTGTGCCCCTGACGGCGATAGCACACGAGATCGATCACGACGTCCTCGCCGAACTGCGTGCGGAAGTCGAACGCAATCTCCGTCACCATCACCACAGCATCGGGGTCGTCTCCGTTCACGTGGAAGATCGGGCATTCGACCATCTTCGCGACGTCGGTGCAGTAGAGCGTCGAACGCGTGTCGCGCGGATCGGAGGTGGTGAAGCCGATCTGATTGTTGATGATGATGTGCACCGTACCACCGGTGCCGTAGCCGCGGGTTCCGGAAAGATTCAGCGTCTCCATCACCACCCCTTGACCGGCGAAAGCGGCATCACCATGGATCAGGACCGGCAGCACCTGCTTGCCCTCGATGTCGCGTCGGCGGTGCTGGCGCGCGCGCACCGAGCCCTCGACCACGGGATTGACGATCTCGAGGTGCGACGGGTTGAAGGCGAGGGTCAGATGCATGGGACCACCCGGTGTCGTCACGCCCGAGGAGAATCCCTGGTGATACTTGACGTCGCCCGACAGGAGCGCGGTGTCGTGCTTGCCTTCGAATTCGGCGAACAGGTCCTGCGGCATCTTGCCCAGGGTATTCACCAGCACGTTCAGCCGACCGCGGTGCGCCATGCCGATGACCGTTTCCTGGATGCCCTTGGCACCCGCCTGCTGCAACAGGTGATCGAGCAGCGGCGTCAGCGCTTCGCCGCCCTCGCCGGAGAAGCGCTTCTGTCCGACGAAGCGGGTATGCAGGTAGCGCTCGAGCCCCTCCGCCGCCGTCACCCGTTCCAGGAGCCAGCGCCGGAATTCCGTGGCGTACTGCGGGCGACCGTGGACGCTTTCCAGCCGCGCCTGGATCCAGCGCTTCTGCGGCGTGTCCGTGATGTGCATGTACTCGGCACCGATGCTGCCGCAGTAGGTCTCCTGCACCGCCTGGATGATGTCGCGCAGCGGCAACTGATCCGGACCGACGAGGGAGCCGGTGTTGAACGTGGTGCCCATGTCCTCGGCGGTGAAGCCGTAGTGCGCCGGGTCGAGCTCGGGCAGGTAGGGCTTCTCCGTGCGCCCCAGCGGATCCACGTTGGCGTGACGCACACCGAGGAAGCGGTAGGCGTTGATGAGCTGCAGCACCGAGACCTGCTTGCGCTCGATGGTCGGCAGATCTTCCTGCGCCTGCCGCGGCGCGGTGGGCCGAGTGCGAGCCAACGCCTCGAAGGCGGCCACGATCGGCCGATGCGCCACCTCGCGCCCGCTCGCGGGTTGCGCCAGCGCGTCGAAATGCCGCCGCCACGCGGCATCGACCGAGTTCGGGTCGTGCAGGTATTGCTCGTACAGCTCTTCGATGAAGGCGGCGTTGCCGCCGGACAGGTACGAACTGTTGACCGCATCCTGAAACATGGGCTCCTCCGTGCTCTCTCTTATGCGGCGCGCCGGGTCGACCGACCCGGGACCGTCGTCATTTCTCGATTGGGACGTCCCGCCGTGGCGCCCCGATGTAGAGCTGGCGCGGGCGGCCGATCTTGTAGTCCGGATCGGCGATCATCTCGCTCCACTGCGCGATCCAGCCCACGGTGCGCGCCATCGCGAAGATCGCCGTGAACATCGACACCGGAATGCCGAGCGCCTTTTGCACGATGCCCGAATAGAAGTCGACGTTCGGATACAGCTTCTTCTCGACGAAGTACTCGTCCTCGAGCGCGATCTTCTCGAGCGCCATCGCGAGCTTGAACAGACGATCGTTCTCCAGCCCGAGCTCGGTCAGCACCTCGTAGCAGGTCTCGCGCATGAGCTTGGCGCGCGGGTCGTAGTTCTTGTACACCCGGTGCCCGAAGCCCATCAACTTGAACGCATCGCTCTTGTCCTTCGCCCGGGTGATGTACTCGCCGACCCGCGACACATCCCCGATCTGCTCCAGCATGTTCAGACACGCCTCGTTCGCACCCCCGTGCGCTGGCCCCCACAGGCAGGCAATGCCGGCCGAGATGCAGGCAAAGGGATTCGCCCCCGAGGAGCCCGCCAGACGAACCGTGGAGGTCGAGGCGTTCTGCTCGTGATCGGCGTGCAGGACCAGGATGCGATCGAGCGCCTTCACCAGCACCGGATTGGGCTCGTACTTCTCGCACGGCGTGGCGAACATCATGTGCATGAAGTTCCCGGCATAGCTCAAGTCGTTGCGCGGGTACATGAACGGCTGACCCACGTTGTACTTGTAGGCCATCGCCGTGATGGTCGGCAACTTCGCGATCAGCCGGTTCGCCGAGATGTCGCGATGGAGCTGATCGGAAATATCCATGGCCTCGTGGTAGAACGCCGACAGCGCCCCTACCACGCCGACCAGCACCGCCATCGGGTGCGCGTCGCGACGAAAGCCCTGGAAGAAGCGGGCCATCTGCTCGTGCACCATGGTGTGGCGCTGGATCGTGGTGTGGAAGTCGGTCTTCTCCTTGGCATTGGGCAGCTCGCCGCGCAGGAGCAGGAAGCAGACATCGAGGAAGTCGCAGTGCACGGCAAGCTGCTCGATCGGATAGCCGCGATACAGCAGCACGCCCTCGTCGCCGTCGATATAGGTGATGCGCGACTTGCAGCTGGCGGTGGCCATGAACCCGGGGTCGAACGTGAAGACGCCGGTCTTTCCTGTCAGCGCGCGGATGTCGACCACGTCCGGGCCGATCGTACCCGAGAGGACCGGCAGGTCCACGCTCTGGTTGGCTTGGTTGACGGTGAAGGTGGCAGTCTTGGTATCGGCCATTTACGTCGTTCTCCAGGAGGGTTAGGTCCGAGTGTCCTCTGGTGACCCGGTTGCGGAGCAACCGGTCATAGGTCACCTCTGATCATCCGAACGATCGGTGCGAGGCGTTCATCCCCGATATCCGCGCGACCCGAAAGAAACTGCCACAGGTCGCCGTCTTGCAGACAAAGCACTTCCTCGAAGCGCTTCACTTCGTCCGGCGTGAGGCCCGCGAAGTGGCGATCGAGAAAGCGATGCAGCAGCAGGTCGAGCTCGAGCATGCCGCGCCGACACTGCCATCGTACCCGATCGAGCTCGCTCATACGGTGCGGCGGATCATTGCGTCCTTGATCTTGCCGATGGCTCGAGTGGGATTGAGGCCCTTGGGACAGACGTCCACGCAGTTCATGATCGAATGGCAGCGGAACAGCCGGTATGGATCTTCCAGATCGTCGAGCCGCTCGCTGGTGGCCTGATCCCGAGTGTCCGCGATGAAGCGGTAGGCGGCAAGCAGCCCTGCGGGCCCGACGAACTTGTCGGGGTTCCACCAGAAGGACGGGCAGCTCGTGGAACAGCACGCGCACAGGATGCACTCGTAGAGGCCGTCGAGCTCCAAGCGCTCCTCCGGCGACTGCAGACGCTCGGTCTCCGGGGGCGGGTCGTTGTTCACGAGATACGGCCTGATCGAATGATATTGCTTGAAAAATTGACTCATGTCGACGATCAAGTCGCGGATCACGGGCAACCCAGGCAGCGGCCGCAGTACGATCGGCTCCTTCAGATCGGCGAGCCGGGTGATACATGCGAGCCCATTCTTGCCGTTGATGTTCATGGCGTCCGAACCACACACCCCCTCGCGACAAGAGCGGCGCAGCGACAGGGTGTCATCGATCGACTTGATGCGCACGAGGGCGTCGAGCAGCATCTTGTCGGTGGGCTCGAGCCGCACGTCGTAGTCCTTCATGTAGGGCTTTTCGTCGATGTCCGGGTTGTAGCGGTAGATCGAGAATCTCATTTTGGTACTCCTGATTCTGGGCTGGAAGCACCGCTCGCGGGCGCTTCGTCTCGTTTAGTAGGTGCGCGCCTTGAGCGGGAACATTTCCACGGACAGCGGCTTCAGGTGCACCGGCTTGTACTCGAGGCGGCTGCCCTCGCTAAACCAGAGGGTGTGCCGCAGCCAGTTGTCGTCGTCGCGTTTCGGGAAATCTTCCCGGGCATGCGCACCGCGGCTCTCGGTGCGGGCTTCGGCCGACACCATTGAGGCCAGCGCGACCTCGACCAGGTTGTCGAGCTCGAGCGCCTCGACGCGCGCCGTGTTGAAGGTCTTGCTCTTGTCGACGATATAGGTGTGCTTCGCGCGCTCCGCGATTTCGTGCATTTTCGTCACCCCTTCCGCGAGCAGGTCCGGAAACCGGAACACGCCGCAGTTGAGCTGCATGGTCCGCCTGAGATCGTTGGACACGTCCTGCACGCGCTCGCCGCTGCCGGCCTTGTCGAGCCGGGCGAGCCGCGCCATGGTTCTCTCGCCGGCGTCCTTCGGCAGTTCCTTGTGGGTCGGGTTGTCGCGGATGAAGCGGCCGAGGCTGTCGCCTGCCGCCTTGCCGAAGACGACCAGGTCGAGCAGCGAGTTCGTGCCGAGGCGATTGGCGCCGTGCACCGATACGCAGGCGCACTCCCCGGCGGCATACAGACCGGCGACGACTTCTTCCGGTCCCGTTCTGGTCGGTGCCACGACTTCGCCGCGGTAGTTGGTCGGCACGCCACCCATCATGTAGTGACAGGTCGGCACGACCGGAATCGGATCCTTCACTGGATCGACGTTGGCAAACGTCTTGGCGATCTCACGGATGCCCGGCAGGCGCTTCTCGATTACCTCCGCGCCGAGGTGGTCGAGCTTGAGCAGCACATGGTCGGCATCCTGGCCGCAGCCACGGCCCTCCTTGATCTCGGTGGCCATGGCGCGAGCGACCACGTCCCGGCTGGCGAGGTCCTTGGCGTTGGGCGCATAGCGCTCCATGAACCGTTCGCCGTTCTTGTTCAGCAGGTATCCACCCTCGCCGCGCACGCCTTCGGTGATGAGCACGCCGGCTCCCGCCACGCCGGTCGGGTGAAACTGCCAGAACTCCATGTCCTCGAGCGGGATCCCGGCCCGCGCCACCATGCCGAGGCCGTCCCCGGTGTTGATGAAGGCGTTGGTCGATGAGGCGAAAATGCGGCCCGCACCACCGGTGGCCAGCAGAACCCCTTTGGCCTGCAGGATCATGACCTCGCCCGTTTCCATCTCGAGCGCGGTCACGCCGACCACATCGCCATCGGCGTCGCGGATCAGGTCGAGCGCCATCCACTCGACAAAGAAATGGGTATGCGCGCGCACGTTGCGCTGATACAGCGTGTGCAGCATGGCGTGGCCGGTGCGGTCGGCCGCAGCGCACGAGCGCGTGGCCTGGGCACCGCCATAGTTCTTCGACTGGCCGCCAAAGGGCCGCTGATAGATCTTGCCATTGGGCAGCCGGTCGAACGGCATGCCGAAGTGCTCGAGCTCGTAGACCGCCTCGTTGGCCTTGCGGCACATGAACTCGATGGCATCCTGGTCACCGAGGTAATCCGACCCCTTCACGGTGTCGAACATGTGCCAGTGCCAGTTGTCCTCGTCGGCGTTGCCGAGCGAGGCAGCGATGCCGCCTTGTGCGGCCACCGTGTGTGAGCGGGTTGGAAAGACTTTCGACAGGACGGCCGTCTTGAAGCCGGCCTCGGAAAGTTGCAGGGCGGCGCGCATGCCGGCGCCTCCCGCGCCGACCACGACCGCGTCGAATGTTCTTCGGGCGAATGCCATTTTATGCGCTCCAGAGGATCTGAACCGACCAGGCGCCGTAGAGCACCAGGGCGAGGATGACGAGCACCTGCAGGGCGAGCCTCAGGCCCGTAGGCTTCACATAGTCCATGAAAATGTCGCGCACGCCGATCCAGGCATGGAGCAGCAGGCTGATGACCGCCAGGAGCGCGGCGAAGCGCACGAATCCGTGACTCCACAGGGCCTTCCAGCCGGCGTAATCGGCGGTCGGCTGAAGGGCTATCGCAACCACGATGATGAGCGTGAACACTGTCAGCACCACCGCCGTCACGCGCTGTACCAGCCAGTCGCGCAGGCCGTAATGGGCTCCGACCACGATGCGCTTCACCATAGTTTCACCCCCAGCACGGCGGTCAGAATCAGGCTTACGGCGAGCACCGCGGCGCTGCTGCTGCGGGCCGCCGCGAGCTCACCGCCGATGTGCAGGTCGAGGAGAAGGAAGCGGATACCTGCGCACAGGTGGTGCAGGAATGCCCACAGGAGTGCCAGCAGAACCAGCTTGACGATCGGATGAGCGACGAAGGCAACCATCCCTTCATAGGTCGCGGCCGAGGAGAGACTGCGCTCCAGCAGATAGAGGCACAGCGGGATCAGGAGAAACATCAGCACACCGCTCACGCGATGCAGGATCGACACGAATCCGGGCATCGGCAAGCGGATCTTGGCGAGATCCAGGTGCTTGGGTCGGCGTTTGACAATGCTACTCATGGTCATCCTTCCTTATTTATTAGAGGTTTGCAATCCTGTCTCCCAACCGACCTTCCGAAGCTTGCGGACAACCGCCCGGCTCTCGCGTCGACCAAGCAGATCCCGGTGCGAACCCAACCGCACCGAGGCAACCCATCGTCGTGCAATGCCGCGTCATGTAATTCTGTTCTGATAGTGATGATGCGCGGTGTGAAACAGGCTCGCCCGTATCTCCACCGGTTTGTCGCCAAAGGTGTGTGCCACCCGATCGACCCGCAGTAGCGGCGTTCCGGGGGGTACCTCGAGCAGCCGGTTCTCCTCCTCGCCGGAGGCGACCGCCTTGATGCGCTCGCGCACCTCGATAATCCGTACGCCGAACTGCGACTCGTACATGCTGTAGAGCTTGCACTCGTGCTGCTCGATGACGGCGCTCGACAGTCCGCGGAATAGCGCAGCCGGAATACGCACCTCCTCGAACTCCACCAACTCGCCCGCAATGCGAAACCGCCGGCGCACGAGGAAAACGCCCGCCCCCGGCGCCAAATCGAGCAGGCGTGCCGTCAGGGCGTCGGCTTTTGCGCGGCGGCACTCGAGCAGCTCGGGCGTGGGGTGGACATCCTCGCCACTATCCGGCGTAATTCGCGTGAAGTAGTATTTGCGTCGCTCCTCCGCGTGGGAGGCGACGAAAGTGCCCTTGCCCTGGTGACGAATCAGCAGATTCTGGTCGGCGAGCTCGTTGATGGCCTTGCGAACGGTGCCTTGGCTGACGTTGAAGCGGCTGGCAAGCTCGATCTCGCTCGGGATCGGCTCGCCAGGCCCCCATTCGCCGGCCATGAGGCTCTGCGTGATCAGCGACTTGATTTGTTGATAGAGCGGCTGAAACGCAGGCGAAGAGAAGGCTTCCTTCATGGCGTGGATTGTACGCGTAAGCGAGGTAAAGAGTCCAGAATTCGTATATCTTTTATCTTATATAAGACGGTTGACATCGGCTTTGCGACTCGACTAGGATTCCGGCCATTCGACGCAGCCCCGTGTAGCGAGTGCGTCCGTTTCGCGAAGCGCTTTACCGCGGGCCCGCACAGTGGCGAGAATGCCTTCCAGTAGTCGCGTCGGCTTCGCGGTGCCCGTTTCGCACCACCCAACCCAAGGGAGCTCCTCCACCATGAAAACCCCCGTTCGAGTCGCAGTGACCGGCGCCGCCGGCCAGATCGGTTATGCCTTGCTGTTCCGGATCGCCAGCGGCCAGATGCTCGGCCCCGATCAGCCCGTGATCCTGCAGATGCTCGATCTGCCGATCGAGAAGATGCAGCAGGCCCTGAAAGGGGTGATGATGGAGCTCGAGGATTGCGCCTTCCCGCTGCTTGCGGGGATGGTCGGCTCCGGCGACCCGAAAGTCGCGTTCAAGGATGCCGATATTGCACTGCTGGTCGGTGCGAAACCGCGAGGACCCGGGATGGAGCGCAAGGATCTCCTGCTGGAGAACGCCAAGATCTTCGTCGAGCAGGGCAAGGCCTTGAACGCCGTCGCAGCACGCGGCGTGAAGGTGCTGGTGGTGGGCAACCCAGCCAATACCAACGCCTACATCGCGATGAAGTCGGCGCCCGATCTGGCGCCGGCAAATTTTACTGCCATGCTGCGTCTCGATCACAACCGGGCGCTGTCCCAGCTTGCCACCCGCACCGGCAAAGCGGTTGCCGATATCGAGAAGATGATCGTGTGGGGCAACCACTCTCCCACCATGTATCCCGACATCCGTTTCGCAAGCATCGGCGGGACGCCGGTGCCGGAGTTGGTGAACGACGAGGCGTGGTATCGCAACACGTTCATTCCTCTGGTCGGCAAGCGCGGCGCTGCCATCATCGAGGCGCGCGGGTCGTCATCCGCCGCTTCGGCGGCCAACGCGGCCATCGACCACGTACACGATTGGGTGCTCGGCACGGGCGGGAAATGGGTAACGATGGGCGTCCCGTCCGACGGCTCGTACGGCATCCCGGCCGAGATCATCTACGGCTTTCCAGTTACCTGCGCCGCGGGCAAGTATGAGCTCGTGAAGGGGCTCGAGATCGACGCGTTCTCGCGCGGGAAGATGGACGCCACGCTCAAGGAATTGCAGGAGGAACAGGACGGCGTGAAGGCCATGCTCGGCTGATTACCGGCTGCGACGAAAAGCAGGGGTGGCGCCCGCGGCGCTATCCCCTCCCTATTCAATAGTCCCTTTCCCACACCAGTGAGCGATCTCATCTCCCCCAGCGAAGCCTTATTCAAGGGCGAGAAACCCTTCCCCATCATTCCCTCCTGTGAGCATTTCGCGGGCAGCGAGAAGCTGATGCTGAAAGCGTTGCAGCTGCAGGAGGAAGTGGGCCCCATCTTCGACGTCACCTTCGACTGCGAGGACGGCGCCCCGACGGGCCAGGAACGTGCGCACGCCGAGATGGTAGTGCGATTGCAAAATTCCAGCGCGAACCGATTCCGGATGGCGGGTGTGCGGATTCACGACCACAGCCATTCCGCCTGGCGGCAGGACGTGGAAATCCTGATCGAAGGGGTCGGCGACATCACGGCGTACATCACACTGCCGAAGCCGACAGGCCTGGGCGAGGTGGCCGAGATGATCGACTACATTCAGAACCGGGCCGCGCGCCGGGGCTTGCAACGCGAGATCCCGCTGCACGTGCTGATCGAGACCCACGGGGCGCTGCGCGATGTCGAGCGTATCGCCGCCTTGCCGTGGGTGCAGTCGCTGGACTTCGGGCTCATGGATTTCGTGAGCGGCCATCACGGTGCCATTCCTTCCGCGGCCATGCGCAGCCCCGGGCAGTTCGAACATCATCTCGTCGTCAGGGCGAAGTCCGCGATCGTGGCTGCCGCCCTCGGCAACGGGCTGGTCGCGGCACACAACGTGTCGGTCGATCTCAAGAATGCCTACAACACCTACCAGGATGCGTGGCGCGCGCGCAACGAGTTCGGATTCATGCGCATGTGGAGCGTGCATCCGACCCAGATCCGCCCGATCGTCGACGCGATGAAACCGGAGTTGGAGGAAGTGAAGGACGCGGCGAGCATCCTCGTTGCCGCCCAGAAAGCGCAGTGGGGGCCGATTCGGCACGCCGGCAATCTGCACGACCGTGCTTCGTATCGTTACTATTGGGAAGTGCTGCAGAAGGCGCGCGTGTCAGGTGTTCCGCTGCCCGCCCAGGCCGAGGAGGCGTTTTTTCGCGGCGCCACTTGACCCTCGCCGCCAATACCGATGCGAACAGGGCGCTACGCCGCAGCGCACTTCCTCGCATACTTTCCCCGATCACAACGCAAAGAACAGGAGGCACCATGCCGCACGACGCCTACAACACATTGAAGAAACTTCCGGGTGCGCCAGCGCCCGGAAAGTTCTATTCGTTGCCAGCGCTGGCCGAGACCTACCCGAGTGTGAAGCGTCTGCCGGTCTCGATCCGCATCGTGCTGGAGGCGGTGCTGCGCAACGTGGACGGCAGGAAGATCACCGAGGAGCACGTGACACAGCTTGCCAACTGGACGCCGAACGCTCCCCGTGTGGACGAGATCCCGTTCGTGGTCGCCCGCGTGGTCCTGCAGGATTTCACCGGTGTTCCGCTGCTGGCGGACCTGGCGGCGATGCGCAACGTCGCCGACAAGATGGGCAAGAATCCGAAGGTCATCGAGCCCCTGGTGCCCGTCGACTTGGTCGTTGACCATTCGGTGATGATCGACTATTACGGTACCGGCGACGCCCTGCAGAAGAACATGGCGCTCGAGTTCGAGCGCAATGGCGAGCGCTACCAATTCATGAAATGGGGCATGCAGGCATTCGACACGTTCAAGGTGGTGCCTCCGGGCATCGGCATCGTGCATCAGGTGAACCTCGAATACCTCGCCCGCGGCGTGCACCGGAAAGATGGTGTGTACTATCCCGACACGCTCGTCGGAACCGATTCGCACACTACGATGATCAATGGCATCGGCGTCGTCGGCTGGGGCGTTGGCGGCATCGAAGCGGAAGCCGGTATGCTTGGCCAGCCGGTCTATTTCCTCACGCCCGACGTGGTCGGCGTCCATCTCAAGGGCCGTCTGCGGGAGGGTGTCACCGCGACGGATCTCGTCCTGACGATCACCGAGATGCTCCGCAAGCATAAGGTGGTGGGCAAATTCGTCGAGTTCTTCGGTGAAGGTACCGCGAGTCTGGCGCTTCCCGATCGCGCCACCATCGCCAACATGGCCCCGGAGTACGGCGCGACGATGGGTTTTTTCCCGGTCGACGAGAAGACCATTGCCTACTTCAAGGGCACCGGTCGCACCAAGGACGAAATCACCGCGTTCGAAAAGTACTTCGAGGCACAGGGCCTGTTCGGCATTCCGAAGGCAGGCGACATCGATTACACGAGCGTTCTCGAACTCGATCTTGCATCGGTTGCGCCGTCTCTGGCGGGTCCAAAGCGCCCGCAGGATCGCATCGAGATGGGGAATCTTAAGCGCCAGTTCACGAAGCTCTTTTCCGCGCCGGTCGCCGAGAATGGCTTCGCCAAGAAAGGCGAGGATCTCGGGCGGCGGTACACGACCAAGCTCGGCGCATTCAGCAGCGGCGCGACGATGCCTCTTTCGGGTGGCGGCATACAGGATGACGAGTCGTTGAAGAATGGCGCACCCGCCGACGTGGTCGAAATGGTGGACAACCGCCCGACGCCAGATCAGGTCGTCGGCTCGCCGGGCGAAGCGCCGACCGACTTCGTGGCGATCTCGCATGGCGACGTGCTCATTGCAGCGATAACCTCGTGTACCAATACGTCCAACCCGGGCGTGCTGCTCGCAGCCGGTATTCTCGCGAAGAAGGCGGTGCAAAAGGGTCTGACGGTCAAGCCGCACATCAAGACTTCGCTCGCGCCCGGATCCCGCGTGGTGACCGATTACCTTACGCGGGCGGGCCTCCTGCCGTACCTCGAAAAGCTCGGCTTCCACGTCTCGGCTTACGGCTGCACCACTTGCATAGGCAATGCCGGACCGCTCGATCCCCACATCGAGGAAGTCATCACTCAGAACGATCTCGTTTGCTGCGCCGTCCTGTCTGGCAATCGCAACTTCGAAGCGCGGATCCATGCCAACATCAAGGCCAATTTCCTTGCCTCCCCGCCGCTCGTGGTGGCCTACGCCATAGCCGGCACGGTGCTCAAGGACTTGATGACTGAACCAGTCGGAACCGGTCGCGACGGCAAACCGGTCTGGATCGGCGACATCTGGCCGACCTCGGAGGAAGTCCAGAAGGTGATGCGGTACGCCACCGACGCCAAGACCTTCCAGCGGCTGTACGGCGATTTCACCCAGGACAATCCGCTGTGGCAAGCCGTGCCATCAGCGTCCGGCCAGGTCTACAACTGGCCGATTTCGACGTACATTGCGGAGCCGCCTTTCTTCGGCGAATTCGGCATGCAGCCGGGCAGCACCGGCAACATCACGGGGGCACGAGCCCTCGGCATCTTCGGTGACTCGGTCACTACCGACCACATCAGCCCGGCCGGCTCGATCAAGCCCACTTCGCCCGCTGGCAAGTATCTGCAGGCCAAAGGTGTCGGCGTCATCGACTTCAACAGTTACGGCTCGCGGCGCGGGAACCACGAAGTCATGATGCGGGGCACTTTCGCGAACGTGCGGATCAAGAATCTGATGTTGCCGCTGAAAGCCGACGGCACGCGGGTCGAGGGCGGCCTCACCCTCCTCCAGCCCACCGGTGAGGAGATGTCGATCTACGACGCGGCGATGCGGTACATCGCCGCGGGCACGCCGACCGTCGTCTTCGGCGGTGAAGAATACGGCACCGGGTCCTCGCGCGACTGGGCCGCCAAAGGCACGCAGCTTCTGGGCGTGAAAGCCGTGGTGGCGCGCAGTTTCGAACGCATCCATCGCTCCAATCTGGTCGGCATGGGCGTTCTGCCGCTTCAGTTCAAGGGCAGCGACAGCGTCGAATCGTTGCGGATCAAGGGGGACGAGGAGTTCGACATCTTCGGTCTCGACGACATTCGCCCGCAGCAGGACATCACCTTGGTGATCCGCCGCGCCGACGGATCGAGTCAGGAGGTCACCGTGCTGTCCCGTATCGACACACCGATCGAGGTCGACTATTACAAGCACGGCGGCATTCTTCCGTACGTGCTGCGGGAACTCGTGGCTGCGGCCTGATTGGTCTGTTGCAAAATGAAAAAGCCTCACCCCGAGATGGGGTGAGGCTTTTTTGGGTAGGCAAGCCTGGCGGTGACCTACTTTCGCACGGGTGATCCGCACTATCATCGGCGCTGCGTCGTTTCACGGCCCTGTTCGGGA
>JBDHRV010000014.1:0-39728 GCA_039807745.1 Burkholderiales bacterium
CGCCCGAGCGGCGAAAGGGCGCAATTATACGGTCCGCGATTTCGAGGTCAATATGCCGTGAAAGAAATATTTCCATCTCTTTCAGGACGGCATCGCGGTTGAACCGCAGTGCAAAGTCCGGAACCTCACAGTTATCGCAGCAGAGCGTTCCTCGCGGGCGGTACACTCCTGGCGGATAATCCCGTTTCTTTTCCAGGAAAACCGAAATGATCGCAAAGAAGAACTCGAACGGGCCGCGTCTCCTGGCGCATGCCTTCCTGAGCGCAGTTGTCCTCGCCGGCTGCGCATCCACGGAGTCGACGCTCATGGGCAGCGGCACCGGCGTCACCGCCAGCGACCCGAGCCGCATGACCCGCACCGGCTTCCTGACTGACTATGCCGCGCTGCGGCCGGTGCCCGACGGCGGCGGTGCCATGTGCTGGCGCCGCCCGGATGTCGACTTGAAGCGTTACGACAAGATTCTGATCGAGCGCATCCAGGTCATGCTCAAGCCGGGCAGCGAGAGCAACGGCATCGATCCGACCGACCTCAAGATGCTGGTCGACTACTTCCACAACGCGCTGGTGAAGGCCTTGCAGCCCCAGATGCAGATCGTCGACCAGCCCGGACCCGGCGTGATCCGCATGCGCATAGCGCTCACCGAGCTGGTACCGACAAGCGTTGGCGAGAGCGTCCTCGGCACAGCGGTACCATACGGCTTCGTGGCCGAGGCGGCTTCGGGCGTGGCTACCGGGCGCCCCGCAGGCTCGACCCCGTACCTGGGTGTGGCCGGAATCGAGATGCAGTTTCGCGATGGCGCGACCAGCCAGATTCTGGGCGAATGCCGTGACGCGCAGATCGGCCGCAAGTATGCCGCCGATCTGGACTCGAACGCCGCGGGCGCGGCGCAGACCTGGGCCAGCGGCTACCTGAACTCTTTCACGAGCTGGTCGTACGCGAAGGATGCGTTCGACAAGTGGGCTGCCGTCGTCGCGAGGCGCTTCGCGCAGTTGCGCGGCGTCACGCCGCAGTAAGGACGGACGCCCGCGGTCCCGGAGTGGTTACGACTGCGCTGGAATACGCAGCTTCTGCCCGGGATAGATCTTGTCCGGGTGCGTGAGCATCGGCTTGTTTGCCTCGAAGATGGCGTTGTACTTGTTCGGGTCGCCATAGTACTGCTTCGAGATCTTCGACAGCGTCTCGCCCTTCTGCACCTCGTGATACTGCGCTTCGGGCTGCAGGTTGAGCACGTTCATCTGGTCTTCGACCTTCTCCACGCCGGCAACGTTGCCGGCGGCGAGCAGGATCTTCTCCTTGGTCGCCTGATCCTCGCAGGTGCCCGAGACCGTGCACGTGGCCGCGGTACTGTCGAACGAAACGTTGAGGCCTGTGGCGCTGAGGCCGACCGTCTCGATGTAGTGCTTGATTGCGTCGCCGGCGGCGCGGTCGAGGTTCTGCCGATTCTCCGGGGTCGGCGCGGCGGCCGCTGCATCCTGCGCAGCCTTGGCTTCGCCGTGACCGAACAGCTTCTCGCCCGCATCCTTCAGAAAACTCATGAGTCCCATGGCAATCTCCTTGTACTTGCGTGACATCTGCCCTTGCGGGCAGGTAGTGGTGGGGAACCAAAACGGCGAGCGGTTAGGCCGGAATCCGCTTCGGACCCGGGATTGTATGCGAACAAGGTGACACGCTCCAGCCGCAGGGGTGCGCCAGTCCCGCCCGCGACGCCGTCGAACTCGACCCGCATACTCGCATCAAAGCCGTGTCCCAACTCACCCACGCGCCTGGCCCTGACCCATGTCGAAGATTCTGGTTGTGGTGTCGATCGCTGTTGCAGGGCTTGCCGCCACGGCCGCAGCTGCGCCGTCTGCCTCCTGCCTGAGTCCGGGCCAGTGGTACACGCCGGCCGGTGAGCGCACCGTCGCCATCGCGCTGCCGACGCTGTTGAAGAACCTCGCGGCTACGCGCGTGGTGCTGCTGGGAGAACGTCACGATGACGCGGATCACCACCGCTGGCAACTGCAGGTGATTGCGGCGCTGCACGCGCAGCAGCCGAACCTCGTCATCGGGATGGAGATGCTGCCACGGCGCGCGCAGCCGGTTCTCGATCAGTGGGTAGCTGGACAACTGACCGAGTCGGACTTGCTGACGCGCACCGAGTGGGCGCGCGTGTGGGGCTTCGACGCCAGCATGTATCTGCCGATCCTGCATTTCGCCCGGCTCAACCGCATCCCCGTGGCGGCCGTCAACGTGGACCGCGCGATCGTGAGCGAGGTCGGCGCCAAGGGGCTTGCCGCGGTGCCGGAGGAACAGCGCGAAGGTGTGGGTGCTCCTGCCGCTGCGCGCCGGGCGTACCGCGACCGCCTCGAACAGGTGTTCAGGGAGCACGGATCGAGTTCCGACGGCGCCGCCGCTTTCGATCGCTTCGTCCAGGCGCAGCTCTTCTGGGATCGGGGTTTCGCCGAAGGGCTCGCAGCCGCGGCGAAGCGTCCGGGCGATCCGCTGGTGGTCGGCATCATGGGGTCGGGTCACCTCGCGCACGGCGATGGCGTGCCGCACCAGCTCGCCGACTTGGGCTTTCCCGGCAGCGCGGTGCTGCTGCCGGTCGAATCGGACACGCCCTGCCATGATCTGCCTGCGGGCTTGGCGCAGGCGGTTTTCGCGCTGGCACCCGCACCCGCATCGAAGACGACCGCGAAACCGCTCCTCGGCGTGCAGTTGGAGCCGGGGGCGGACGGCGTACGCATCGCAGACGTGACGGCCGGCAGCGTGGCCGACAAGGCCGGGCTGAGAGCGGGTGATGTCCTGCGGCAGGTCGCGAGCCGGCCGGTCAAGGAAAGTCGCGATGTCGTCGCAGCGGTGGCCCGCCAGGCGCCTGGTACCTGGCTGCCGGTGACCGTCGCCCGGGACGGCGGACAGATCGACCTCGTCGCCAAGTTTCCGCCCGAACCGTGAGCCGCCGCGGCCTCGCTTTGCGCGAACTCACCCTCGCGTCGATGTTCGCAGCGGTGGCGGCCCTGCCCACGGCAAGGGCGGCAGAACTCGATCTCGACATCGCTCTCGACCCGGTGGCACGAACACTTTCGGGCACTGCGACGCTGCGGTTCGCGGAGGCAGAGCCACCGGCCTTCTCCCTCGCTTCGGACGCGGTGATCGAGCGCGTGACCGCGAGGGGACGACCCGCCCAGTTGGAACGCACCGAGCGCAACGGCCACGCCGTGTTCCGCTTGCCCGCCGCGGCCAAGGCTCGCGACCTCACGATCGCCTACCGACTCGAGCTCGCGCCGCTCGACATTGCGCGCGATCACCGTGGCGTGTTGGGCGGAATGCCGGCGATGGCGGACGCCCGTGGCAGCTTTCTGCCGGCCGGCAGCGCCTGGCATCCGGCGCCCGAGGGCGATTTCACCTACACCGTCAACGTTTCAGTGCCGGGAGCACAGCGTGCCGTTGCGCCCGGACGCCTTGCGAGCGAGTCCGAGGCGGGCGGCGTGTACCGCGCGCGCTTCGAGTTCTCCCATCCCAGCAGCGGAATCGACCTGATGGCAGGGCCTTACGTCGTGCGCGAGCGCCAGGTGTCCATCGGCGGACGCGAGCTCACGCTTCGCACTTACTTCGGCCCCGATCTCGATGCGGCGCTCTCCGACGATTACCTCGCGGCGGTCGAACGCTACCTGCGCCTGTATTCGGACTGGATCGGCGAGTATCCCTTTGCCGGCTTCAGCGTCGTCGCGAGCCCGCTGCCGACCGGGTTCGGCATGCCGACGCTCACCTACCTGGGCGCGCAGGTGATCCGCCTGCCCTTCATCCGTGACACCTCGCTCGGCCATGAGGTGCTGCACAACTGGTGGGGCAACGGCGTCTACCCGGATTATGCGCAGGGCAACTGGGCCGAGGGACTCACGACGTTCATGGCCGACTACGCGTACAAGGAACGGGAGGGCGCCGCGGCGGCGCGGGAGATGCGCCACGGCTGGCTGCGGGACCATGCGGCACTGCCCGCCGGGGCCGATCAGCCACTGGCCGAGTTTACCTCCCGCACCCACAGTGCGTCGGCGGCAGTCGGCTACGGCAAGGCGGCGATGATCTTCTACATGGTGCGCGAGAAGATCGGAGCCGACGCGTTCGATCGCGGGATTCGCGCCTTCTACCGGGACTACCGGTTCCGGCAGGCGAGCTGGGCCGACCTCGAGGCCGCGTTCTCGAAGGCGTCCGGCAAGCCGCTCGAACCGATGTTCGATCCCTTGCTGACCCGCACCGGGGCACCCCGTATCACCATTCCCAGCGCCATCGCGGAGCCCGCCGGCTCGGACTGGGATCTGTACCTCCTGCTCGCCCAGGATGCATCACCGTACCTGCTCGACGTCCCGGTCGCCATCCGCAGCGGGAACGCCGCGAAGACGGTGCGAATACCGCTCACAATATCCCGCGACGCGGCGACGCTCACCCTCCAGAGCAGGCCGGACGCCGTCGCGGTCGACCCCGATTTTCAGCTCTGGCGCGCGCTCGCACCCGCCGAGTCGCCGCCGATCCTGCGCGAGGTGATCGCCGCGCGCGATCCGGTGCTCGTCGCGATCGGGGGTAGCCGGGATTTCGTGAACGCGGCCGAGACCTTGAGCCAGGCACTGCTCGAGCGACCGGCGCGCCGAGCCGAGACGCTCCCGGGCGATGCCCCCGTCGCGATCCTGGTCGGGACCCACGGACACATCGCGACGGCACTTGCCAAGTACCGCCTCGGCGCGCCGCCCGAGGAGGCTAGGGGTCGCGGCAGCGCACAGGCGTGGACGGTACGGCGGGAGAACCAGACCGTGCTCGTGATCTCGGCCCGGGATGCCGATTCGCTCGCGGCGCTTGCACGGGCGCTGCCCCACCTGGGAGGGCAGAGCTGGGCCGTGTTCGAGGGGCCGCGTCCGGTGGCCCGCGGCGTGTGGCAGGCCGAAGCCGTGAGCGTGCCGGTGCGCCTTACGGGCGGGATGTGATCACAGCCGCGCAATGAACTACCGCGGCCGCTTCGCACCGTCCCCCACCGGCCCCCTGCACTTCGGCTCGCTCGTCGCAGCGGTCGGCAGCTATCTCGAAGCACGCTCGCGCGGTGGCGCTTGGCTCATTCGCATGGACGACCTCGACCCGCCACGGGTGACGCCTGGCGCGGCCCGTCACATCGTGCATACGCTGCGCGCTTTCGGCTTCGAGTGGGATGCCCCGATCGTGTACCAAAGCACGCGCGCCGAGGCCTATCACGCAGCGCTTCATCGGCTGCGCGCCGGCGGACTGCTCTACCCCTGTGCCTGCTCGCGCCGGGAAATCGCCGACTCCGCCGGGTCCGGCATCGACGGGCCGGTGTACCCCGGGACCTGCCGCGACGGCCTGCGCGGTGCACGCTGTGCGCGAGCCCTGCGGGTGCGCACGCACGGCGAGGCGGTCGCGTTCACGGATGCCGTGCAGGGGCTGATCGCTCAGTGCCTGGAGCGGGAGATCGGGGACTTCGTCGTCTACCGCGCCGACCGGGTCTTCGCGTACCAGCTCGCAGTCGTCGTGGACGATGCGGAACAGGGCGTCACCGACGTGGTGCGCGGCGCCGATCTCCTGCTCTCGACGCCCCGCCAGATCCATCTGCAGCGGCTGCTGGGCATACCGACGCCGCGTTACGCCCACCTGCCGGTGGCGGTCAATGCCGCCGGACAAAAGTTGAGCAAGCAGACGCTCGCGCTCGCCGTGGCGCCGGACACGGCCGTCGCGGTGCTCGCGGCGGCACTCGATTTCCTCGGCCAGTCACCCAGCGCAGCGATGCGCCGCTTGGGACTGGCGGCGTTCTGGCGCGCCGCGGTCAGCGCGTGGGACCCCGCGCGCATCCCGCGGGTGCGCGAGCGCCTGGCGCCTGCCGGTTCATGAGCGGGAAGTGACCGGTGCGCCATCACGAAACAGCAACAGCTCACCCGGGTGCATCGTGGTCCACGCCTCGTTGTCGGTGAGCGGCACGGTGGCGATCACGGCCACCCGGTCCGCCGGCGTTGTGAGCTGGCTGAAGTCCACCGAGTAATCCTCGTCCACGAGGTGCGCCCTGGTGAACGGCGCCTGGCGCACAATGTAGGCAAGCCGTTTCGCGCAGCGAGCGAAGAGCAGTTCCCCGTTCGACAGCAGATAGTTGAATTCGCCGAAGGCGGACAGCTCCGCCGTGATTTCCGCGAGCGCTTCGGACAGCTTGGGGGGCTCCGGTTGACCGCCCGGAAAGAGTCGCCGCAGGGTATCGAGGATGTAGCAGAACGCGAGCTCACTATCGGTGCGACCGACCGGGTGATAGCGGCGATAGCGACCGTTGAAGCGAGGCGAGAATCCCTTCAGGGTGCCGTTGTGCGCCATCGTCCAGTAACGACCCCACATCTCGCGCATGAACGGGTGCGTGTTCTCGAGGGCGACGTTGCCCACCGTCGCCTTGCGGATGTGGGCAATGACGTTGAGCGAGTGGATCGGGTAGCTCTTCACGAGCGCTGCCACGGGCGATTCGGCGGCAGGCTTGGTGTCGATGAAGAGGCGGCAGCCCGCTCCCTCGTAGAACGCGATGCCCCAACCGTCGGCGTGCTCGTCGGTGCGCCCCCCGCGATGGTGGAAACCGGAAAACGAGAAACAGATGTCCGTCGGGACGTTGCAGTTCATTCCAAGAAGCTGGCACATCTCATCTGGTCCGAATTACGATGATCGCTGGTCTTGCGGCCGCATTCCGCGGCCCGACCCACCCCTCTGACTGCAACGCCCATGTCCAGCCGCACGTTTACCCTCCCGGATACCCTCTACGAGTATCTCCTGTCCGTGTCGCTGCGTGAAACCGACGTCCTGCGCCGGTTGCGGCAGGAAACCGCCACGCTGCCGCGCGCCCACATGCAGATCGCGCCCGAGCAAGGGCAGCTGATGGCGCTTCTCGTCCGCCTCACGGGCGCGCGGCGTTGCCTCGAGGTCGGCGTCTTCACCGGCTACAGCACGCTGTGCGTGGCCGCCGCGCTGCCGCCGGAAGGTCGCGTGATCGCCTGCGACGTGAGCGAGGAGTGGACCGCGATCGCCCGGCGCTACTGGCGCGAAGCCGGTGTCGCCGAGCGCATCGAGCTCAACCTCGCGCCTGCCCTGGAAACGCTCGATCGCCTGCTCGCCGAGGGACAGACCGGCACTTTCGACTTCGTCTTCATCGACGCCGACAAATCCAATTACTGGAACTACTTCGAACGCGCGCTCGAGCTCCTGCGGCCGGGCGGTCTGGCGGCCATCGACAACACACTCTGGTATGGCCGCGTGGCCGATCCGGCAAACCAGGACGATGAGACCGGGGCGATCCGCGCCTTCAACCGGTGCCTGCACGCGGACGCGAGAGTCGATCTCAGCCTGATCCCGATCGGCGACGGCATGACCCTCGCCAGGAAGCAGTGATAGCCCCCCACTGATCGGCTCTTCCGGGCTAACCCATTGTTTTTTGTGCATCGCAATAATTGTTCAGGAAGAAAGCAAAAAGTAACTTGACATTAGTGATTTAACGTCTACAATGGTGATTGTGCAGTGCAGCAAAAGGTTCTCGGGCAGCACTGAAAAGCTTTCCGACAAACAGTATAGGAGTGGCATCATGAACACCGTCACCGTCGTATCTGAGCAGGTCGCCGCCGCGAAAAAGGTTGGCGTGGATGTCGCGCTGCGTGCTGCCGGCATCGCCTTCGAAGGGGCCGAGCGCCTGATCGAATTGAACCTGAAGGCAGCGAAATCCGTGTTTGCCGACAGCGCAAAGGTCGCGAAGTCCCTCAGCAATGTCAAGGACGTGAAGGAGCTGCTGGCCGTGAATCCGGCCGACGTCCAGCCCCTGGTCGAAAAGAACAGCGCGTATCTGCGTAGCGTCTGGGAGATTGCTTCCGACACGCAAAGTGAGTTCGCGAAGCTTGTGGAAGAGCGCGCCACGCACTTCAACAAGACCATCGTGGCGGGCCTGGACAAGGTCGCGAAGGCCGGTCCCGCGGGTTCGGACGTAGCGGTAGCCGCGGTCAAGTCCGCGATCGCCGCCGCCAATTCCGCGTACGACTCTGCAGTCAAGGCCGCGAAGCAGGTGGCCGACCTGACCGAGGCGAACGTCGCGGCGGCGAGCCAGGTCGTGTCGATGCCGAAGAAGAAGGCCGCTGCGTAAGCTCTTGGCGAGCGTCCTCATGCAGTCGAGCCCCGGGCATGCCCGGGGCTTTTCGTTTGGGGTTTCGCCCAGAGGCCGGCATTCACTTACCGACCTGTGCGGGCAGCGGAACATCTGCCGGCAGCGGGTAATCCGGATAGCGCCGCCGAAACGCTCGCAGGCTCTCGTCCGCCTGCGCGACCTCGCCCTTGTTCCTGAGCTCTCGGATACGCTGCAGCCACACCTCCGGTGACAGCGGCTCGTTCTCCTCGGTCGAGCGCACTTCGGGCGCTGTTTTCCGCATCGATCTCGCCGCTTCCGGTGCCGCCGCAGACGCTGGCGCCGGGGGTCTGCCGGCGTACTGTTCGCGCCTCGGAACGGCTTGGTCACGCGTCGTCCGTTCCCGCGTCGGACGGGCCTCGCGCGCCGCTGCGGCAACCGGCGCCTGCCCCCCGGTTTCCCCCTCCGGCGCTGGAATCTGACGCGCTGCATCAGCGGCAGGCACCTCGGCGCTCGCCGGCGCTGCGCTCGGCGCCGGCAGCGACCGCTGGGACTCATTCAACTGGGATACCGAGTCCGGTCGATCGGAGGCGAGAAAGGCAACGCTGACACCGATCACGATCGTCGCCGCGACCGCCATCGGCACGCCCCACCACGCCCCGCGCCGCCGGCCGGGGAACCGTGACGGCGAGCCGGCTGCGCGCACTGCGGCGGCGTGAACGACCGCATCGACCTCGGGCCCGGGCTCCTCGCGCGCGGCCAGCCGATAGGCACGCGACACGTCTTCGGTGTAGAGCTCGGCGCCGTCGTCGGTCTGCCCGCGCAGATCACTCATCCCGGTCCCCGAGCGCCTGCCGCAGCTTTTGCAGCGCATAGCGCAATCGGCTCTTCGCGGTTTCCGGACCGACCTTCGTCACGTCGGCGATCTCGCCCACCGAGAGCCCGCCCTCCTCGTGCAGCAGGAACGCTTCGCGCTGCTCGGGCGGCAGTTCGGCAAGCGCCGCCAGGACCCGGGCGGCTTCCTGCCTTGCCGCCGTCTGCCGCAGCGGATCGTACGCCGCACCCGCGACAGCGAAGCTCTCGGGGCAGTCGGGGTCGTCGAGGGAGGGCACCGGCGCGTTCGACTTGCGCCGCGACCGGTCGATCAGTCGATTGACCGCGATGTGGTACAGGTAGGTGGAGAATCGCGCCTCGACCCGGTAACGCGAGCGGGCTTCGATGAGTCTCATCCATACCTCCTGGAATATTTCCTCTGCTTCACCCCGGCTCGGGCACTGACGCAGGATGAAGCGGAAGAGACCGGCGCGATGGCGGCCGTAGAGCGCGTCGAACGCACTCGCGTCCCCGTCGCGGTAACGCAGCATCAGCTCCTCGTCGCGCAGCGGCTCCATGGCGCCCCGTAGTCTATCAGGCCGTGTATCGCCGTCGGGCGCGTCGAGCGCCACGCCCGGGCAGGGCGCCAACAAGCGTCAAACGCAGGCGCAGCCGAAACGGGGTCCTGTCATCGTCAGCGGATCGGTGCCCGGTCGTCCCATGCGAAGCCGAGCGCGCGCACGCCGGTTCTGAGGTCGTCCATCGCCACCGTCACCCGCGAGGGCTCGCCCCGGAATCCCAGCTCGATGCGCCGGCCTTCCGGCGTGAAACGCGGCAGGCTGAAGAGCTTCAAGTCCGGAAATCGCTCGACGCAGGCGCTCATGAGCGGCAGCAGTGCGCTCTCTGCCGCGTCGTGCACCACGATCGCCTCGTCGACCGAGCGGTGCGCGTGATGCAGGTGGGCATAGAGATGATCGAGCACCCATTCCATCATCGGCCCCGCCATCTCGGGAAACCCCGGCAGGAAGTGATGATGACCGACGCTGAAACCAGGCACGCGGTTGAACGGATTGGGGACGAGCCCGCACCCCGCGGGCAGATCCGCCATCAGGTAACGCGGATGGTCGGCCGGCATGGCGCCAAACTGCGCTTCCATCTCGGCGACCGCCCCCGCATGCCGCACCAGGCTCACCCCGGCCGCCGCCGCCGCGCACTGCCGCGTGTGATCGTCCGGTGTCGCGCCGATTCCGCCGAAACAGAAGACCGCCGTGTCGGGGTAGGCATAGGTGCGCCGCAGGCTGTCGGTGATCCGGTCCGGAACGTCGCCGATGTACTCGCAGAACACGAGCTCCAGGCCGCGCGCCCCGAGCAGGCCGATCAGCCGCGGCATGTGCCGGTCCTCCCGCTTGCCGGTGAGGATTTCGTCCCCGATGATGATCGCCCCGAACTCCATCATGCCTCTCCCCGAGCTGCTGCGCACGCCGTGCGGCCTTGATACCACATTCGGGCGATGCCTTGCGAGTGCGGCCTGCGCCCCGAAAAGCAACGACCCCGCGCGAGGCGGGGCCGTAACCGGGGAGCGCGAGGCGTTACTGGGTGATGTAGGTTTCCAGCTGCTGGATCAGAAACTCCTGCTCGGAGATGATCTCCTTCACCAAGTCGCCGATGGACACGACGCCGATCACCCGGCCGTGCTCGATGACCGGCAGGTGCCGGCAGCGGACCTCAGTCATCATCGTCATCGCCTCTTCCACCGTCTGGTTGGGGTGTACGGACACGATGCGCTCGGTCATCACCTCGCGCACCGGAGTCTCGCGCGAGCTCTTGCCCTGCAGGACCACGCGGCGCGCGTAATCGCGCTCGGAGAAGATGCCGGCCATGCGGTCGCCATCCATCACGAGCAGGGCGCCCACGTCGCGCTCGGCCAGCAGCCTGAGCGCCTCCAACACGGTGGTGCTCGGTGCCACCGAGAAGATTTCGCGGGACTTGCCGTCGAGCAGCTGCTTGATTGGTCTCATGTCTTCCCCCCGGAAGTGAATGCCGCCACGTGCCATCAGCTGGCCTGGTGAGACTAGTTTAGTCAAAGTTCCCCGAGCGTCCAAGAAAAAAGCTCGCTTCGCGAGAGGCGATCAGGGGAACTCCGGGGTCGCGTCCCAGATGGTTTTCACCTGCTCGTGCAGGGACATGGGATCGAAGGGTTTGGTCAGGACATCCAATGCGCCGAGCCCCCGCAGGCGCTGGATCTCGGCCGAAGCGGCCTTGGCAGTCAGGAAGAGGACCGGCAGTGCAGCGGTTTCGGGGCACTCGCGCAGCCGTGCGAGGACGCCAGGGCCGTCCAGATCCGGCATCATCACGTCGAGCAGCAGCAGGTGCGGGGCGAAGTCGGCAATTTCGGCGAGTGCCTCGGCACCCGACTCGCAGGCCCGCACCTCGAGCCCGCCCACCATCTCGAGCGCCGCTTTCACGATGGTCCGGATGTCGGCGTTGTCCTCCACCACCATGACCTTGCGCAACGTGGGTCGCATCGCACTCACGCGCCGGCCACGCTGCGCTGGATTGCATCGATCAGTCGTGCCAACTCGGTGACGCTTCCGGCATCGGGCGGGGTACCGCGTTCGCAGCAGGCATCGAGCAGCGATTCGGCCGCTCTCGCCAGCTCGCCCACGTCGGCGACGCCGAAGGTCCGGGCCGAACCGGCCAGCGTGTGCAACTCGCGCTTGAGTTCCGTCAGACCTTCCGGCGCCCCCACCCCGCTCATCGAATGGCGCCACAGGCTGCGGATTGCGGCCACCTTTGCGGGAAGACACGCCCGATAGTCCGCGCCCAGTGCGTCCAGGTGACGCCGGAAATCCTCCGCCCTCACCCCACGCACCCTTTGGTCGAACCCGCATCGGCGCCGAGCACCGCGCGGATTGCCTTCTTCAGCGTGTCGGGCTCGACGGGCTTCGTGAGATATCCGTCGGCGCCGCGCGCCAGGCCCGTCAACACCGCCTCTCGCGTTGCCTTGCTGGTGACCATGATGACGGGCACGGTCTTCAGAGCCGCGTGCTGGCGCATCTTGAGCAGGACGTCGAAGCCGTCGATGTCGGGCAGCATCACGTCAAGGAGCACGAGGTCCGGCAACTGGGGCTCGCGCAGTGCCTCGATGATCTGGTCGCGATTGGCCACGAGACGCACGTCGAATCCGTCGAAAGCGAGATAGGTCTTGAGAAACTCGCCCAGATGGGGATCGTCCTCGACCACGATCGCTGCCGGTGTCCGCCCATCCTCCCGCGGCCAGGGTTTGCTCGAGCATCGGGCAATGCGTACGTAAAAGCCCTCCGCCTGCAACGAGGACACACCGCTGGCGGCTTCCGCCCGGACGCGCGCGAGCTCCTGCTCCGATGGTGCGGGACGCGGCTTGTCGCTGAAGAAGTCGGTGAAATCGAGCGAATCGTCCCGCAGGTTGGACGCAAGATCGACCAGACCGGCGCGCGCGAGCCGGGCATAGGCCTCGCGTACGGCCGGTGCCGGGACAGACTGCATGCCCGCGGCGACCTGGGCGACGGTCGAGCCGCCGTCGGTGCGTACCAGGAGCTCGATGTCGGCGGGCGCGAGGAACGTTTCCCCACCACGCAACTCGCGCTCGCCCGTGCTCGTGAGCGCATAGATGTCGTGCTCGAAAACGATGAATGGATTCTTGAGGGCCATGGCGGGGACCTGGTGCGAGAAGGGGGCGCTCTGATGAAAGCATCAACTTTGCCCGACGATCGTGCCGCTGCGGCGCGCCGGTGCGGTGGCTGCTGGGACGGCGATTGCTTTGGCAGGCACTGGGAAAACCAACACTGGGACGCGTACTTGCCATCGTGATGAAGCTGCCCGAGCGGACCGCGCGAATCGCTGCCGAGTTTGCCGTGTTCGAGCCCCATTACCGGGTGCTTGCGCTGTCCGTGGCGCTCGTCCTCGCCGCTGCCTACGTCTATTCCTCCTGGAACTATGCGGCGCGCACGGCCTGGAGCGAGGCGCGCCTGCGGTTCGACTTCCGCGCGAGCCAGATCGAGACGGCGCTCCAGGGCAGGCTGCTGGATTACGAGCAGCTGTTGAGCGGGACCTTCGTGCTGCTGGCCGCGTCGCACTCGTTCGACCCTCGGGAGTGGCGCACCTACCTGCGCCAGCTTGCGATCGAAGAGCGCTACCCGGGAATCCTGGGCGTCGGCTTCATCGCGCGAGAACAGTCCGGCAGGCTGCCAGGCCGGCGTGGCGAATCGACCGCACAGGCGTGGCGAACGGGAACCTACCTTCCGGTCAGATACGGCTGGCCGCTCGACGCGGTCGAGCGCGAGGCGCCGCAGTGGGACCTGCTCGCGGAGCAGACCACCCGCGATGCGCTGGAGCAGGCTCGTGACACCGGCCTGCCGGCGCTTTCCGGCAAGGTGATGCTGGACCAGGACCCGGAGCACGAGCCGCAAGGAACTGTTGTCCTGTTCCTTCCCGTCTTCGGCCCAGGCGCGGATGTCACGACGGTCGCCAGGCGCCAGGCCGCGGTCACTGGCTATGTGTACGCGCTGTTTCGCATCGAAGGTCTGATGCACGGCATCGTAGGCGAAGTATCGGACATCCGCGTCCGCTTGCTCGACGGAGCGCCCGGCCACACCGCCGCTCTGCTCTTCGACAGCGCACCGGACAGCACGGTCTTGGCCGGCACACCGGAGTTCCATACGAAGGTGGGCCTGCCGCTGCCGGGCCGTGAATGGACGCTCGAGGTGGAATCCCTGCCGATGCTGGACGCGACCGTGGACCGGCGCACGCCGCTGATCGTCGCCGTCGAAAGCGGCATCATCAGCGCGCTCGCGCTTGCGATCATCTGGTCGCTCGCGACCCTGCGCGCCCGCGCGGCCAACCTTGCACGCGGGATGACACGCGACTTGAGCGAGAGCCGCGAGCGGTTGGCGCTGGCCATCGAAGGTTCGAACCAGGCGCTCTTCGACTGGGACGTGCGCACCGGCAGGGTGGCGCTGAACGAGCAATGGTCGCGCATCACGGACACCCCGACCGAGGTCACGACGGTCCGGGAGCTGGCGGCGCTCGTGCACCCCGAGGACCTCAAGCGCGTGCTGCAACGGACCCGTGATCTGCTGCGCGGCCGTCAGCCCTTTTATCAGGTCGAGCACCGGGTGCGCAGCGCCGGCGGCGACTGGCGCTGGATCTCGAGCCGCGCCAAGGTCGTCGAGCGCGATCGCGAGGGCCGCGCTACGCGCGTTGCCGGCACCAACCTCGATATCACCGAAAGCAAGGAAATGGAACGCATGAAGAACGAGTTCATCGCCACCGTGAGTCACGAGCTGCGCACGCCGCTCACGGCCGTGGTGGGCGCGATCGGACTGCTGAAGCAGGAAGCCGGCGACCAGCTCTCGGCTGGCGCGGTGATGTTCCTCAACATGGCGAAACAGAACAGCGAGCGTCTCGCCGCACTTATCAACGACGTCCTGGACATCGAAAAGATGGAGTCCGGATCGCACAAGCTCCGCCTGGTGCCGGTGGCCGTCGCGCCGCTGCTCACCCGCGCGGTCACACTCAACGCGCCGTATGCGCGGCAGTTCGACGTGCGCTTCGAGCTGCAGCGACCGCTGCCAGAGGTCACGGTGTGCGGCGACGACGAGCGCCTGCTGCAGGTGATGGCGAACCTCCTGTCGAATGCCGCGAAGTTCTCGCCGGCGGGCTCCGCCGTCGCGGTCACGTGTGCCGTGCGCGGGCCAGCCGTGCGCGTTGCGGTCACTGATCAGGGGCCGGGCGTGCCCGAGGAATTTCGCCGCCGCATCTTCCAGAAGTTCGCCCAGGCCAACGGCGGCGACACGCGACAGAAAGGCGGGACGGGGCTCGGGCTGTCCATCTGCAAGGTGATCATCGAAAAGCTGGGCGGCACCATCGGCTACGCGTCCGCGCCGGGACAAGGCGCAACCTTCTACTTCGACCTGCCGCTCCGGTCGTAACCGCGCAAAGTGCGCGACCCGTGGCGTACGGCGTCGGGAAATGCGGATAATGGCGGCCCGCCACGACAGAGCCGAACATCATGCTGAACGCGATCCGCGATTTCTTCGACAAGCACCTGGGAGCGCCCGCCACGCCGGACGACGAGGCGCACCGCATCCGGGTCGCCACCGCTGCGCTGCTCACGGAGATGGTACGCATGGACGGCGAGGTCGAAGCGGCCGAGAGAGAAGCCGCCCTCGACGCCGTGCGGGGCAAGTTCGACCTCACGCAAGACGAAGCCGTGGCGCTGATCGCACTGGCGGAAGAAGAAGCGCGCCAGGCCCCCGACTACTTTCAGTTCACTTCGCTCATCAACAAGCACTTCACGCCGGAGCAGAAGGCGCGCGTGATCGAGCAGATGTGGACGATCGCCTACGCCGACCGGGAGCTCAACCGCTACGAGGAGCACCTCGTGCGCAAGATCGCCGATCTGCTGTACGTGCCGCACGCGACGGTCGTCGCCGCGAAAATTCGCGCCCGTGACCGGGCGGCGGGATAACCCTCAGCGATCCGGATCGCGCCCGAGCCAGAAACGCGTCGCCGCGAGCGGCAGGCTCATCATCACGCCCGCCAGGTCCGCGTTCGACAGCCGGGTCGCGAACGCACGGCCGTCCGCCCACGTCAGCCAGCGGTATGGCCATTCGGCCGCGATCTGGGTGAAGAATCGCCCCAGCAGAACGGCATCGATGCAGGTGCGGTCGGCGCCGATATCGACGATCACGCCCTCGATAGCGAGCAACATCTTCCGCATCAGCAGCATCTCCGGGCCGAAGCGCACCCCCGCCTGCACCGCGTTGTCGAGCAGCTCGGTCAGCCAGAGCAGCCCCGGCAGCTTGCCGCCGCGCACCTGGTCGAGCGCGGCATCGATGACCGGCATCACTGCCTGCACATCGACTACCCGCCGCTCGGATAGCACCTCGAGCGCACTCGCGATGCGCTGCGCATCCATCGTCACGGCACCGAGAACGATCTGCACGAACGCGACGCGACGCGCCTCGGAGAGCGTCGTGGCGAGACTCCAGTCGAGAATCGCGAGCCGCCCTTCCCGCGTGCGCAGCAGGTTGCCCGCGTGCGGGTCGCCGTGGAAAAGGACGTCGTCTCCGGTCCCGAGAATCGGCTGCGCGATCAGGGCGATGACCACCAGCTCCGCACACGCGCGCGCGGCGCCCGCATCGTCGAAGGGGTGGTCCGTAACCTTGTCGCCGTGCACGCGCTCCATCGCGGTCACCCGCTGCGTGGACAAGTCGAAGAGCGCGGGAATCTGGATGCGCGGTTCGCCTGCGTACGCAGCATGCGCGACCGCGAGGTGGCGCTGTTCGAGGTCGAGGCGGATCTCGTGCCGCAGCCGGTCCGCCAGACCCTCGAACGCCTCGCGGTAGTCGAGACGGGGAATACCGAGCGCCTCGCACTGGTCGTCGAGATAGGTCCCCACGCGTTCCAGCAGCGCGAGCTCCTGCTCGAGCCTCTCCTCGATACCGGGCTTCAGGAGCTTGAACACACCCTCCCGGCCGCCATGCCGAAAGGGCACGACGACCGCGACACTCGCCTCGGCGAGCGCCGGGGGCTCCAGGACGACGCCGAGCCGATCCAGCCGCCCGAGCTCGCGCGTCAGGGCCCTGCGGATGTCCTTGAGCGCAATCGATGGCGGCAGCGATTCGAGCCGCTGCAGCTGCAATCGCAGATCGGGCAGCAGGCGCCGGTCGCGCGCCAGCGTCTGTCCGAGCTTGTGCAGCGCCGGGCAGCTGCGCGCAAGGCGTGCGAACCGCTCCGAAACGGTCGCCGTCGGCGGCAGCGTCGCCTGATCGACCAGGACGCCGTCCTGATGCGCCTGCGGCAGTCCTTCCAGAAAAACGGTCAGCGCGCCCGCGATCGGCCGCCGGTAGTGCGCATACGCCTCCGGCAGCACGGAGGCGACGTCGGCTTCGTTGATGAGCAGGTTCCAGTCGATCATCGTATCGATACGGCGACTTCGCGAGCCCGCAGTGTATTGCTTTGGTCCCGCCGGCCGCTAGTGATACGTCCGTCCGAATCTCGCCAGCACAGCGAAGCGCCGTCAGCGGGCCCCAGAACTACACGGCAACAGCGGATGTCTCAGCACTTGACCGGAGGAGGGCAAGCAGGTGTGGGTGCGGTTCGAGCCAGGACGACGCACCGGCCTGCCGATACGAAAATGGCGACAATCAAGCAAGTGCTGAACGGCAAGCCACGGGAGATTTTCTCCGTGGCGCCGCTCGCGACCGTCTTCGACGCGCTCAAGCTCATGGCGGCGACGAACGTCGGGGCGCTGCCCGTGATGGACGGTGACCGGCTGGTCGGCCTCTTCAGCGAGCGGGACTATGCCCGAAAGATCGTCCTGCACGGCAAGACGTCGCGCGAGACCCCGGTGCGCGAAGTCATGGTCGAGCGGGTGCCGTGTGTGCGGCCCGATCAAAGCGTCGAGGAGGCGATGGCGATCGTGACCGAGTTGCGCACTCGCCATCTGCCGGTGGTCGAGGACGGCAAAGTGGTGGGAATAGTCTCCATCGGCGACCTGGTGAAGGAGCACATCTCCGAGCAGGGCTTCGTGATCGATCAGCTGGAGAGGTACATCAACCGCTGACCGTCATTGCTGCCCGCGAACGGCGCGTCATTCCCGCCACGCGCCGAGCACGAGGTGCAGGAATTTCTGGTGATTCCAGCCGCAAGGGTAGTGCGTGAGCCCGAGCCGGACCAGCACGAGCTTGCGCGACGGAACGACCGTGACGAACTGTCCTGCGTAGCCGACCGCGTGAAAGGCATCCGCAGGCAGCTCGGGCGGGTCATCGCCGCAGCGGAATTCCTCCGGGATGCGCAGCCAGAAGTGCGCTCCGAACTTCCCATCCGGCGCGTTCGGCGCTGGCGACCGCGAGAACTCCACCCAGCCTTCAGGCAGGATGCGCTCGCCCGACCACACGCCGTCCTGGAGAAACAGGAGACCGAAGCGCGCCCAGTCGCGCGCAGTGGCGTACATGAAGGACGAACCCACGAACGTCCCCGTGCCATCGGTCTCCAGCACGGCGCTCGTCATCCCGATGCGATCGAAGAGCGCCTGGCGCGGAAAGGCGTGGTAGTCGGCTTCCCCGACCGTGCGCCGGATGGCGTGCGTCAGGACGTTCGACGTCCCGCTCGAATACTGCCAGCGCGTCCCAGGCTGCGCCCGCAGCGGCTTCGCGACGGCGAACTCCGCGGCGTTCGGCACGCCGAACAGCATATAGGTCACGTCGGCGAGCGGGTTGGCGTAGTCCTCCTCGAACTCGAGACCGCTCGTCATGTGCAGCAGCTGCGCGAGCGTGATTGCGCGGCGCGGATCATCGGCCCCCGCCCATTCGGGAATCGGCGCCGGCGCGTCGAGCGAGAGCTTCCCTTCCTTCACGAGTATGCCGATGAGCGCATTCACGACGCTCTTGGTCATCGACCAGCCGATCAGCGCCGTGTCCTGATCGAATCCTCCGGCATAACGCTCCGCGATGATTCGCCCGTCGTGGACCACCAGCACCGCGCGTGTATTTCGCGGCAGCTTCGGGTGGGGCTCGGCGAACGCCCAGTCCACGGCCGCGCGCAACGCCGCGGCGTCGATTTCCGGTGCAGGCTCGCCTGCGGTGCGCAGGTCATCGGTCGCGGAAGATGGTCCCGCGCGCTTTGGCGTCTCATCGATCAGGCTCGCCGCAGCGGGAATAACACCGCCATTCGGGTCGACGACCACACAGCCGAACCCGTCACGATAGATGGCCTTGCGCTGCGCAAGCCCGAACAGGCTCGCCGTGACTTGGCGAGCGTCCCGGTCCGTGCTCGCATCGACCAGGCGCAAGATCGGATGGACATCCGGCGATAGATCCGTGCCGAGCACGGAGGCAGGATCGCGGTGCGAGACGAAGACGCCCGAGCAGAGTGTCTTGGCCGTGTAAGCCGTGCCGATCGCTACCAGTTTCGAGCCGTAGTGGGCGACAGCGATCACCGCGCCGAGGGCGGCGAGGGCGATGGCGGTCAGGGCTCGCGGGTGTCGTGTCTTCGAGTGCATGTCTGCTCCCGCGCGTCTCGCCGCGACCGTCTCGCTTCACACGCTCGAACAGCGCCGTCGCTACGCCCGCGACCCTCCGTTCCACGCAAGCAGGTTCCGGAACTCGCGCCGTGTCTTCGGTCCGTAGGTGAGGTAGTGCGGTTCGGCATGCTCGCGGTACGCAAGCCGCTCCTGGGCGACACGATCGTGTTGCGTGTACTTCCGCACTTCGTCGGGACTGATGCCGTAAACCGCGGCTGCGTTGAGCCCGAATACCTTCGCACGCAGTTGCGGCGTGATGCGCGGATACCCGTGTCGCTCCCGCAACGCCGGTGCAATCTGGAACGTGCGAAACGCCTGTATCTGGTCCTGCGGCGACCCGTACCAGATAGAGTCCGTGCCCCACAGGACGTTGTCCTCGCCACAGTGCTGCAAGAGCTTGCCCAGCGCATGCGCGGCGCTGTCAGGGTCGCGCATGAGGAAGCGCCAGGTGCTGCCGAGCTCGGCGTAGACGTTGCTGTTCGGCGCCACGCCGTTCTCGCCGAGCGAGCGGATCAACGTATCGATGCCATCGCGCTCGAGAGCCGGATCGTATGCATGCTCCGCATTGCCGGCGACGAAGCCCGAGTGATAGACGAGAAACTTCACGTCCGGGAAGCGCCTGGCCACGACGCCGATGTCGCTGCACTGGCTGTGCTCGTAGGACTGGCGCCCGAACGGCAGCCCCTTGTGAATGCAGATGACCTTGACGCCGAGGGTGCGCGCTTTCTCGATGAAATGCATACCGACGTCGTCGGAGAGAAAGTAGCCGTTGCCGTCCGGTCCCCATTGCGTATAGGTCTTCCACGCGCACACGTGCCAGCGGCCCGCCAGCTCGTCCATCGCTTCGACGTCACCCGGCTGGTTGGGATTGACACGCCCGTGCAGCAACAGCCGATGCGTGCCTTCCATGCGATCGACGATGCGCCGCGTGGCATCCGCTGCGGCGATGGTCAGGGGTTCGGCGTCCCGACGCGAAGGCACGAAGGAGAGCACCATCATGTCCGTGTCGCTGTCGAGAAACACGTCCTTCACGAATTCGTCGGGCCCGAGGCACTGCAGATAACTGCGCGGGTCGTTCGCGCTGGCGAGCGCACAGCCTGATTTCGGCGACCACTTGAACGCATCCGGTGGCGCCGCGCGCACCCAAGTCCCGGTCGGGTCGACGAAGTGTCCCTGTACATCGAAGATGAACTCGCTGCCGTCGAGCCTGGCAGCGGCCAGTTGTGGCTCGAGCGCGGCCTCGGCTTCCAGTTCGAACCAGGCGCCGCGCTTGCCTTCCACCGCGTTCGCGACGTTGAACGAGAGCAGCGTGCTCGCAGCGCCACAGGCGGAGAGCAGGAAGCGCCTGCGGGAGAGTCCCAGCCGCTTCGCGTTGCGCGTCGCCGTTTCATGGGCGAGCCGGTTTGCCGCGCGATTGACGTCCGACAACGGGACCGGAGCGAACTCGCCGTTCGAAGTCGAGTCGAGCTTGATGGGAAGGCGCGTGCCTTCGGGGTCGACAAGATGTTTCATCCGAATCTCCTGCAGAGCCGCTCGCCGATCGCGAATGCGGGTCGCCCCAGACCCGACTGCTTATTCGTAACGCCCATGTTTCACTCTCCTGCCATGCATACCATTGATGTGGGCGTTGCGATCGGGGCCCAACGCTACGCTTCGGGCGCGGAGTCAGCGGGAGCGACGCAGGAGCAGACGCTGGAGGCCGTCGCCTGCAAGTGATTGATACTGATGCGAGGCTCCCGTTTCCGGCAGGCTTGGTAGCTTTCGCTTACCATCATAAGGATGTCGCATCCGACACGAGTCAGAAAAAGGAGCCTCTCATGCGATTCTATACCCAGCAGCACAAGCATTACTGCGGCATCGATCTGCACGTCCGGATGAACTGTGCTTCCTGGACGCCGCCGGAACGGTGCTCCTGTCACGTAACGTCGACCCCACGCCTGAGGCGTTTTTGTCAGCAGTGAGAGCCCTCTGCGAGGGATCTCGTGGTGGTGACTTGACCCAAGAGATTGCCGCATTTAGCGAGTCGTACGGAACCATAATCGCTGCTGAGCCCAAATGGATTTGTGTTACTCTTGAGGCTAGGCTACATATTGCTCGTAGGTGGAGGTTTCTATTCCCGTTCGCCGTACCAGCCAGTCCGTTCGCGGTGCGACCTCGCGCGCGACGAACCGCGAGAGGATGTTGCACATTCGCGTCGGTCCTGAACTGCACCGAGCCCTGCGCGTTATTGTGGCTGAGCAGGACACCACGCTGCAGGAATGGGTGGTGCGAACACTGGCCGACGCGGTCCGCAAAGCCGGCGCACCCCAATATCCCAGCGGTTCGGGCGGCGGCTGATGGCATCCAGGAGGTCAACGGCGCGCATTGAGCAGGACACCATGGTCCCGGTGTCCGAGCTGCGCTTCGATCGCGAGAACCCACGGATGCCCAACGTTCTGCTGCGAGACGACGATGAGGTGGTGCGCCATCTCATCGACGACTTCGATGTCGAGGAACTCGTCCAGTCTATTCTCTCCTCGGGCTGGATCGACTACGAGCCTCTCATTGCTGAGGATCGGACCAACGTCATTTTCGAGGGGAACCGAAGGCTTGCGGCGCTTCGCCTCATCCGCGACGCGGCGCTGCGCGAGCGTGTCGGATATCGCTTACCGGTCGTGGACGACCCAAAGACCACGCCTGATCAAGTGAGAGTGCGCTACGTTTCGAACCGGAGGGACGCACGGCGCTTTATCGCCTTCAAGCATATTAACGGCCCCTACAAGTGGGATGCTTTCGCCAAGGCGAAGTACGCTGCGGAGTGGCTTGCGGAAGGAGAAAAGACCGACGTCGTAAGTCGAATGCTCGGCGATAACCACAACACCATCCGGCGCCTTGTCATGGGGTACAACGTGCTCGAGCAAGCGCAGCACGCCGGCTTCGACCTTGAGGACAGGACGAAGAAGCGCTTCGCTTTCTCTCACCTCTACACCGCGGTCTCGCGGCCCGCGGTTCGGAGTTTTCTGGGGGTCGCTGACGATGAAGACGATGTGCCAGCGGAGCCAGTGCCGTCGGAGAGGCAGGAGCAGCTGCTGCAGCTGATGTCATGGCTCTATGGACAGGAGAAGAAGAAGGAGCCGACCGTCGTCGTCAGCCAGAACCCGGATCTCAACCAGCTGGTCCGTGTGATCGAGAATAAGGCCGCTTTGGCAAGCCTCATTAAGTACCGCCGGCTCGATCAGGCGTTTGAAGCGGTGGAGCCGCCCGCTAGTCGGTTCAAAGATGCGCTGATCGCTGCGAACCAACAGTGCGAGAACGCGCTGGCACTCTCGTCTTACTTTGATGGCGATGAGACCCAACTCGCGATGGTGAAGAATCTTGCAACCACCGTGCGCAGCCTCCGTGACGTTATGATGAAGAAGAGCTTTGCCTCGGACGACGACCTCTGACCGGCTGCGCCTCGTGGCGCCCGACCTTAACGCGCGGAGGGCCACACTCGCAGATTGGCTGGAACTCCAGGCACTCACGAGCGCAAGGCAGCTAACGTCGATTTCCAGCATCCGATCCCAGGTACGTCGCATGAGCGACGGCAGGGCCTCGGCGACGGAGATCGATGCCGACGCTGAGGATGGCGGTGAACCCGAGATCACCGATCGGCTGTCCGATGATCTCGAGGAGAAGGTGGCCGAGGAACTCGCCTTCCGCGTCGAGTCGGTCGGCGATGCCTACCCGTTCGAGTTGCTTACGGAGCCAGGAGGCCGGTCGCAGCACCTTAAACTGCGCCAGACCTGGATGACCCCGGAAACCGGCGAACTCATCTACGTCTTCTGCCTCCTTGACTCGGCTATCCGCGATCGCCTCATCGCGTACCCGCCGTCGCTGCGACCGCTCATTGCCGCGATCGGTAACATTTTTCAGATCTGCTCGTGCATTGCCGTCGGCGGCTATATGAACGCTGAGGTCGTGTCGTTCGGCTTCCCGCGCGCGACGGGAGAGAGCTTCCTGCCGGCACTGCGGGCCGCGTGGAATCAATATGGCTCCTACAGCATTCGCAAGAAGATTGATCATGGCTGGGACGACAAGCTGAAGGACGGTGGCGTTGACATCATCGCATGGCGTCACTTCGCGGACCGGTATGCCGCGACGCTGGTGATGTTCGTGCAGGTGGCTTCGGGACTTGGCTGGAAGGACAAGGAAGTTTCCGGCGACGTGCGTGCGCTGAAGAAGTGGTTTGACGGCCCGACCTTCGAACACTTTCTTCCAGCAATCTGCATCCCGTTTCCGCTGTGGTTCGACCTTGACGAGCCGCCGAGGGACCAGAGCGGGAGGAAGCTCGCTTTTAGCCAAGGGGTGCAGAACCGCTTTATCTTCCGCGAGGGTAAGTTCGGGATCATCTTCGACCGGGGCCGGATCGCACGATCCGCGGCGGACGCGCTCAAGGCAGCGGCGGAAAAAGCAATGCGTCACCCCATCGATGGTATCGACCGCGTTGAAGAAGTCGCTGCTTGGGTCTCGAACGCCATGGCCAAGCTGGCGGAGGTAAGGGTGGCCACATGAGGCACCCCCTTCATTCCATCTGCCCCTACTTCGCTATGTTTCCGGAAGGATTTGTACTCGAGCAGTTGTACGCTTACACGCGACCCGGCGACGTCGTCCTCGACCCGTTTTGCGGGCGTGGCACCACTGTGCTCGAAAGCCTGCTGAACAACCGTCTCGCCTTGGGTGCTGACATCAACCCAGTTGCGGCATGCGTCGCGGGAGCGAAGGCAAATGTGCCCGCGATGACGTCGGTACTACAGCGGGTGGACGACCTGTACGGGATGTTCGTGGGTCGTACAAGCAGAGAGGAGCCTCCGACGGAGTTCTTCGCCCACTGCTTCCATCGAGAAACCTACGCGGGAGTCGCCTTTCTCCGTGAGGCTCTCGCTTGGCGCCGGAGCCCCATTGATCGCTTCATCGCGGCGGTAATGCTCGGCATCCTGCACGGTGAGTCCCACCGATCAGGTATGTACCTTAGCAATCGCATGCCTCGCACCATCAGCACGAAGCCTGACTACTCCGTGCGGTGGTGGCGCGAGCGTAACTTGCGCCCGCCGCACCGCGAAGTCTTTGAGGTGCTGCGGCAGGCCGTACGCTTCCGCTTCTCTCAACCACCGCCTAAGCGGAGAGGAACCGTCGTGCTGAGCGATGCGAGACGGTGCGGGCAAGTCTTGAAGAAGCACACCGGCAGCGTGGCGCTAGTTGTTACCTCGCCGCCTTACATCGACACAACTGACTATGCGGAGGACCAGTGGCTCCGGCTCTGGTTCCTCGGCGGCGATCCGAAGCCAACGCTTCGGTTGCACAAGGATGATCGACATACTCTCTCCGAGACCTATTGGGATTTTCTAGAGGAGGTGTGGCGCGGCTGCGCTCCGCTGCTACGCGATGCAGCGAGAATTGTCGTTCGAATCGGAGGCACTAAGCTGAGCAAGCCAGAGCTGTTGCATGGGCTGCGCGGGAGTCTCGTGCGTGGTTTGAGCGGGCGCAGCGTCAGGCAACTGAATCAAGGCAACTCATCCCCAATCACCAAGCGCCAAACGAACTCCTTCCGCCCAGGGACGTCTCCGGATCGACTGGAACACGACTTCAAGTTCTCCGTCTCATGACTTCCACCACAAGGCATGCCTTGATCGGGAGACTGGCGTGCAGATCTCGGATCCAAAGGAAGACTGGGGGCGGCGGGGATTCAGCTGTGACATCTGGACCGACGCGCCGGGACAGGTGTGGCGGGACTTCGTGCATGCCACGGACGAACTGGTGATGCCGCTCGAAGGCGAAATCGAACTGGAGGTCGGCGGAAGGACATGCCGCCCGCGCATCGGCGAGGAGGTGTTGATCCCGGCCGGCGTGCGGCATACGGTGCGCAATGTGGGTGACCGCGTGAGCCGCTGGTACTACGGGTACAAGCGCGGGTAGGAGTTTCGACCGAGTGAACAAGGACCTCCAACCCGGGACCCTGTGGAATGCCGTCCTGGCTCGAACCCGGCATGCGCTCGGCCGTGGCGCCTTGCATCCGATCGTGACCGAGACGCGGGTCATCGAACAGCAGGGAATCCCGTTTCTCGTCCGCGTGGCGACCAACCTGCGCAGGAAGGACGCCGCGCGAGCGCAACAGACGGCGTCGAGCCGAGCGACCGGGAAGCCGATCAACCCGTTCCAGCCCTACGATGAGGATCTGTTCGTTGCGGACATTTCCGCGACGCACTTCTGCCTCCTCAACAAATATAACGTCATCGATCACCACCTGCTGATCATCACGCGTGAATACGCCGACCAGGAGCAGCTGATCGGCCTGGAGGACTTTGCGGCGCTGTGGACCTGCCTGGCCGAGATCGACGGCCTCGGGCTCTACAACGCGGGCGGGACGGCCGGAGCCAGCCAGCCGCACAAGCATCTGCAGATCGTGCCGGTGCCGCTTGCCGCGAGCGGCGCGCCGATCCCGATCGAACGCGCCTTCGATCACCTGCCGCTCGGCAGGGAAATCACGCAAAGCGCCAGGCTGCCGTTTCGTCATGCCTTCGCCTGGCTCGATCCTTTACGTGCCTCCAGTCCGTCAGCCGCGGCGGAGGAGACGCTCCGTCTTTACGGCAGGATGCTCGCCGCGCTCGGCATCGAAGGTGTCGCCGACGATTCAGGGGTTCGGCAGTCCGCCGCCTATAACCTGCTGATCACGCGCCGCTGGCTCCTTCTGGTGCCGCGATCGACGGAGTGCTTCGAAGGCATCTCGATCAGTGCCCTGAACTTCGCGGGCTCGCTGTTCGTGCGCGACGAGAATCAGCTGAAAATTGTCGAGGAGAGAAGACCGCTTACGGTTCTGACCGAAGTCGGTATTCGAGCATAGGCCCAAATGGCGACGTCGTCGGACGAACCCAAGCCCACCAAGTGAACGTGCGATGAGTCAGGATACTCATCCCGCAGAACGTCGATCAGTCGTGGCGAGAGGTTCTCGTCGAAGAGGAGCTTCACGACGAGACCGTCAGCTTGGCCTGCTCCCGATCTGCGGCGTATGCGAGACAGGCCAGGATGTCTTCGCGCGTGAGATACGGAAAGTCCTTGAGAATTTCGTCTTCCGACATTCCGGAGGCCAAGTAGCTCAGGACGTCGTATACGGTGATCCGCATCCCCCGGATGCACGGTTTGCCGCCGCGCTTCCCGGGTTTGATAGTAATGATCTTACGGTAGTCCATCCAACGACCTCCTATTGCCGACCAGTACGTTACGTCCTAGCGTCCACAAATCTAGACGCACTTTCCTTATCGGTCCTTTCTCGTTGCTGGGTACGCCTTAGTAACGCCAGCTTGCGACGATGCCCCTTGTCTCGCCCCTCGCGCCGCCCTGCCAACCGCCCTGACCCGCGGCTTGGCGGGCACCAAGTACAGCGCCACTTCCTCGCGAATCACCCGCCGCACAGTGTCCGCAAGCAGGTCGTCCCGGCGCGTGATATGGTTCCGTAGCACGTCGAAGGGCCGAACGCCCAGCTCCTCCACAGTCGCGGTCGACCATGGCGTCGATGTCGACCGAATTTCCGTCTCGTTTTGGGAGATCGCCAAGGAGCGCGACACCGCGAGTCACTCACCGTACATTTCGGTGATCAATCTCCGTAGCGTCGAGGCGGTCGACGCGTCGAGCGCATCAATGCGTCGTCCCAGCCGGAGCTTGCTGATCGTCCGTATCTGATCGACCGCGATCTCCGCTCTCCGGCCGGCGCACGGCACTTCGATGCGGCTGCGCCAGCGCGGGTGCAGCTTCGTCGTGAGGGGACACACGACCACGGTGTCGAGATGACGATTCATCTCGTCTTGACTCACGACAACGACCGGTCGCGTTTTCGAGATCTCCCGGCCCCGCGTTGGATCCAGTTCAGCGAGGTGGATCGCGTAACGCGAGACCGCACTCCTTACCATTTCTCAGCGGGATCGAGACCGTCCGCGATCGTGACATCAAAGTCGCTCCAGTCTTCTCGCTCGCACGCCATCTCTTTGAACGTCTCGCCCCACGAAAGACGCTCGTCCGGCTTGCCGCGGAGGAGCAGTCCCTCATCCCGCGGTTCGAGAATGAGTGTCTCCTTTATCGCATAACGTTCGAGAAGCTCCTTCGGCAGCCGTACTCCGCGCGAATTGCCGATGGGCACGATCTTCAGCTCTATGGGTTTTGTGGACTTCTGCATGGACGTCGCTCTCGTGCGAGTAATTACTGTATCTACGCGCTGCAAAGGGGTCAAGCGCTGGAATGGCGGGTGCAGTGTCTCAGAGAGACTACCTGCATCCGCAACCTGCTACACCGCCACCGTCCCCCAAAGCTTCTCCAGCCGCTTCACCGATACCGGGGCCGGGGTCTTCAGCTCCTGTGCGAAGAGCGACACGCGCAGTTCTTCAAGTTGCCAACGGAATTCCGCGAGGTGCGGATCATCGACACCGGCTTTGCGATGCTTTGTGAGCCGGTCTTCGTACTGCTTCCAGAGCCGCGCAATCTCGGCTGTCCACTTCGCATCCCGCTCCGGCGCATTCGCGATCTTCTCCAGCCGCCGCGTCATCGCCTTCAGATAGCGTGGATACTGCTGCAAACGCGTGTACGGCGCGAGAAGGATGAAGCCGGGAAAGACCAGATGCGCGAGCTGACGCCGCATGTCCGCGCATGCCTCGCGCCACTTCGCCGCGAGCGAACCGTCCAGCGTCTTGCGAACTGTCTGACCTTCGCTCAGCACTTCGGCCGCGAGCCGCGCGTATTCCTGCGCCACGACGAGGAGGCGGCTCTTCACCTGCTTCACCCGCGCCTCGAAGGCATGATGGTCGCGCACCGGCGCATCTTCGGCCCACACCGCACGGTCGACGACCGCGGCGATCAGATCGTTCCGCAGCTGCTCCGCGCTGCCGAGATGCGCATACAGCAGTGCAAGCTGCGAGAAACCCGGGAGGCTGCGCTCGAGAAACTTCATCTGCTCCTTGAGCTCGATGCGCACGAGCCGGTTCACACCCAGCCGCGTGGCTGCACGCGCCTTCTCCGGCGTGTCCATCAAGGTGAGCGTCACCGATTCGTCCGCATCGACCAAAGCAGGATAGCCGGTGAGCCTCTGCCCCTCGCGGTCGAACGTCACGGATTCCGGCAGCTCGAAGCCCTCCCACGTGGTGAGCCCTTCGCGCTCCCACGCGTTCTCCGGCGCGAAGCGCTTCTGCGCCTGCACGCCGAGTTCGTCGCGCAGCGCCTGCAGGTCGCGACCCGACGCGATCTCGGTGTCTTCCTCATCCACGACGCATATGTTCATCGACAGATGCCAGGGCAGATCCGTGCGGTCCCACTCGCCCGGCGCGACGTCGATGCCCCTCGCCCGCGTGAGCGCCCATGCGAGCGCGGCGGTCAGCAGCTGCGGCTCCGTGTCCGCGGGCCGCTGGTCGAGCTCCACGAGGCAGGCGGTCACCGTCTCCGGCACCGGCACGAGCAGCTTGCGCGTGTGCTTGGGCAGCGCGCGCAGCAACGCATTGACCTTTTCGCGCAGCATCCCCGGCACCAGCCAGTCGAGCCGTCGCGGGTCGAGCTGGTTCAGGAGGTGCAGCGGCACCGTGAGCGTCACACCGTCGAGCGCGTGGCCGGGTTCGAAGCGGTACGAGAGCGGCAACGTCACCTCACCCAACTTGAAGCGCTCGGGATAGAGCTCGGACGTGATGCCTTCCGCGCCATGGCGCATCAGGTCCTCGCGCGCCATGAAGAGGAGCCGCGGCGTTGTCCGCTCGGCGTCGCGCCGCCACCTCTCGAATCCGGCGCCGTTCACGATCCCTTCCGGAATGCGAGCGTCGTAGAACGCGAACACCTTCTCTTCGTCCACCAGCACGTCGAGCCGTCGCGACTTGTGCTCGAGCGCCTCGACCGCCTCGCGCAGCTTCCGGTTGTGGGCGAGGAAGGGCGCGCGCGTGTCGAACTCGTCCGCGACCAGCGCCCCGCGGATGAAGATCTCGCGCGCCGCCTTCGGGTCGATCGGCCCGTAGTGCACGCGCCGCCGCGGATTCACCACGAGCCCATACAGCGATACGCGCTCGAACGCCACGACCTGCGCCGGCTTGCGCTCCCAGTGCGGGTCGAAATGTTCACGCTTCAGGAGGTGCGCCCCGATCTGCTCGATCCACTCGGGTTCGACGCGGGCCACGTGCCGCGCATAAAGGCGCGTAGTCTCCACCAGTTCCGCCGCCATCAGCCACTTCGGCTGTTGCTTCTTCATGCCGGAGCCGGGATGCACGCGGAACTTGATGCCGCGCGCGCCGACATACTCGCCCGGCTCGTCGCTCTTGGTGCCAATGTTCCCGAGCAACCCGGTCAGCAACGCGCGGTGGATCTGCTCGTACGTGGCCGGCTGTTCGTTCGGCCGCAGACCCATCTCGGTCACGAGCGCGTGAAGCTGGCCGTGGATGTCGCGCCATTCGCGCAGGCGCAGATACGAGAGGAAATGCTCGCGGCAGACTTCGACCAGCTTGCGGTTCGACTTCTTGTGCTTCAACGCCTCGTCGAAGAACGCCCACATCTTGAGAAACGACAGGAAGTCCGACCGCTCCTCCTGGAACTGCGCATGCGCAAAGTCGGCCGAGCCCTGTTTCTCGAGCGGACGCTCGCGCGGGTCCTGCACCGACAGCGCGGCAGCGATGATCAGCACCTCCGCGAGACAGTTCTCCTGCTTCGCCGCGAGGACCATGCGCCCGATGCGCGGGTCGATCGGCAGCTTCGCGAGCCGTGTGCCGATCGCGGTAAGGCGATGCTGTGCGTCGATCGCGCCGAGCTCGTTCAGGAGCTGATAGCCGTCGGCGATCATCCGCGGCTGCGGCATGTCGAGAAACGGGAACTGCTCGACGTGACCGAGGTTGAGGGCGGCCATGCGCAGGATCACCGACGCGAGCGACGAGCGCAGAATCTCGGGCTCGGTAAACTCGGGACGCTTGGCGAAATCCTCTTCGTCGTAGAGGCGCACGCACACGCCGCTCATCACCCGGCCGCAGCGCCCCGCGCGCTGGTTGGCGGAGGCGCGCGAGATCTTCTCGGTGAGCAACTGCTCGACCTTGTTGCGGTACGAGTAGCGGTTGACGCGAGCATAGCCTGGATCGATCACGTAGCGGATGCGCGGCACCGTGAGCGACGTCTCCGCGACATTGGTGGCGAGCACGATCCGGCGCGCGCCCCCCGGCTCGAACACGCGGTCCTGCTCCTGCGCCGAGAGCCGTGAGTAGAGCGGCAGGATCTCCGCACCGGGCGGATGGTGCTTGCGCAGCGCCTCGGCGGTGTCGCGGATCTCGCGCTCGCCCGGCAGGAAGACGAGGATGTCGCCCTGTTCGCCGGGACGGCTCACGCCATCCACCGCGTCGAGGATGGCGTCGGCGAGGTCCGGCTCGTCGCCCTTCTCGGGGTCCGCCGCGAGCGGCCGATAGCGCACCTCGACCGGATAGAGCCGCCCCGAGACCTCGACCACCGGCGCGCCGCCGAAGTGCTTCGAGAAGCGCTCCGCGTCGATGGTGGCGGAGGTGATGACGAGCTTGAGATCGGGCCGCCGCGGCAGAAGCTGCCGCGTGTAGCCGAGCAGGAAATCGATGTTGAGGCTGCGCTCGTGCGCTTCGTCGAGGATCAGCGTGTCGTACGCCGACAACATGCGATCGGTCTGCGTCTCGGCGAGCAGGATGCCGTCGGTCATCACCTTGACGCAGGCCTCGCCGCTCACGTGGTCCTGGAAGCGGATCTTGTAGCCGACCACCTTGCCGAGCGGGGTCGCGAGCTCGTGCGCGATGCGGTTCGCGACCGTGCGCGCGGCGATGCGTCGCGGCTGCGTGTGACCGATGAGACCGGCAGCGCCGCGGCCGAGCGCGAGGCAGATCTTGGGCAGCTGCGTCGTCTTGCCGGACCCGGTTTCGCCGCAGACGACGACGACCTGGTGGCCGGCGATGGCGGCGGCGATCTCGTCGCGCCTTGCCGACACCGGCAGCGCTTCCGGAAAGGTCGGCCGCGGCAGCGCCGCCGCGCGCGCCTCGCACTTCGCGCGCGAGGCCGCGATCTCCTGCGCCAGAGCGTCCAACTGCTCGGCCGATGCGTCGCGTGCGCGGTCGAGCTCGCGCAGTCGCCGCAGAAACTTTCCGCGCTCGCGCGTGATCACGCCGTCGAGAGCGGCGCGTAGAGACTCGATTGCGGGTCGATCGCGCGGCTGCACGAGAGCGCTCTGGTTCCATCAGCAGTCAGGATCGACAGTTTATTCGAGACCTGCCGACAGGGGCTCGCTTTTGGCGCACAGTGCACTTCTTTTGCCGCGCACGCACGATGGCTTCATCCTGCGTGTCCGGCCGCGGGTAGAATCGCCGCAGAGTGCGCGGATACGCCGCACAGGGAGAAGCCAATGAAAGAATCCTCCGCCAGCCTCACGCCAGCCGAAGAAGCGCTGCGCCAAGCCGCGTTCGATTACCACCGCCTGCCGCAACGCGGCAAGATCAGCGTCATGCCGACCAAGCCGCTCGCGAACCAGCACGATCTGTCGCTTGCCTATTCGCCCGGGGTCGCCTACGCGTGTCTGGCGATCGAGCGCGAGCCCGGGCTCGCGGCCGAGTTCACCTCTCGCGCCAACCTGGTCGGCGTGGTCACCAACGGCACCGCGGTGCTGGGCCTGGGAAACATCGGTCCGCTCGCGGGCAAGCCAGTGATGGAAGGCAAGGCCTGCCTCTTCAAGAAGTTCGCCGGCATCGACGTCTTCGACATCGAGCTCGCGGAGCGCGATCCTGACAAGCTCGTGGACATCATCGCCGCGCTCGAGCCGACCCTCGGCGGCATCAATCTCGAGGACATCAAGGCGCCCGAGTGCTTCTATGTCGAGCGCAAGCTGCGGGAGCGCCTGTCCATTCCCGTATTTCACGACGACCAGCATGGCACCGCGATCATATCGAGCGCCGCCCTGCTGAACAGCCTCGAGCTCACCGGCCGGCAGATCGGCAACGTGAAGCTCGCGTGTTCCGGTGCCGGTGCCGCCGCGCTCGCCTGCCTCGATCTCATGGTGGCGCTCGGCGTCAAGACCGAGAATATCTTCGTCGTCGACTCGAAGGGGGTGCTTCATACCGGGCGAACCGGCCTCGACGCCTCCAAGCAGCGCTACGCGCAGACCACTGACGCGCGCACGCTGGCGGACATCGTCAAGGACGCCGACGTGTTCCTGGGCTGCTCGACCGCGGGCGTTCTGACGCCCGAGATGGTGAGGACGATGGCCCCGCAGCCGATCATCCTCGCGCTCGCCAACCCGGAGCCCGAGATCCGACCCGAGCTCGCGAAGCAGGTCCGACCCGATTGCATCGTCGCGACCGGGCGCTCCGACTACCCCAACCAGGTGAACAACGTCCTCTGCTTTCCGTACATTTTTCGCGGGGCGCTCGATGCGGGCGCGACCTCGATCACCGATGAAATGAAGCTCGCGTGCGTGCGCGAGATCGCCGCACTGGCCAAAGCCGAGATCGGCGACGACGTGGCCAAAGCCTATGCGGACCAGGAGCTCGGCTTCGGTCCGGACTACATCATCCCCAAGCCGTTCGACCGGCGCCTCATCATGCGCATCGCGCCGGCAGTCGCCGCGGCAGCTCAGGCATCGGGTGTCGCCACGCGTCCGATCGCCGACCTCGATGCCTACAGCCGCGAGCTCGCGCGCTTCGTGACGTACACGTCGATGTTCATGCGCCCGGTATTCGATGCGGCAAGAGCGCGGCCGAAACGCGTGGCCTACGCCGAGGGCGAGGACGAGCGCGTGCTGCGCGCGGTGCAGATCGTGCTCGACGAGCATCTGGCGAACCCGATCCTCATCGGGCGGCCGGGCGTGATCGCGTCTCGCGCGGCGCGCGCCGGGCTGCGCTTCCTGCCCGGGGTGGACGTCCCGGTGGTCGATCCGGAAAACGATCCGCGCTTTCGAGAGTACTGGACCGAGTATCAGGCGATCATGGGCCGTCGCGGCGTCACGCCCGAGATGGCGAAGGCGGCGGTCCGCCGGTCCACGACCATTATCGGCGCAATGGCGGTGCGCCGCGGCGACGCGGACGCGCTGATCTGCGGCCCGGTCGGCCGCTTCGACGCTCATCTCGGCATGGTGAGCGACGTGATCGGCTTGCAGGACGGCGCGAGTTGTTTCGCGGCCCTGAACGCAATGATGCTGCCTGGGCGAACGCTCTTCATCACCGATACGTACGTCAACGACGACCCGGACCCGGCGCAGCTCGCGGAGATCGCTGCCATGGCGGCGAAGACCGTGCGCGGCTTTGGTCTGCCGCCCAAGGTCGCCTTCGTCTCCCATTCGGTTTACGGCTCCAGCGACCGGCCCTCGGCGCGGAAGATGCGCGCTGCGTACGCGCTGTTCACCGCACAGACGCCGGATGTGGAATGCGACGGCGAACTTCACGGCGACACGGCGCTCTCCGAGGAAATCCGCAAGTCGTTCCTGCCGCAGACCTCCTTGAAGGGCGCGGCAAACATTCTGGTGATGCCCAATCTCGATGCCGCGAACATCCTCTACAGCGTGCTCAAGGCGACCGGCGGAAATGGAGTGACCATCGGCCCGATCCTGCTCGGGGGGGCGCGGCCCGTGCACATCCTCACTTCGGCCGCCACGGTGCGGCGCGTGGTCAACATGACCGCGATCGCGGTGGTCGGCGCGACGAAGGAGGCATAGCGGCTGCGATCCGCTAAGAAAGCGACTGTTAAGGTTTACTTAAGCCAAGGGGTCCAGCATGCGAGGCGTGCGGAGGCAGTCGTCCTCCGCCCCCTTGCCCTTGAGAGGTATGCCATGACCGAGCAACGATTCCTTGCCGCCGCGCTTCTGGCGGGCGCCCTTGCAGCAGGCGGTCCCGTCCTGGCGGCGGAAGGCGCCGGCGCCGCGACCGCACCGACCGTCACGATCACGCAGGCCATCGAGACGGCAGAGCAGCACGGCAACGGACGCGCCGTCGAAGCCGAGCTCGAGCGCAGCGCACGCGGCGCCTACTACGAAGTGAAGGTGGTCGGGGGCGATGGCGTGCGCGAGATCCACATCGATGCTGCCGATGGCAAGGTCCTCGCGACCAAAGAGAAGAAAAAGTTCACCAGCTGGCTCGACGACGATGATGACGATGACGACGACTGAGGAATAGTCGCATCCCGCCCCGGTCCACCTCGCCGGGGCGGCAGCGCCCGGTCGCGGCTACAATGTCCCGGCCGGGCGTTTTCTAGTTCTCCTATCATGAAGATCCTACTCGTCGAAGACGACGCCATGATCGGCGCGGCCGTGCAGGAAGGCCTGCGCCGCACCGGCTTCACGGTCGACTGGGTGCGCGACGGGCGGGCCGCGGAACTCGCGCTCGCGGCGGAGCGCTACGGCATGATGCTGCTCGACCTCGGTCTGCCGAAGAAGTCCGGACTCGATCTGCTCGCCGAGACGCGCCGCAGGGGCAACGCCATACCGGTGCTCGTCATCACCGCGCGCGACGCCGTATCGGACCGCGTCAAGGGACTCGACGCCGGCGCCGACGATTACCTGGTGAAACCCTTCGACCTGGACGAGCTCTCGGCCCGCATCCGTGCGCTCGCGCGACGCGCAGCCGGTCGCGCCGAGGCGGTGATCGAGCACGGCGCGCTCGCGCTCGATCCGGCGCGGCACGAGGCGCGGCTCGACGGCGAGCCGATCGCGCTGTCCGCGCGCGAGTTCGCGGTGCTCGAAGCGCTGCTGGAACGCCCCGGCGCGGTGCTCTCGCGCGCCGCGCTGGAAGAGCGGCTGTACGGATGGGGCGAAGAAGTCGAGAGCAATGCGGTCGAGGTCCACATCCACAACCTGCGCCGCAAGCTGGGCGCCGAGTCGATCCGCAACATCCGGGGCGTCGGCTACATGATCGGCGACAAGCCGTGACCTCGATCCGCCGGCGGCTCCTGGTCTGGCTCATCGCCGCGCTCACGTTCGCGACCGTGGCAGCGCTCGCCGCGAGCTTTCTCGAAGCCCGCGAGGGCGTGAACGATCTGTTCGACTACCAGCTTCAGCAGCTCGCGTTTTCGCTGCGCAAGCAGCCCTTCGCCGGAGTCGCGCCCGGACCCCGGTTCGATCCGCGCGACGACGATGACGATGATGACGCTGCGGACTTCATCAGTCAGGTATGGGACCGCGGCGGCACGCTCCTCTATTACTCGCGGCCGGGCACCGACCTGCCGCGCGCCGTGCGCACCGGCTTCAGCCACGTGCAGTGGAAGGGGGAGGACTGGCGCGTGTACACCACGCTCGAAGACCGCCGCGTAATCCAGGTCGCGCATCCGATGGCGCTGCGCCGCGAGATGATCGGCGCCATCACGGGACGCATGCTGCTGCCGCTGCTCGCGCTGATTCCGGTCTTTGCGCTGATCGTCTGGTTCGGGGTGGGCAGCGGTCTCGCGCCGCTCAAGCGCATTGCCGGGGCGGTCTCACGCCGCAGCCCGACCTCGCTCGAGCCGCTTCCGACCACCGGTCTTCCCGCCGAGACACGACCCCTCGTGACAGCGCTGAACGACCTGCTCGGGCGGCTGTCGCAGGCGCTCGCGGCGCAGCGCGAGTTCACGGCCGATGCCGCGCACGAGCTGCGCACGCCGCTCACCGCGGTCAAGCTGCAGATCCAGCTACTCGAGACCGCACGCACGCAGGAGGAGCGCGCGACAGCCCTGGCGCAGCTCAAGTTGGGCGTCGAACGCTCGGCGCATCTCACCGAGCAGCTGCTCACGATGGCGCGGCTCGAGCCGGAAGCGGTCGAGCGGCCGTTCACCGCGGTGCGCCTCGACGAGCTCGCCCGCAGCGTGGCCGGAGAGCGGGCCGCCATCGCGCATACCAAGGGCATCGACCTCGGGGTGACCGAGGCGGCGCCGGTCACGGTGCAAGGCGACGCCGACGGCTTGCGCGTGCTGCTCGGCAATCTTCTGGACAATGCGATCCGTCATACGCCGCCGGGCGGACGAGTGGATCTCGGCGTGACGACGGCTGCTGGCGGCGCCGTGCTCGAGATCGTCGACACCGGCACCGGCATCCCGCCGGCGGAGCGCGAGCGGGTGTTCGACCGCTTCTATCGCCGTGCCGGAAGCGAAGGCACCGGCAGCGGTCTCGGGCTCGCGATCGTGCGGCGCGTCGCCGAACGCCACCGCGCGGCCATCGAACTTCGCGAAGGCCCCGACGGGCGCGGTCTGCGGGTCACCATCCGTTTTCCCTCGGCGCGTTAAGTCTGGCTTAAGCATCGCTCACTAGGATGCGACGCGTGGAAGGCCGTCCGTGGCCTTCGTCGACACCTTCAAGGAGAGATGCACCCATGACTCGCAATACCACCCGCGTTGCCCGCAGCGCCATTGCGGCCGCCGTCATCGCGGCGTTCGCAGCCGGCTGCTCCAACGATTCCCTGCCGAAGGTGGCCGAGGCGCACGCCGCGCCGGCGCCCGCCGCGGTCCAGCCCGGCCCGCGCGGCCTGCCCGATTTCAGCACACTCGTGGAAGCAGCGGGACCATCGGTGGTCAACATCTCGGTGACCCGCAGCGACACCCCGACCGGCAACATGCCAGACCTGGGCATTCCGGAAGACAGCCCCATGTTCGAGTTCTTCAAGCGCTTCGGGATGCCGATGCCGATGCCTGGGCCGGAGGGACGTGGAGGCCGCGAATCGCCCGAGCGCGGCGTGGGCTCCGGCTTCATCGTGAGCGAGGACGGCTACGTTCTGACCAATGCTCACGTCGTGGACGGCGCGGAGAGCGTCACGGTCAAGCTCACGGACCGGCGCGAGTTCACGGCGAAGGTGATCGGCGCCGACAAGCGCACCGACGTGGCGCTGGTCAAGATCGACGCCAAGAACCTGCCCGCGCTCAAAATGGGCGATCCGAGTCAGGTCAAGGTCGGTGAATGGGTGGCGGCGATCGGCTCGCCGTTCGGTTTCGAGAACAGCGTCACGTCGGGCATCGTGAGCGCGAAGGGCCGCTCGCTGCCGGACGAGAGCTACGTGCCGTTCATCCAGACCGACGTGGCGGTGAACCCGGGCAATTCCGGCGGTCCGCTCTTCAACCTGAACGGTGAAGTGATCGGCATCAATTCGCAGATCTACAGCCGCACCGGCGGCTATATGGGTGTCTCGTTCGCGATCCCGATCGACCTCGCGATGAACGTCGCGGACCAGCTCAAGAGCCACGGCAAGGTGACGCGCGGCCAGCTCGGCGTGCGCATCCAGCCGATCTCGGGCGAGCTCGCCAAGTCGTTCGGCTTGAAGGACGCGAAAGGCGCGCTGATCGCCGCCGTCGATGCCGACAGCGCCGCGGCGAAGGCCGGGCTCAAGGCCGGTGACGTGATCGTCGAATACGACGGCAGGAAGGTCGAGGAATTCTCCGCGCTACCGCCGCTCGTCGCGGCGACCAAGCCGGGTGCGAAGGCGAACGTCGTGTATCTGCGCGACGGCAAGGAGCAGAAGACCACGGTGGCGGTGGGCGAGGCGCCGTCCGACAAGCTCGCGCAGGCGAGCACGGGGGGCGCCAAGGGCGAGGCACGGAAGATGTCGAGTCTGGGGCTCTCCGTGTCCGAGCTCGACGCGCGCGAGCGCAAGGCGCTCGGTCTGGAGGGCGGCGTGAAAGTCGAGCGCGCCCAGGGTCCGGCCGCGAAGTCCGGCATCCGTCAGGGTGACGTGATCGTGGGCGTGAACGGGGCCCGCATCAGCGACACCGACGACCTCGGCAAGACGCTCGAGCAGGCACCGAAGGGCGCGCCGCTCGCGCTGCTCGTCAAGCGCGGTGATGCCACCATCTTCATCCCCGTCGCGCCCAATCAGGGCTGACGCACGACCCGGGCGGCGGGACTCCCGCCGCCCGCCAATCCCGGCCAGAGGTCTGGACGCGCGCCTTCGGTGCGAGGCTTCTAAGAAATCAGAATCGATAGGTCAGCCCGGTGGCCGCCGATCGACCACCGGTGCTTCCTGCGGCTCGGGTTTGCCGCTGAACAGCGCTTTACCGGCGTCCGGCCCGCCGACCAGTTCGAGTTGCAGGCGCTGCTCGTCCCGCGCGCGAAGACGGACGCTGATCTGCTCGACCTCGGTCGACTCGACGCCCAGTTTCGCCAGCGCTGCCTCGCCCAGGACGACCGCGGATTCGAAGGTCTCGCGGACCTGAAGATCGGCGCCGGCCCGGATCAGGTTCAGGCTATGCCGGCGATCCACGGCGCGGACGAGCACCGGCACGCCCGGAAACTGCGCCTTCAGCAACTCCGTCATGCGCGTGGCGTCCTCCGCTTTGTCGACGCACACCAACACGACACGCGCCTGTCCCGCGCCGGCAGCGTGCAGGATGTCCAGGCGCGTGCCGTCGCCGTAGTGGACCTTGAAGCCATACTCGCGCGCCACATCGATCATCTCGACATCCGTATCGATGATCGAGATCTCGCAGCCGCGAGCGAGCAGGAACTGACTCGCGATCTGACCGACGCGGCCGAAGCCGATGATGAGTGCAGCGGCTTTCAGCCCCTCCGGACGCTCGTAGCCTTCCGCTGAAGGCTGCACGCCGCGGCGCAAGAAATCGAGAGCCGCGATGGCAACCGGCGTGAGCACCATCGAGAGGATGATGATCGCAGTGAGGGTCGCGTTCTCCTCGGCGGTGAGGATGCCGACGCTCGCCGCCGCCGCGTACAGCACGAAGGCGAACTCTCCGCCCTGTGCCATGAGGATGGCGCGATCGACCGCCTCGCGGTTCGACGAGCGCAGCAGGCGCGCCACGAGGTAGATGCCGGCCCCTTTCACCAGCATGTACGCGGCGACATAGAAGAGAACGAGCCGCCAGTTCGCCGCCACGACCCCGAGGTCGAGCGACATGCCGACGGCAAGGAAGAACAAGCCGAGCAGGATGCCGCGGAACGGCTCGACGTCGACTTCGAGCTGATGTCGATACGTCGATTCCGACAGCAGCACTCCGGCGAGAAAGGCCCCCATGGCCATCGACAGCCCGCCGAGTTCCATCGCGTACGCGGAGCCGAGCACGACCAACAGCGCCGCCGCGGTCATCACTTCGCGCGCGCGTGCATTCGCCAGCAGGCCGAACAGCGGATTGAGCAGGTAGCGGCCGGCGATCAGCAATCCAGCGATCGCTCCCACGCCGATGGCGATCGCCTGCCAATCGATGCCGCCGCGCTGCGGATTGCCGGGCGCGATCGGCGCGAGAAAAGCGACGAGCGCAAGCAAGGGAACGATCATCAGGTCTTCGAGCAGCAGAATCGAAACGATGCGCTGGCCGCCGCTCGAGTCGAGCTCGCGTCGCTCTTCCAACAGCTGCATGACGATTGCCGTCGAGGTCAGAACGAACCCGGCGCCTGACACGAACGAGGCAACGACGGGATATCCAGTCGCCACTCCCACGCCGCCCAGCAACAGCGCGCACGCGACGACCTGGAGCAGGCCGAGGCCGAAGATCGCGCGGCGCATCCCCCACAGCCGCGTCGGCCGCATCTCGAGGCCGATGATGAACAGGAACATGACGACGCCGAGCTCGGCGACCTGCAGGATCGACCCGGGGTGCGTGAACACACCCAGCCCGAACGGACCGATGGCGAGCCCTCCGGCGAGATAGCCGAGCACCGAGCCCAGACCGAGCCGCTTGAACAGCGGCGCGGCAACGATGGCGACGGCCAGCAGAATGATGACGGGAAGCAGGTCGATGCCGTGATGCTCGGTCATGTCGTGTCGCTTCCTCTCACCACGCGCTCGTTGAGTCCGGACGGCAAGACGTTGGGCA
>JBDHRV010000015.1:0-39676 GCA_039807745.1 Burkholderiales bacterium
AATGCGCAGCAACACCGTCGCTACCCAAGCCCATCTTCTACACTTTGCGCGCTTTTTTGAAGACGACCCCGCGTCGTTACTGGCTTTGTGGGAGTACGCTCCAAAACGTAGTGTCACGCTGCATGCACAATGGCTTGACTTGTATGTTCTTCTACGCGAAGAATAACGGTGTCTCGTAATGACACAACAAGCCGATGTTTATCCGCACGCAGACCAATGCGAACCGGACGTACTTGCTGCTGGTCGAGAATCAGCGCGTCAAGGGCCGCATTCAGCAGCGGGTGCTCGCTCGGCTCGGCCGACTCGACGAGTTGCGCGCTTCCGGCGAGTTGGATCGTCTGCTCGCATCGCTCGGTCGTTTTTCGGAGAAGCTTGCGGTGTTGGGCGCGCACGCCGAAGGCGGTGCCGTCACGGTTGGCGCCCGGATCGTTGGACCGGGGCTGATCTTCGAGCGCCTGTGGCTAGAACTTGGAATCGATCGCGTCCTGAGCGAGTTGGCCGGGGAACGGCGCTTTGGCTTCTCGCTGGAGCGCGCGGTGCTCGTGACCGTGCTGCATCGTTTGTTTGCCCCCGGATCGGATCGCGCGGCGCAAAAGTGGCAGACCTCCTATGCGATGAGTGGCGTCGAAGCGCTCGAACTGCACCAGTTCTATCGGGCGATGGGCTGGCTGGGAGAAGCGCTCGCGCCGCCCGATTCGGGCAGCATGGGGCTGCGCACGCGCAAGGACTTGATCGAGGAGCGGCTGTTCGAGCGGCGGCGCGATCTGTTCAGCGCGCTCGATCTCGTGTTCTTCGATACCACGTCGATCTACTTCGAGGGTGAAGGCGGCGAGAGGCTTGGTCAGTACGGCCACTCCAAGGATCACCGTCCGGACTTGAAGCAGATGGTGGTCGGGGTGGTGGTCGACAACGAGGGCCGGCCGCTCATGAGCGAGCTGTGGCCGGGCAATACGGCCGACGTCAACAGCCTCATGCCGATCGTCGATCGGCTGCGCGGCTACTTCAAGGTGAACGAGATCTGTATCGTCGCCGACCGCGGCATGATCAGCCGGGCAACGATCGCCGAAATCAAACAGCGCGGCTGGAAGTACATCCTCGGTGTGCGCATGCGCCGCTGCAAGGAGGCGAACGAAGAGGTGCTTGCCCGCGCCGGACGCTACCAGGAAGTCTATCCGAAGCGCGACGATCCCAAGGCAGCGGCGCCGCTCAAGGTCAAGGAAGTCTGGGTCGAGGATCGCCGCTATGTCGTCTGTCTTAACGAGGACCAGGCCACCAAGGATCGGCATGAGCGCGAAGCGATCGTCGAATCGCTCAAGGCGGCGCTCAAAGCCGGTGACAAGCAGTTGATCGGCAACCGCGGCTACCACAAGTACGTGAAGACCACCGGTAGCCGATTCGCCATCGACGAGGACAAGATCAACGCCGAGGCGCGCTTCGACGGCAAGTGGGTGTTGACCACCAACACCGATCTAGCGGCGCGCGAACTCGCGCTCAAGTACAAGCAGCTGTGGCTGGTCGAAGCTATCTTTCGTACCGCCAAGAGCCAGCTCGACACGCGCCCCATCTTCCACCAGTGCGATGACACGATCCGCGGCCACGTGTTCTGCTCATTGCTCGCTCTGTTACTGCGCGTGGAACTCGAAGAACGTCTCGCACTGCGCGATTGGCAACTGGAGTGGGCCGACATCGTTCACGATCTCGATCATCTGCAGGAGATCGAGCTCAACCTCGATGGCAAAGCGTATACGCTGCGCACCGAGGCGAAAGGCACCATCGGAAAAGTGTTTCAGGCTTGTGGCGTCGCATTGCCGCCCACCGTGCGCAGCGCTCGATAGAGGTGCGGTGGTTAACCACGAGCGGCATGTCCGCTCGTGTCACTACGCCCGGACAGCGCCTACAAGTGGCTGAAGTAACGGATGATTTCCACAAGGTAATCGCGCATGCCTTGGGCGAGCGTGCCGTCATGAAGCTGATGTACGCAGCACTGATGCGCGCGCGACAGGGCTGGCGCAACGTCGTCATCACGCCCTTCGAGATCAAGCAGATTCAAACCCTGCGTGACCATCTACGCAACGAGTTCGAGCAGCGCCACGCCTCGCCGCTCAAGAGCGCATCCGGCTCACAAATTTACAGCACCCAGGGGACTTGACCGCGCGCCTTCAGCAGGGCGGGAAAACCTGCTACCCTGCGCAGTTTTCCGTTGCCCCCACTCCATGAAGATCGACTATCTCGAGCGGATTCTCACCGCCCGCGTGTACGACGTGGCGATCGAGAGCGCCCTCGAGCGTGCGCCAAACCTGTCCGCCCGGCTGAAGAACGACGTGCTGCTCAAGCGCGAGGACATGCAACAGGTGTTCTCGTTCAAGCTGCGCGGCGCATTCAACAAGATGTCGCGACTGCCGGTGGGCGCGCTCCGGCGCGGCGTGATCGCCGCCTCGGCGGGTAATCACGCGCAGGGCGTGGCGCTCGCCGCCCAGAAGCTCGGCTGCAAGGCGACCATCGTCATGCCGGCGACGACGCCGCAGATCAAAGTGCAGGCGGTCGCGGGCCGCGGTGCGCGGGTGGTGCTCCACGGCGATTCCTACGACGAGGCCTACCTGCATTCGCAGGAGATCGCGAAGCGGGAAAAGCTCACCTTCGTGCACCCGTACGACGACCCCGACGTGATCGCGGGGCAGGGCACGATCGGCATGGAGATCCTGCGCCAGCACACCGGGCCGATCGAAGCGATCTTCGTCGCTATCGGCGGCGGCGGGCTGATCGCCGGGGTCGCCGCGTATGTCAAGCGCCTGCGGCCCGAGATCCGCATCGTCGGTGTCGAGCCGGCCGACGCGGATGCGATGTATCGATCGCTCGCGGCCGGGCACCGCGTGCGTCTGCCCCAGGTCGGCCTTTTCTGCGACGGTGTCGCGGTGAAGCAAGTCGGCGAGGAAACGTTCCGTCTGTGCCGCGAGCTGGTCGACGAGGTGCTGCTGGTCGACACGGACGCCGTGTGCGCGGCGATCAAGGACGTGTTCGAGGACACACGCTCGATCCTCGAGCCGGCCGGCGCGCTCGGCGTGGCGGGCGTAAAGCAGTACGTGGCGCGGGAGCGCATCCGCAACCGCACGCTGGTGGCAATTGCGTGCGGCGCCAACATGAACTTCGACCGCCTGCGCTTCGTCGCCGAGAGCGCGGAGCTCGGCGAACAGCGGGAGGCGATCCTCGCTGTGACCATTCCCGAGCGGCCGGGCAGCTTCAAGAAGTTCTGCGGGCTGCTCGGTCCGCGCAGCATCACGGAGTTCAACTATCGCTATGCCGATGCGCGGCAGGCGCACGTCTTCGCCGGCGTGCAGGTGCAGGACCGCAAGGAGTCCGTGCAACTCGTGCGCATGCTCGAGCAGCATGGGTTCGAGGCGATCGACATGAGCGGCAACGAGATGGCGAAGCTGCACGTCCGGCACATGGTGGGCGGTCATGCGCCCCAGGCGGAGAACGAGATCGTCTACCGCTTCGAGTTCCCGGAGCGGCCCGGTGCGCTCATGAAGTTTCTCGATGCGATGAGCAAAGGCTGGAACATCAGCCTCTTTCACTATCGCAATCATGGCGCGGACTATGGGCGGGTGCTGGTAGGCATGCAGGTCCCGCCCGAGGACAAGCGCGCGTTCCGGGCGTTTCTCGACGAGGTCGGCTATCGCTACTGGGACGAGACCGGCAACCCGGCGTATCGTCTCTACCTCGGCTGAGGTATTCCCGTGGCGCGCCGCTTGCGCCCCGCCGCCCGTCTCGGCATGTTCGGAGCGTAGAATGGCAACCCTCGCCCACCAGCCCGCCACCGACATGAGAAACGCGATCGTAGGCTGCGTCATCACCCTCTTTGCTCTCACCTGCGAGGCCGGACAGGACGAGGATTTCATCGCCGCGCGCAATGCGTTCCAGGCCGGCGACCGCGCCCGCCTCGCGCGCGTCGCCCCGGCGCTCCAGGGGTACGTCCTCGAACCCTACGTCGCGTATTGGCAGCTCAAGCTCGACCTCGACAATGCCAGTCCCGAGGACGTGGAGGCCTTTCTGGCCAAGTACGGCGACTCGGTCGTGGGCGAACGCCTGCGCGGCGACTGGCTCAAGGTGCTCGCCACGCGCGGCGACTTTGCCCGGTTCAAGGTCTTGTTCCCTCAGGTGCCATCGCCCGACCCCGAAACACTCTGTTTCGCCGCCCAGGCCGGGATGCGGCAGGGTGATCTCTCCGGGATGGCCGCGGTGCGGCCGCTGTGGGCATCGGGTCGCGACCTCCCGGCCGCGTGCACGCCGGTATTCGAGGCGATGCTCGCCGGCGGCCAGATCACCACGCAGGATGTCTGGGCGCGGATGCGCCTGGCACTGGAAGCGGGGCAGGTCGGTCTCGCGAAGAAGCTCGCCCCCTATCTGCCACCTGCCGACTCGCCCGACCCGAAGATGCTCGATGCCGCCGCCGAGAACCCCCGCCGCTTCCTCGAACACCGAGCGTGGGGCCAGAACAATCGCTCCGGACGCGAGGTCGCGATGTTCGCGCTCTACCGCCTCGCGCGGGTCTCCCCGCAGCAGGCGCGGGACCAGTGGGTGAAGGTACGCTCGTCGTTCCCGCTTCCCGATCAGCGTTACGTCGGCGGTCACATCGCCTACCAGGCGGCCATGCGCCAGGATCCGCAGGCGCTCGTATGGTTCCGCGAAGCGGGCGCCCGGGGGCAGAACGACGTCCAGCTCGGCTGGTACGCGCGTCTCGCCTTGCGCGCACAGTCGTGGGAAGACGTGCTCGCCGCCACGGAGGCCATGTCGTTCAAGGAGAAGCAGGATGCAGGCTGGCGCTACTGGCGGGGGCGGGCATACAAGGCGCGCGGTCGGCCGGCGGAAGCAAACCAGTTGTTCGCACCGATCTCGACCGAGCAGAACTTCTACGGGCGCCTCGCGCTGGAGGACCTGGGCGAGGTCGTCGAGGCGCTGCCCGCGAGCTATCAGCCGCCGAAGGAGAACGTCGAGGCGATGGCCCAGCTGCCGTCCTTCAAGCGCGCGATCGCGCTGTACCGCTTCGACATGCGGCTGGACGGCATTCGCGAATGGGCGTGGGGCATCCGCGGCCTGGACGACCAGCAGTTGCTGGCGGCGGCGGAAGTCGCCAAGCGCCACGGCGTCTACGACCGCGCCATCGCGACCGCGGAGAAGACCCGCGCGCTGCATGACTTTTCCGTCCGCTACCCGGTGCCGTTCCGGGAGGCGGTACGCGCCTCCGCACGCCAGGTTCAGCTGGACGAGGCATGGGTTTATGGCGTGATGCGCCAGGAAAGCCGCTTCCAGACCGAGGTGCGCTCGAGCGCGGGAGCCGTGGGGCTGATGCAGCTCATGCCGGCAACCGCCAAGTGGGTGGCCAAGCGGATCGGCATGGCGGACTTCCAGCAGTCGATGGTGTCCGACATCGAAACCAACATCCGGCTCGGCACCTATTACCTGCGCTATGTGTACGACCTCCTGGACGGCAGCCCCGTGCTCGCCTCGGCCGCGTACAACGCCGGCCCCGGCCGGGCCCGTCAGTGGCGCGCGCCGACCGCCATGGAGGGTGCGATCTACGCCGAGTCCATCCCCTTCAACGAGACGCGCGATTACGTGAAGAAGGTGCTCGCCAACGCCACCTACTACGCGGTTCAGCTCAAGAGTCAGACGAACTCCCTCAAGCAGCGTCTCGGTGTCATTCCGGCCCGCGCCGATTCCGAACGGCCACTCGGCGATACACCCTGACGCCGTGGCAGCACCGGGTTCTTGCACCGAACCCCGTCACGGCGCCGATCTCGGATAAAATCCGACTGTGTTGTGCCCCGCCGCCTGCCTCCGGCACGCGGAGGCCGTATCCCACCTGCAAATGCCCGTCAGAAAAATGGACCTGAATCTCCGATCGGTTTGCGTCTTCGGCGGCTCCGGCTTCGTCGGCAGCCACATCGTCCACCTGTTGGCCGCGCAGGGCATTACCGTGCGCGTGCCCACCCGCTACGCCGACACCGGCAAGGACCTGCTGGTTCTGCCCACGGTGCAAGTCGTGGAGGCCGACATCCACGAGCGCTCGACCCTGCAGGCGCTGGTCGCCGGCTGCGATGCGGTCATCAACCTGGTCGGCATCCTGCACGAACGGGGGGTCCCCGGCGGTTTCCTGCGGGTGCACGCCGAACTGCCGCAAAAGATCGTCGCCGCCTGCCGCAGCGCAGGGGTCGGGCGCTTCGTCCACATGAGCGCGCTCAATGCGGACGTCAACGGGCCGAGCGCCTATCTGCGCTCGAAAGGCCAAGGCGAAGCAGCCGTCAAGGAGGCGGGCAACGCGCTCGCCTGGACCATCTTTCGACCCTCCGTGATCTTCGGCCGCGGCGACAGTTTCCTCAACCTCTTCGCCCAGTTCCTGGGCGTGGTACCTGCGGTCGCGCTCGCATCCCCCGACACGCGCTTCCAGCCGATCTGGGTGGAAGATGTCGGACGTTCCTTCGTCGAGTGCCTGCTGAACGACGAGACGGTGGGCAAGAGCTACGATCTGTGCGGGCCGAAGGTCTATGCGCTGCGCGACCTGGTGAAGTACGTCGGCGAGATCACCGGCAACCGGCGCCCCGTGATCGGCCTGAGCGATCGCCTCTCCTACCTGCAGGCAGCCGTCATGGAATGGCTGCCCGGTCCCTTGCTGACGCGCGACAACTACTACTCCATGAAGCAGGACAGCGTCTGCGGCGGCCCCTTCCCCGCGGTGTTCGGCTTCGAGCCCACCGCGATCGAGGCCGTCGTTCCCCGCTACCTCGGTCACCAGGATCCACGCGCGCGTTACAACGACTTTCGCGTCCGCGCGGGTCGATAGGCACCCGCGAGGGTTGCTGCGCGGTCGGGGGTCTCGGATGAAGCGTTACCGCGTCGGCGGCTCGGTGCGAGACGCGCTCCTCGGCCTGCCGGTCAAGGACCGGGATTTCGTGGTCGTCGGCAGCACGCCGGAAGAGATGGTGCGTCTGGGTTTCCGCCCGATCGGCAAGGACTTCCCGGTTTTTCTCCATCCCGCCACGCACGAGGAGCACGCGCTCGCGCGCACCGAGCGTAAGACCGCCCCCGGCTACAAGGGATTCCACTTCCACACCGCGCCGGACGTGACGCTCGAAGCGGACCTGGCGCGGCGCGACCTCACCATCAATGCCATCGCCCAGGACGAGGCGGGCAACATCATCGATCCGTTCGGCGGTGTTGCCGATCTGGAGGCAGGCGTCCTGCGGCACGTGAGCCCGGCCTTCGCCGAGGATCCCGTGCGCATCCTGCGGGTGGCACGCTTCGCCGCGCGCTTCGGGTTCCACGTCGCGCCGGAGACGCTCGCGCTCATGAGCGAGATGGTCCACAACGGCGAGGTCGAAGCGCTCGTGCCAGAACGGGTTTGGCAGGAGCTCGCGCGCGGCCTGATGGAAGAAAAACCCTCGCGCATGTTCTACACCCTGCGCGAAACCGGCGCACTGGCGCGCATTCTCCCCGAGGTGGACGGTCTGTTCGGGGTGCCGCAGCGCGCGGACTTCCATCCGGAAGTGGATACGGGCGTGCACACGATGATGGTCATCGACTATGCGGCCGGACGCGGCTACGGCCTGCCCGTGCGCTTCGCCGCCCTCACGCACGATCTCGGCAAGGCCACCACGCCACCCGCGCAATGGCCCCGGCACACCGGCCACGAGGCGCGCAGCGTCGAGCTCGTCCAGGCACTGTGCGAGCGCATCCGCGTGCCGAACGACTGTCGCGAGCTCGGGCTCCTGTCTGCACGCTACCACGGCGATCTGCACCGGGCGCTGGAGCTCAATCCCTCCACGGTGCTGAAGATACTCGAGCGGGTAGACGCCTTCCGCCGCCGTCGCCGCTTCGAGGATCTCCTCGCCGCGTGCGAATCCGACTTCCGCGGCCGCGCGGGCTATCGCGACGCGCCCTACCCCCAAGCCGAGCGCATGCGCCGAGCGCTGACCGCGGCTCAGGGCGTGGATGCCGGTGCGCTCGCGCGGCAAGGCGGCAGTCCGGACGCGATCCGCGTCCGGGTGCATGACGCACGCCTGGCGGCGATCAAGCAGACCCTGCGATCGGAGCTGGTCTGAATCGTGTGACCTCTCGTTTTCCAACCTGCCCGGAGCATTCTCATGATGAAACATGTCTGGCTCACCACTCTCGCGCTCGCCTGCGCCGGCCCTGTGCTCGCTCAGACCGCGCCACCCCCGGCGCCGCAGCTGCCGGCCGATGTCGCTGCTCGCTTCAAGGCGGCGGACAAGGATAACGACGGCACGCTGGACAAGACCGAGGCGGCGGCGCTGCCCGGCCTCGCACGGCAGTTCGACGCGATCGACACCGATCGCGACGGCACCGTGGACATGAAGGAGGTCGAGGCGCATCACGCGCAGATGACGAAGACCCGCGCCGATCGCATCGAGCGCCGCTTCAAGGCGGCCGATGTCGACCACGACGGCACCATCGACCAGGCGGAAGCAGCGGCCTGGCCTGGTCTTGCGAAGCGCTTCACAGTGGTGGATACGGACCGCGATGGCACCGTCGACCTCGACGAAGTGAAGGCGGCGATGGGCAAACCGCGCGGGCCGCTGATGGGGACCCCGCCCCCGGCTCAGGCACCGGCGCCTGATACGAAGCAGTGAGCGGCTGCGAGAAGGGACCCGACTGCTTGCACTCCCCGTTCGCTGGCGCGCTCCTCGATCTCGCCCGCAACCTCGAAAGCGGGGTGCGTCTCGCCTTCTGGCGACCGCTCACGCGCGAGGACTTTCGCTTCTCCGCCGACCAGCTGGTGCTGCTGGCGCTGCTTCAGTTGCTGCTCAATCTGGCGCTTGGCGTGGTCGGCACCGGTCTGGACGGCTACCTCGACTGGGACGCCCTGCCCGGCGCCGCCTTCCCGCTGCTGCTGCTGCTCGCCGCGGCGTACCTCGTCGGCAAGGTCTACGGTCGGGATGCGATCGCGATCGAGCTGCCCATCGTTCTGCTCGCGCCGGCCCCCGTGTTCACGGCGTTCTTCGTGCTCGAGGAAGTGCTCGCGCGGACCGGCCTCTTCGACGGCGGTCCGGACACCGAGCGCGTCGTCTACTTCGTCTATGTCGCCTGGGTCGGCATGGTCTTCCTCGCCGCCCTGATCGTGGTCGGCGGCCGCGACCTGCGCCGCCTTGCGCTCGCCGCACTGGTGCTGCTCGCCAGCGCGGCATTGCCGCAGGCGTATCTGCCCTACGCGGATCTGTGGGCACCCTACGACGACGCGGCGACGACGGAGGAACTGCCATCGGTCGCGTCGGAGGAAGTTCTGAATCGACAGTCGCGACTGCTCGGTCTCGCGCTCGAATCCCTCGCTCCCGAGCGGCGCGGCATCGTCGATCTCTACTTCGTGGGCTTTGCCGGCTACGACGCGCAGGACGTTTTCATGAAGGAAGTCGACGCCGCGCGCGATCTGATCGAGGCGCGCTTCGACGGCCGGGGGCGCGCGGTGACGCTCGTGAACAACCCGCGCACCCTGCTCGAGGAGCCGATCGCGACCGTGAGCAATCTCGCGACGGTGCTCGACCGCGTCGGCGCGGTGATGAATCCGGAGGAGGACATCCTGTTCCTGTTTCTCACTACCCACGGCCTGCCGTCGCAGCTCGAGGTCAGGCTCGATCCGCTCGAACTGCGTCCGCTCCACCCCGCGGCGCTGCGCCAGGCGCTCGATGAGGCCGGAATGAAATGGCGCGTGATCGTGATCTCGGCCTGTTACTCCGGCAGCTTCGTCGGCCCGCTGCGCGACGAGCACACGCTGATCATCACGGCTGCCGACGCCGAGAATACCTCCTTCGGCTGCTCCGACGACGCCGATTTCACGTACTTCGGGCGCGCCTTTTTCGGTACGCATCTGCCGGCCACCCGTTCCTTCGCGGAAGCGTATCGCCGCGCCGTGGTCACCATTGCCGGCTGGGAGCAGCGCAAGGGCTACGCGCCTTCGCACCCGCAGATGCAGATGGGCAGCGCGATGGCGGAGAAGCTGCGGGCATTCGAGGCACGGCTTTCGGTGAGCACGGCCGCGACGGGGCGCTGATCGGGGTACCGGCGGAGAACCGGCTCGGCCTGACTATTGCATTGCCGGGCGGGTTCACAGAACCCCTCGCCGCGCCCCGCATGAGTCCCGCCGCCACCCTTCTGCAGCCCGGTGTACCTGAGCGCATCGGCAAGTATCCGGTGCTGCGCGAACTCGGTCAGGGTGCGACGAGCCGCGTCTTCCATGCGCGCGACACCTTCGCCAACCGCGAGGTCGCGATCAAGGTTTTCGTGCCGCCGAACACCACCGATGCCAACGCGCTGCGTCGCTTCCAGCGCGTCTTCCTCAACGAGTCGTCGCTGGCCGGCAAGCTCAATCATCCCCACATCGCGGCGATCTACGACGCGGTCACGGAGGAGCGCTACACCTATCTCGTGATGGAGTACGTGGCAGGCGGCACACTCGAGCAGTACTGTGCCGCCGACACCCTGCTGCCGCTGGAAAAGGCGGTCGAGGTCATCTTCAAGTGCAACCGCGCGCTGGACTACGCGTTCCAGCACGGTGTCATCCACCGCGACATCAAGCCCGCCAACATCCTGCTGAGCCAGGGCACCGACATCAAGCTCTCCGACTTCGGAACGGCGCTGCAGGAACGCAATACCGTCACGCAGCTGAGCGGTGTGGGGTCGCCCGCCTACATGTCGCCGGAGCAGATCCGCGAAGAGCAGCTCACCCATCACACCGACATCTACTCGCTGGGCGTGGTGATCTATCAGCTCATCGCGGGTCGCCTGCCATTTCTCGGCACCAACACGGCGAGCCTCACCTACCAGATACTCCATCACGAGGCGCCGCCGCTGCGCACCCTGCGCCCCGACGTGCCGGAGCCGCTCGAACGGATCGTGATGCGCTGCCTGGAAAAAACGCGTGAGGGGCGCTACCCGACCTGGATCGATCTCGCCAAGGATCTGGCCGGCGCCTTCCAGGCGTTGCACGTCGGCGGCACCAACATCACCGACGCCGAGAAGTTCAATTCGGCGAAGCGGCTCGACTTCTTCCGCGATTTCGACGACGTGCAGCTGTGGGAAGTGGTGCGCATCGCGACCTGGCGGGCGGTGACGCGGGATGCCATCGTGCTTCGGGAAGGCGACAGCGGCGACAGCTTCTTCATCGTCGGGCGCGGCGAGGTCGAGGTCAGCCGCGGCGGCACCTATCTCAACACGCTCTACACGGGCAACTGCTTCGGCGAGATGCTCTACTTCTCCGAGACCATCACGCGCCGCACCACCACCATTCGCGCGCTCACCGACGGCATGGTCGTCGAAATCCGTGCCGCCGCGCTGCTGCAGGCGTCCCAGGGCTGCCAGAACCAGTTCAACAAGGCGTTCGTGCGCATCCTGATCGACCGCATCGGCGAAGCGCACGCGAAGCTCGCGTCGCGCTAGGGTCTGCTCAACCCGCGGCGGTCAGCAGCACGGCTGCACCGCGCACCTTGCCCTCTTTCAGATTCGCCAGCGCAGCGTTGGCCTCGCGCAGCGGCATGCACTCCACCTCGGTCCGGACCGGTACTTTCGGCGCCAGCGCGAGAAACTCCTCACCATCGCGTCGCGTGAGATTCGCCACTGAGCGCACCGTACGCTCGCCCCACAGGATGTCGTAGGGAAACGTCGGGATGTCGCTCATGTGGATGCCCGCGCACACGACGGTTCCGCCCTTCGCCGTCGCCCGCAATGCCGCGGGCACGAGCGCGCCCACCGGCGCGAAGATGAGCGCGGCATCGAGCGGCTCCGGCGCGGCGACGGTGGAGTCACCGGCCCACTTCGCGCCGAGTTCCATCGCGAAGCGCTGACCCTCGTCGTCGCCAGGGCGGGTGAAGGCGTACACCTCGCGCCCCTGCCATGCCGCCACCTGGGCGATGATGTGGGCAGCCGCGCCGAAGCCGTAGATGCCGAGCCGCCGCGCATCGCCGGCCATGACGAGCGAGCGATAGCCGATGAGCCCCGCGCAGAGCAGGGGTGCCGCGTGCGCATCGTCGTAGTCGGCGGGAAGCGGAAAGCAGTAGCGACCATCGGCGACGGTGTACTCCGCATAGCCGCCGTCGCGGTCGTAGCCGGTGAAGCGCGCGCCATCGCAGAGATTCTCGCGCCCGGCGCGGCAATACTCGCAGTGGCCGCACGTGTAACCGAGCCACGGTATGCCGACGCGCTGACCCGCCGCGAGGTTCTCCACGCCGCTGCCGACCGCCGCCACCGCGCCGACGATCTCGTGACCGGGCACGAGCGGCAGCTTCGGGTGGGTGAGGTCGCCGTCGACGACGTGAAGATCGGTGCGGCACACGCCGCACGCATGCACGCGCACCAGCACCTCGCCCGCGCCCGGTTGCGGCAACGGCAACTCGCGCGCGGTGAGCGGCCGCCGCGCGGCGTCCATCACCATCGCAAACATCGTAATGTCCTCCCTTCGCGGGTGCCAATGCAGCGCCCGCCGTCTCTCTTTGCTAGCATACGCCCCCCATGCAAGCCCTGCTCACCTCTACGGTGCTGGTCGCCCTGGCCGAGATCGGCGACAAGACGCAGCTCCTCTCCTTCGTGCTGGCAGCACGCCTGCGACGGCCGTGGCCGATACTCGCCGGCATCCTGGTGGCGACTCTCGCCAATCACGCGCTTGCCGGTGCCGTGGGCAACTGGATCGCGACGCTGGTGCCGCGGCATGTGCTCGTCATCGGCGTCGGTGTGCTGTTCATCGCCTTCGGCTTCTGGACGCTGCATCCCGACGCCCTCGACGACGATCCGCGCATCCACCGCGCCGGCGCGTTCGTCACCGCGCTCGTCGCCTTCTTTCTCGCCGAGATGGGCGACAAGACCCAGATTGCGACGGTGGCGCTCGCGGCCCGCTTCGACGCACTGGTGCAGGTCGTGCTCGCTACGACGCTCGGCATGATGATCGCGAATGCACCCGCGGTGTGGCTCGGTGACAAGCTCGCCGAGCGCATTCCAATGCGGGCCGTGCGCATTGCAGCCGCTGTCCTCTTCATCGGCTTCGGCGTGCTCACGCTGTTTGGCGTCCCGTTCTAGAGCAGCCGCGACAGATCACCCGCAGTGAAACCGATCAGAGGCCCCTCGACCCCGCGGCCAAGCGCGAGCGCCTTGAAAAGCTCGCCCATCTCCGACGGCGCCAGGAGCTTCTGCACGCCCGCGACCATTGGCAGGTAGGTCGCCGTGTCCTGCGCCGGCACCGCTTGCACGAGCTCGGTGATGCCGCAGTTCAGGAGGAAACGCGCCTGCGTCGTGTAGCCCTGCAGAGCGAGGCCGTGGTCGATGCCGGCCTCGGCGATCGCGGTGAACTCGACGTGCGCCGTGATGTCCTGCAGCCCGGGCAGGAAGAACGGGTCGTCGTGGGCATGATGGCGGTAATGACACATGAGAGTGCCGGCGGCGCGCTGCGGATGGTAGTACTCGCGCCGGCCGAAGCCGTAGTCGATGAAAAGCAACGTGCCCGACTCCAGCATCTCGCCGAGCGAGGCGGTGAGCCGCGGCCCCGCGAGGTTGACTTCGGTCAGGTAGCCCGGACTGTCCGGCAGATGCGCGAGCGCCGCTGCCAGCTCCGGTGCCGTGATCTCGTTGTCCTGCCACCGCAAAGCCCCGACCCAGCTCACGCCGCGCTCCTGCCATCTCGCTCCGTCGTTGACGACGAGATGCACGGGCAGCGCATCCAGCACCTCGTTGGCGAGCACCAGCCCGCGCCAGCGCTCGGGGAGCTCGGACAGCCAGACCGCGCGCGCCGCCAGGTGTGGCGCCGTGGCGGCGATGCGCTCGCGCTGTCGCGCCTTGAGGTCTGCGCTCACCTCGAGAATCGCGTACTGGTCGGGCAGCGCCTCGAGCGCTTCGAGCGCAAGCAGGAGTTCCGCCGCGAGGCGTCCGCTGCCCGCCCCGAGCTCCAGTACAGAGCCGCCGGTCGCGGCGACGATTTGGGCCGCCTGCCGGGCGAGCGAGCGCGCGAAAAGCGGCGAGATCTCCGGCGCCGTGACGAAGTCCCCCGCCGCGCCGAGCTTTTCCGCGCCGGCAGCGTAGTAGCCCAGTCCGGGTGCATAGAGCGCGAGCTCCATGTAGCGGGCGAACGAAATCCACCCGCCCGCCGTTTCGATGGCATCGCGGATCACCGCGACGAGCCCCTCGCTGTGCGCGCGCGCGAACGCCGTGGGCTCCGGCAGGATCCCGTCAGCTCGCCGCAAAGCCGACTCCGCGCGCGCAATTTCGATAGAATCCGGGACAGTGCACATGTCGCCGTCGCGCGCAAAACCCCATGACTCTCTCCCTCACCGGCCGCGTCGTACTCATCACCGGCGGCGCGAAGCGCGTCGGGGCCGCCATCTGCCGCCGCCTGCATGGCGTAGGTGCGAATCTCATGATTCATTATCGCTCGTCCGCAGCCGAAGCGCAGGCGCTGCAAAGCGAGCTGGAATCGCACCGCCCCGGCTCCTGCGCGCTGGTGCGCGCAGACCTGCTCGACACCGCGGCCCTGCCGCGACTGGTGGGGGAGACGGTGGGGCGCTTCGGCCGGCTCGACGTGCTCATCAACAATGCGTCGAGCTTCTTTCCCACCGCCGTCGGCGAGATCACCGAACGAATATGGGACGATCTCGTCGGCACCAATCTCAAGGCGCCGCTGTTCCTGTCGCAGGCGGCAGCGCCGGAACTGCGCCGGCATCGCGGCGCGATCGTGAACATCGTCGACATCCACGCCGACCGCCCAATGAAGAATCATCTGGTGTACAGCACGGCGAAGGGCGGGCTCGTCGCGCTCACCCGTTCGCTCGCACGCGAGCTCGGCCCCGAGGTGCGCGTGAACGGCGTGGCGCCCGGCGCCATCATCTGGCCGGAAGACAACGCCTGGTCGAACGCCGAGGAGCGCGCGCGCATCGTCGCCCAGACATCGCTCAAGCGCGTCGGCGACCCGGACGACGTGGCGCGCGCGGTGTGCTTCCTGGTCTCCGATGCGCCCTACATCACCGGCCAGATCCTCGCGGTGGACGGCGGCCGCAGCATCAACCTGTGAGGCGGACGTGAACGCGCCAGCGGTAAAGCTCGAAAGAAAGCAGGCCTTCGAGGCGAACAAGCTGGTGAAGCGGCTGCGCCGTCAGGTCGGTCAGGCGATCGCCGACTACCAGATGATCGGCCCCGGCGACCGTGTGATGGTTTGCCTGTCCGGTGGCAAGGACAGCTACGGCCTGCTCGACATCCTGATGAAGCTTCGCAGCCACGCGCCGCTCGACTTCGAGATCGTCGCCGTCAACCTCGACCAGCGTCATCCCGGCTACCCCGAGCACGTGCTGCCGGATTACCTCTGCGCGCTCGGCATCCCGTTTCGCATCGTCGTCCAGGACACCTACAGCGTCGTCAAACGCGTGATTCCCGAAGGCAAGACGATGTGCTCGCTCTGCTCGCGGCTGCGCCGCGGCGTGCTCTACCGCGTCGCCAGGGAAATCGGCGCCACCCGCATCGCGCTCGGCCATCACCGCGACGACATTCTCGAAACCTTCTTCCTGAATCTCTTCTTCGGCGGCAAGCTTAAGGCAATGCCGCCCAAGCTCGTGTCCGACGACGGTCAGCACGTGGTCATCCGCCCGCTCGCCTTTGTGCGCGAGCACGATCTCGAAGCGCATGCCCGAGCCTGCGGTTTCCCGATCATTCCGTGCGATCTCTGCGGCTCGCAGGAGAACCTGCAACGCCAGCAGGTGAAGGCGATGCTGCGCGAGTGGGAGAAGCGCTTTCCCGGTCGCGTCGAGACCATCTTCAACGCGCTGTCGCAGGTGAAGCCCTCGCACTTGCTCGACCCGGCCCTGTTCGATTTCCGGGGGCTCGAGGCGACCGGCGAAGCGAGCGCCGACGGCGACATCGCGTTCGACGAGACCTCGTTTCCCCACCCAGCGGGCCGCCCGGCATCTTCCTGAAGCCACCTACCCACGCAGGGCGCCGCCGCCTTTGTACCGGCGGATTTGCTACAATCCGCGGCCTTTCCGGCAGCAGACCGGGCTTCCCCTGGGATCTCAACTCGATGAGCGCACAAGATCAATTCCTGAAACGGAAGGTGGGTCCCTTTTACCCGCCGCAGCGGACCCTGATGGGTCCAGGCCCCTCCGACATCCACCCGCGGGTGCTGTCGGCGATGGGCCGTCCCACCATCGGCTATCTCGACCCGGTGTTCGTCGAGATGATGGAGGAACTCAAGGGGCTGCTCCGCTACGCCTTCCAGACCCGCAATGCGCTGACCTTTCCGGTGTCCGGTCCGGGCTCGGTAGGCATGGAGATGTGTTTCGTCAACATGGTCAACCCTGGCGACAAGGTCGTCGTCTGCCGCAACGGGGTGTTCGGCGGGCGCATGATCGAGAACGTCGAGCGCTGCGGCGGCACGGCGGTGGTCGTCGACGACGCGTGGGGCACGCCGGTGGACCCGAACAAGGTGGAGGACGCGCTGCGCGGGAATCCCGACGCGAGGATCGTCGCCTTCGTGCACGCCGAGACCTCCACCGGCGTGCGCTCGGATGCCAGGACGATCGCCGCGATCGCGCAGGCGCACGGCGCGATGACCATCATGGATGCGGTCACCTCGCTCGGCGGCATCCCGGTCCTGGTCGACGAATGGGGCATCGATGCCGCCTATTCGGGCAGCCAGAAGTGCCTGTCGTGCACGCCGGGTCTGTCGCCGATCACCTTCAGCGACCGCGTCGTCGAACTCGTGCGGGCGCGCAAGGAAAAGGTCCACAGCTGGTTCATGGATCTCGGCCTGCTGCTCGGCTACTGGGGTGCGACCACGCGCACCTACCACCACACGGCGCCGACCAATTCGTTGTACGCGCTGCACGAGGCGCTGCGCATGCTGAAGGAAGAGGGGCTGGAGGCGAGCTGGGCGCGTCACGAGCGCAATCACAAGGCCTTGCGCGCCGGCCTCGAGACCCTCGGCATGCAGTACCTGGTCGAAGACGCCTATCGTCTGCCGCAGATGAATGCGGTGCGCGTGCTGCCCGACCTCGACGAGAAGGAGGTGCGCCGACGCCTGCTGCACGACTACAACCTCGAGATCGGCGCCGGCCTGGGCGACCTCGCGGGAAAGATCTGGCGCTTCGGCATCATGGGCTATTCCTGCAAGATGGAGAACGTGATGCTGTGCCTGTGCGCGCTGGAGACCGTGTTCGCCGACATGGGCGCGGGCGCGCGCTTCGGTGCGGCCGAAGCGGCCGCCTATCACGCCTACGCGCTGAATCCGACACGTGCGCGGCCGAAGAAGGTCGCCGCGGCCTGACTCTGCGCTGTCAAACGCGACGGGGCAAGTCGAACGACTTGCCCCGTTTGCATGTCTGATACCGCTAGGACAATCCCAGCCGCTGCCAGATCGTGCTCGTGAGCCCCGCCTGATTCAACGTGTAGAAGTGCAGGCCCGGCGCGCCCGCGGTGAGCAGGCGATCGCACAGATCGGTGACGACATCGAGGCCGAACGCCCGGATCGAGGCACTGTCGTCGCCAAAGCTCTGCAGGCGCAGCCGGATCCAGCGCGGAATCTCCGCCCCGCAGGCGTCGGAAAAGCGCGCGAGCTGCGAGAAGTTCCCGATCGGCATGATGCCGGGAACGATTGGAAGATCGATCCCCACCGCTTCGCATTCGTCGATGAAGCGGAAGTAGCTGTCCGCGTTGTAGAAGTATTGCGTGATCGCGGAGTCGGCACCCGCGTCCACCTTGCGCTTGAAGTTGCGCACGTCATCCTGCGGGCTGCGCGCCTGCGGATGCATCTCCGGATAGCAGGCGACCTCGATCGTGAACCAGTCGCCGGTGCGCTCGCGGATGAACGCCACCAGCTCGCTCGCATAGCGGAGCTCGCCGAAGGAGGCGAGCCCCGACGGCAGGTCACCGCGCAACGCCACGATGTGGCGGATGCCGTGAGACTTGTAGAGCTCGAGGGTCGCGGCGATGTCGGCCCGGGTCGACGCGATGCAGGAGATGTGCGGCGACGCGGCGCTGCCTTCGGCCTGGATCTCGAGCACGGTCTCCAGCGTGCGGTCGCGCGTCGAACCGCCCGCGCCGAAGGTGACGGAAAAGAACTGCGGCGCGAGCTGCGCGAGCTGACGCCGCGTCGCGCGCAGCTTCTCCATGCCTTCGGGCGTCTTGGGCGGGAAGAACTCGAAGCTGAATTCGCGCGGATGGTGAGATTGGGATTGCATCGGCTGGGGAAACGGGAAGGAGGAAGCGAGAAGGCGAAGGGAACGCTGCGCGCGTAGCAGCGCTCCCTCCCGCCGAACTGATCAATAGCGATACGAATCCGCCTTGTACGGCCCCGCCTTGTCCACGCCGATGTACTTCGCCTGCTCGTCGGTGAGCTCGGTCAGCTTCGCGTTCAGCTTCTTCAACTGCAGCCGCGCCACCTTCTCGTCGAGATGCTTCGGCAAGGTGTATACGCCGACCGGATACCGTGCGGTGTTGGTGAAAAGCTCGATCTGCGCGATCGTCTGATTGGCGAACGAGCTCGACATGACGTAGCTCGGGTGCCCCGTGCCGCAGCCCAGGTTCACCAGCCGTCCCTTGGCGAGCACGATGATGCGGCGGCCAGAGGGGAAGATCACGTGATCGACCTGCGGTTTGATCTCTTCCCACTGGTAGGACTCGACCGAGGCGATGTCGATCTCGTTGTCGAAATGGCCGATGTTGCAGACGATCGCCTGATCCTTCATCTTCGCCATGTGATCGTGATTGATCACGTGGTAGTTGCCGGTGGCGGTGACGAAGATGTCCGCCTTGTCCGCGGCGTAGTCCATGGTCACGACGCGATAGCCTTCCATCGCTGCCTGCAGCGCGCAGATCGGGTCGATCTCGGTGACCCACACCTGTGCCGACAGCGCGCGCAGGGCCTGGGCCGAGCCCTTGCCCACGTCGCCGTAACCCGCCACCACGGCGATCTTGCCGGCGACCATCACGTCCGTCGCGCGCTTGATGCCGTCGACCAGCGACTCACGGCAGCCGTACAGGTTGTCGAACTTGGACTTGGTGACGGAGTCGTTCACGTTGATGGCGGGGAACGCGAGCTTGCCTTCCTTCGCCATCTGATACAGGCGATGCACGCCGGTGGTGGTCTCCTCGGTCACGCCTTGCACGTGCTGGATGCGGCTCGAATACCAGCCGGGCTGGGCGGCGATGCGCTTCCTGATCGCCGCGAACAGGATGCGCTCTTCTTCGCTGCCCGGATTGCCCAGGACCGACGGATCGGATTCCGCGCGGGTGCCCAGATGCAGGAGCAGGGTCGCATCACCGCCATCGTCGAGGATCATGTTCGAGAAGCCTCCGTCCGGCCACTCGAAGATGCGGTGCGTGTAATCCCAGTACTCCTCGAGCGACTCGCCCTTGTAGGCGAAGACCGGGGTGCCGCGGGCGGCGATGGCGGCGGCGGCGTGGTCCTGGGTCGAGAAGATGTTGCAGGACGCCCAGCGCACCTGCGCCCCCAGCGCCTGCAGCGTTTCGATCAGCACCGCGGTCTGGATCGTCATGTGCAGCGACCCGGTGATGCGTGCTCCCTTCAACGGCTGGGTGGCTGCGTATTCCTCGCGGATCGCCATGAGTCCGGGCATCTCGGTCTCGGCGATGGCGATCTCCTTCCGGCCCCACCCCGCGAGGTTGATGTCGGCGACGTGATAGTCGCTGAACGGCTTGGTTTCGAGAACTGCGCTCATGGATCACTCCTTCGATGTCGAGGGGGGACTGAGAAAACGGAAACGGGGAGGATTGGCTCGCTCGCCGCCCGTGCCATCAGCCACGAGTCAACGAGCGCCGTTCGAACGCCTGAGCCTGGCGGGACCGAACGGCCCGTTGCAGCGCTCCTCAGGGAACGCGAATGGTACTGCAACACGCAATCACCTGCCTAGACCGGCGATCCGCGGGAAGGTGCCGATCAGAGTTTTCCTACATCTTGAGATCGACGGGAATCTTGGGAACGTCGCGCGGTCGGTTCAATTCAGTGGTTGCCGGGGCGAGCATGCACGCGCGTAACGGTGCCGTTTGGCTACTCAAAACAGGGGCAAACGCGATGGGTTCCGATGATCGTTCCGACACCGCTTCGCCATCGGTGGATCTTCACGCCGAGATTCCGCAACTGGTTGGCAGAATCTACGATGCCGCGCCGGTAGCCGAGCGCCGCCGGATGCTCGAACATCTCCTGCGCCCGCTCGGTGCACTGGCAGTTGTCGGGGTGTGCAACGGCATCTTCACGAGGATCTGGTTTCGTAACGGCTGGAACGACCTGCAGATTCGCGCCGAGGACGCGCAGTCCGTGCAGGGAATCGACGTGATTGCACTCGTGGATTACGTCCAGCAGGTCAACGCCGGCACGATCCGTGGGCTGGTTTCAATGCTCACCGCGTCGCCGATGATCGCCTACTCTGCCGCGACAGCGTTGCTGGTATCCGTACTGGTGCGACGCCTCCGGTCTCACCCGCACCAAGCGGACAAGGCAGACAGGCCCGCCGAATAGCCCATGCTCTCGCTCTGATGCAGGATAACGGTGGGCGACTGAGACGCAGGTCACAGTCCCGCGTCTCTGGCGGCACCGTTCACCCGCTGTTCCGCAATCCCGACGCGATGCCGTTGATGGTGAGCAGGATCGCCCGCTTGATCTTGTCGTCCTGCTCGCCGGAGCGAAAGCGCCGCAGCAGCCCGACCTGCAGGTGGTTCAGCGGGTCGATGTAGGGCTGCCGGTTGCGGAAGCTGCGCGCGAGCGAGGGGTTCGACTGCAGGAAGCTGCGCTGACCCGTGATTGCGCAGAGCCGCTCCCCGGTGCGCTTCCACTCGTTGTAGATATCCGTGAAGATGCGCTCGGCAAGCAGATCGTCGGCGACGAGATCGGCATAGCGCGAGGCGATGCTCATGTCGCTTTTCGCGAGCACCATGTCCATGTTGGAGAGCAGCGCCTGAAAGAACGGCCAGACGCGGTGCATCTCCCGCAGCGTGGCAAGCCCCGCGTCCCCTTCGCGCTTGATGTAGTCCTCGACCGCGGTGCCGAAGCCGTACCAGCCGGGCAGCATGATGCGCGCCTGCGACCAGCTGAACACCCACGGGATCGCGCGCAGGTCCTCGATGCGGTCGGACCGCTTGCGTGCCGCGGGCCGACTGCCGATGTGCAGATCCGCGATCTCGGTGATCGGGGTGGTCTGGCGAAAGAAGGTGACGAATCCGGGTGTCTCGTAGACGAGCCGGCGATACGCCCGGTACGCCGTCTCCGACAGAACATCCATGATGCGGTAATGGGCCTCGAGATCCTGGTCCGGATGACCGTGCGGGGCGAGCGTCGCCTCGAGCGTGCCGGCGACGAGGGTCTCCAGATTGCGCCGGCCGATGTCGGGGTCGGCGTACTTGCTCGCGATCACTTCGCCCTGTTCCGTGATCCGGATCTGTCCGTTCACGCTTCCCGGCGGCTGGGCGCGGATGCCCTGGTAGCTCGGTCCGCCGCCGCGGCCCACGCTGCCGCCGCGCCCGTGAAACAGACGCAGCCCCACGCCGTGCTTGCGGAAGATGTCCACCAGCGCCACCTCCGCCTTGTGCAACTCCCAGTTCGCGGTGAGGTAGCCGCCGTCCTTGTTGCTGTCGGAATAGCCGAGCATGACCTCCTGGTAGTTGCCGCGCGTCTCGAGCAACCGCCGGTATCCCGGCAGGCCGAAGACGCGGTCCATGATCGGCCCGCAGGCGCGCAGATCGGCGATGGTCTCGAACAGCGGCACGATGTTCACGTCGAGCCGCGGTTCAGCCCCGACCTTGAGCAGTCCGACCTCCTTCAGCAGCAGTGCAAGCTCGATGAGGTCGCTCGCGCCGTCGGTCTTGGAGATCACGTAGTTGGGCAGCGCCGCGCTCCCGAAGCGCCGGTGAATCTCCGCCGCCACGTCGAAGATCGCGAGCTCCTGCCTGGCCGCCTCGCTGTACTCGATGAAGGGGGAGCGCAGGGGCCGCGGTGTGTCGATCTCGCGCAGCAACCAGGCTAGCCGCTCTTCTTCGGTGAGTTCGCTGTAGCCAGCCGCGTTCGAACCGCGCTCGAACAGCTCGCCGACCACCGCCTCGTGCACGCCCGAATGCTGGCGCATGTCGAGGGCAGCCAGGTGAAAGCCGAACACTTCCACGGCGCGGCGCAGGGCGCGCAGCCGCCCGTCCGCGATGCGGTGCGAGCCGTGGCTGCGCAACGACCGGTCGAGCACAGCGAGATCGTTCAGCAAGTCGCAAGCACCGGGGTAGGGTGTCGCGGCGGCGACCGGCGGCGGCTGCGCGGCGAGATCGACCAGATCGCGCGCGGCCGCCGCGAGGCGCGCATAGATGTTGGCGAGCGCGTTGCGGTACGGTTCGTCCGCGCGATGATCGGCGTGCACGGCGGGATCGAGCGCCAGTGCCTCGAGCTCGGGGAGCGCGCCGACGAGGCGGCGCGACAGGCTCAGCTCGGCGCCCAGCGCGTGAACCTCCTCGAGATAGTATTCGAGTGCGACCGTCGCATGGCGCTGCATCGCATGCCGGGTCACCTCATCGGTGACGAACGGGTTGCCGTCGCGGTCGCCACCGATCCAGCTTCCCATGCGCAACAGCGGTCCGAGATGCGCCGTGCGCTCCGGCCACGCCGTCGCCATCTGCTCCTCTATTTCGGCGTAGAGCTTCGGCAGCTCGCGCAGGAATGTGTACTCGTAGTAGGCGAGGCCGTTCTCGATCTCGTCCGGCACGGTGAGTCTGACGGATCGCACGATGCGCGTCTGCCACAACGCCAGCACATCGCGGCGGATCTCCTCCTCGTTCGTGTGCAGCTCCGCGGGCGTGAGCTGCAGGCGGTCGCGCTGGAGCAGCAGGCGCGCGAGCTCGCGCTGGCGATTGAGCACGGCACGGCGCTGCACCTCGGTCGGATGCGCGGTGAGAACCGGTGTTACCGCGCCTTGTGCGAACAGCCGCTCGATGTCCTCCGCCGCGAACCCCGCCTCGCGAATGCGCGCCAGGGCGAGGGCAAAGCTGCCTTCCTGCGGTTGCGGGTGATCGAGCTGATGTGCGCGGCGGCGGCGGTTGTGGTGAAGGTCTTCCGCGAGGTTCGCAAGCTGTGAAAAGAACGTGAACGCCCGTGCCACGACGACCACTTCCTCGTAGGGCAGCTTGCCCAGCATGCGCTCGAGCTCGCGCTTGGCGGTGGGATCCCGATCGCGGCGGAACCGGATCGCCATCTGCCGCGTGCTTTCGATCAGATCGAAAGCCGCTTCGCCGTGCTGCTCGCGCAGGGTGTCGCCAAGCACGCGCCCGAGCAAGCGAATGTCATCGCGCAGCGGCGCGTCCTTGTCGGCCTCCGCGTCCGGGGTGAACACGCCGCGTGATGCGCCGTTGTGCGTACTATCGTTCATGGCGGGGAACCCTCCACGGCGGTGGGAAACGGGCGCAGTGCCGGTGCCGGCCGGCCACCCGGACCAGGGGGTGCGTGCTAGAATCGCCGCCGGGATAGCGGGGACGGGGGCGCGAGCGCGCGGCGATACGGGGCTGGGACAAGCGAGAGGAGCGGTTTGGACAGCAGTGGGTTCGAAACCCGGCAGGCGCCGGCGCGCATCGTCATCGCAACCAGGGAAAGTGCGCTTGCGCTGTGGCAGGCGCACCACATCGAGACACAGCTCGCCGCATTATATCCAGAAAGCGAGATCCGCTTGCTCGGCATGACCACGGAAGGGGACCGCCGCCTCGGCGCATCGCTCGCCAAGATCGGCGGCAAGGGACTTTTCGTCAAGGAGCTGGAGGCCGCGCTGGAAGCGGGCGATGCGGACATCGCCGTGCACTCGATGAAGGACGTGCCCATGACGCTGCCACAGGGCTTCACCATCGCTGCGATCGGCGCGCGCGAGGATCCGCGCGATGCGCTCGTGTCGGCGCGGTGCACGCGTCTGTCCGAGCTGCCGCCCGGGGCGGTGGTCGGCACCTCCAGCCTGCGGCGCGAGAGTCAGATCCGCATGCGCTATCCCGCGCTCGCCGTGGCGCCTTTGCGCGGCAACGTGCAAACGCGGCTGCGCAAGCTCGACGCGGGCCAGTTCGACGCCATCGTCCTCGCGGCGGCGGGCTTGAAGCGGCTCGGCCTCGAGGCGCGCATCGCGGCGTTCATCCCGCCGGAGGAGAGTCTGCCGGCAGTCGGCCAGGGCGCGCTCGGCATCGAGTGCCGCACCGAGCGCGAGGACATGATCGCCGCGCTGGCCGCACTGAACGACGATGCGACCGCGCGCTGCGTGCGCGCTGAGCGCGCGATGAGCCGGGCGCTCGCTGGCAGCTGCAACGTGCCTATCGGGGGCTACGCGCGAATCGAGAACGGCCGCATTCACCTGACCGGATTTCTCGCCAGTCCGGACGGCGCGCGTCATCTTTGCGCCCGCGCCGACGGCGGGCTCGAGGATCCGGAAGCGCTCGGCGAAGCGCTTGCGCGCGAGCTCTACCGGCGCGGCGCGGCCGCCATCCTCGCGAGCATCGGCGCGACATGATGCCGCGCACGACGACCGGTTCGCTCACGCCGCGTGCAGGCACGCTCGCGGGACGCACCATCGTCGTCACCCGACCCGCGGCGCAGGCAGGAGCGCTGTCGGCGCTCATTCGCCAGGCGGGCGGAACACCGATCGTGTTTCCGGTGCTCGAGATCCGGGATGTCGACGACGCGCGCCCGCTCGCGCAGATCGTCGGACGCATCGCCCAGTTCGACCTCGCCATCTTCATCAGTCCCAACGCCGTGCAAAAAGCCATGCGGGTGATCGCTGCGCGCGGCGGGCTGCCGCCGCACGTGCGCGCCGCCACCGTCGGCAAAGCCTCCGCCGCCGCGCTGCGCCGGGCCGGAGTTGCAGACGTCATCGCGCCGACGGCACGCTTCGACAGCGAGGCGCTGCTCGAGCTGCCCGAGATGCAACAGGTCGGCGGCAGGCGCGTCGTCATCTTCCGCGGTGACGGCGGGCGCGAGCTGCTCGGCGCGGCCCTCGGCGCGCGCGGCGCCACGGTCGAGTATGCCGTGTGCTATCGCCGCTCCAGACCCGACGCCGATCCGGCCCCGCTCTTCGAACTGTGGGCGCGCGACGAGCTCGCGGCCATCGTTGTCACGAGCAGCGAAGGGATGCGCAATCTGTTCGAGATGGTCGGCCCCGCGGGGCGCGCGCGGCTCACGCAGACGCTGCTCTTCGTGCCGCACGAGCGTATCGCCGAAACCGCCCGCGCGCTCGGCGCGATGCGCCTGGTGCTCACCGGCGCCAACGACGACGGCATGCTCGCCGGAATGATCTGCTGGTGGAGCGGCGATGACCGCCAACGAACGACGGCCTGACTCACCCATGGACGATCCCGCACCGCAGACGCCCGCCCCGGTCGCGCCGGCGCCGGAACCTGCCCCGCGCGAGGCGCCGCAGGAACTGCGGCTTGCGCTCACCAAGCTGGCACTGGGGCTCGCCGGGCTCGCGCTCGTGCTGCTCGCCTGGCAGTGGCTCGATGCGCGCAGCGAGCGGCAGGCGATACGCCAGGAGCTGGCGCAGCGGCTAGCCGAGATCGACGCGCAGAATCAGGCCGCGCGCGTCATCGCGCAACAGGCGCAGGAGGCGGCGCGCGACGCACAGGTCAAGGCGGGCGTGCTCGATGAGAAGCTCGCCCAGTCCCAGAATCAGCAGGTGGCGCTCGAAACCCTGTACCAGGAGCTCTCGCGCAACCGCGACGACTGGTCGCTCTCCGAGATCGAGCAGATCGTGGCGATCGCGTCCCAGCAGCTGCAGCTCGCCGGCGACGTGCGCGCGGCACTGCTCGCCCTCCAGACCGCGGACAGCCGCCTGCAGCGCCTCGACAAGCCGCAGCTCATTCCGCTGCGCAAGGTGCTCGCGAAGGACATCGAACGGCTGAAGTCGCTGCCCTACGTCGACACGGTGGGCATCGCGGTGCGGCTCGATACGCTGCTCGGCCAGGTCGACGCGCTGCCGCTCGCCATGGAAGTGCGGCCGGTCACGGAGCGCGAGGCCGCGGCCCCCGCTCCCGCCGGTGAGGGCGCATGGCAGAGGGTGATGCGGGAGGCGATGGCCGACTTCAAGCAGATGGTGCGGCTGCAGAAGCTCGACAAGACCGAGGTGCCGCTGCTCGCCCCGGAGCAGGCCTATTTCGCGCGCGAGAACCTGAAGCTGCGCCTGTTGTCCGCGCGCGTCGCGCTGCTGCAGCGGGACCCGGTGGCATACCGCGCCGACATCCTTGCGGCCCGCGACTGGCTCCATCGTTACTTCGACACGCAGAACAAGGCGGTGACGAGCGCGCTTGCCACCCTGCGCGAGCTCGGCGAGAGTCCGGTGAGCATCGAAGTCCCCGATATCGCCGGCAGCCTGGACGCCGTGCGCAACTACAAGATCGCGCGCGACACGAAGGAACTGCCGGACACCGCTGCGCCCGCAAAACCCGCATCGAAGGGGGCTCGAGCGCGATGAAAGCGCTACTCTGGCTGCTGGCGCTCGCCGCGCTGGCGGTCGGGCTGACCGTGGCGTCCCGCTATTCGAGCGGCTACGTGCTGGTGGTGTTGCCGCCCTACCGCGCCGAGCTGTCGGTCAATCTGCTCGTCCTGCTCGTGCTCGCGGGCTATGCCCTGTTCTACCTGGTAACGCGCTTCGTCGGCAATGCGCTGCGGATACCGGAACAGGTGCGCGTGTTTCGGGAGACGCGCCGGCGCGAGCGGGGACGGCGTGCGCTGAACGAGGCGATCGGCGCGCTCTTCGTGGGACGCTTCGCACGCGCCGAGAAGTCGGCCGCCGAAGCGCTCGAACTCGACGAATCGCCGATCCTGTCGGCGGTGATCGCCGCGCGCGCGGCGCACGAGCTCAGGGCTTTCGACAAGCGCGACGAATACCTCGCGCGCGCCATGCGGCAGGAGTCGCCCGACGCCGACCTGGCGCGCGTCGCACAAGCCGAACTGCTCACCGAGCAACACCGCTTCGATGAAGCGCTCGCATCGCTCGCCGGCGTCGAGCACAAACACCCGGCCGTGATGCGGCTCGAGCTCAAATTGCAGCAGCGGCTCGGCAACTGGGATCGCGTGATCGAACTGGCGTCGGGGCTGGGCAAGCGCGGCGCCTTCGATGCGCTGCGGGTGCGGCAGGTGAGCCGCAGCGCGCACATCGAGAACCTGCGGCGGCGCACCGTGGACGCTGCCGGTTTGAAGCAGTACTGGCAAAAGCTGTCGAGCGAGGAGCGCACGGACAGCAAGATCGCGTCGGTCGCTGCCCAGGCCTTCATCACCCTCGGGGGCTGCGCGGAGGCGCACAAGATCGTCGAAGAGAGCCTCGCGGTCGCCTGGGACAGCGAGCTCGTCGCGCTCTACGGCGAGTGCCTGGGAGCGGACGTGCGGCGGCAGATCGAGCTGGCGGAGAAGTGGCTCCCCGATCATCCCGACGACGCCGTCCTGCTGCTCACCCTGGGCCGCCTGTGCGCGCGCCAGGGGCTGTGGGGCAAGGCCGAGAGCTATCTCGAAGCGAGCCTGTCGGTCGAGCAGAGCTACTCCGCGCACTTGGGTCTGGCGCAGCTCAAGGAGCGTCGCGATCTGCACGAGGCAGCCGCCACGCACTACCGCAAGGGTCTGGAGCTCGCCCTCTTCCAGGTGAGATCGAACACCGGCGGCCGGCGCCGCACCGTGGTGTAGCCGGCGGGCGGCCTTATCCGGCCGCGTTCCTCAGCGCGTCGCCCGAAGTCGTGAAGGCGTCGGAGAAGAACGCGTCTTCGGGCAGGCTGCAGTGGGTCGTGAAGTCGCGATGGGCAGCTTCCACCATCACCGGCGCGCCGCAGGCGTAGACATGGTGCGCGGACAGGTCGGGGTAGTCCGCCATCACCGCCCGATGCACGAAGCCCGTGCGGGCGGTCCATTCGTCCTCGGCACGCGGTTCCGAGAGCACCGGCACGTAGCGGAAGTTCGGATGCGCCGCCGCCCACTGCCGGGGCAGCGCGTCCAGGTACAGATCCGGCCGCGTGCGCGCTCCCCAGTACAGCACCATCGGGCGCTCGACGCCGCGGTGGAAGGCGTGCTCCAGGATGCCCTTGATCGGGGCGAAGCCAGTGCCGCTCGCGAGAAAGATGATCGGATTGTCGCAGTCTTCGCGCAGAAAGAAGGTGCCGAAGGGACCTTCGAAGCGAAGGATCTCGCGCTCTTTCATCCGCGTGAACACGTACTCGGTGAACGTGCCGCCGGTGTAGTGGCGCAGATGCAGCTGCAGGGTTTCGTCGTCGTGCGGCGCGTTCGCCATCGAGAAGGCGCGGCGCTTGCCGTCCCGGGTCAGGATTTCGATGTACTGGCCGGCGAGGAACTGCAAGCGCTCGTTGGCCGGCAGCCGCAGATAGAGCGCCATCACGTCCGGGGCGAGACGTTCCATCTTCTGCACCCGGCAGGGCAGGGTCTTGATCGGGATGTCGCGCACGGCGCCGACCTCGCGCGATTCGATGACCAGATCGGACAGCGGACGGGCCTGGCAGAAAAGCGCGAAGCCCGCCTCGCGGTCGGCTTCGGAGAGCGCGCTCGGCTGGTAGCGGCCATAGTCGACGCGGCCCTCGAGGATCTTGCCCCGGCACGACCCGCAGGCACCGTCGCGGCAGCCATAGGGCAGCGGGTGCCCCTGCCGCAGCGCGGCCTGGAGCACGGTCTCATCGGGCTGCACGTCGAACACGTGGTCGCTCGGCTTGATGATGACGCGGCAGATCATCGTGATCCTTTCGATTGCACCCTTGGGCGGGCGAGTCGGCAACTGCCCGAACTCCATTAAACTGCGACGATGCGACGACTGTTGATCGTGGGCTGCGGCGACGTGGCACTGCGTGCCGCCCCGCTGCTGGCCCGGCGCTATCGCCTCTACGGACTGTGTCACCGGCCCGAGCAGCGCCCCGCGCTGCGTGAGCGGGGCATCACGCCGGTGGCGGGTGATCTCGACGATCTGGCGCGCCTGCGCCGGCTGGCCGGGCTCGCGCAGGATGTTCTGCACCTCGCCCCGCCGCCGCCGCGCGGGCTGCGCGATTCCCGCACCGCGCGCCTTCTGGCCGCTCTCGGAGGCCGCGGAAGTCTACCACGGCGACTCCTGTACATCAGTACCTCGGGCGTCTATGGCGATTGCCGCGGGGCGCTGGTGCCCGAGACCCGTCGCGTCAGCCCCGCAACGGACCGCGCGCGCCGGCGCGTCGATGCGGAAAGACGGCTGCGCGCCTTCCAGCGCCGCACCGGGGCGAGCGTTTCGATCCTGCGCGTGCCGGGCATCTATGCCGCGGACCGCCTGCCCCTGGCGCGGCTGAAGGCGCGGACCCCGGCGCTCGCGCACGACGAAGACTCGCATTCGAACCACGTGCACGCCGACGATCTCGCACGCATCTGCGCCGTGGCGCTGCGGAAGGGACGCCCCGGGCGCGTCTACCATGCGGTCGACGAGAGCTGCCTCAGGATGGGGGATTACTTCGACGCGGTGGCCGATGCCTGCGACCTGCCGCGCCCGCCGCGCGTCACCTGGCCCGTGGCGCGGGCGCGCCTGTCGCCGGAGCTATTGTCCTTCATGGGTGAATCGCGGCGGCTTTCGGGCGTGCGCCTGAGGAAGGAACTCGGCGTGCGGCTGCGCTATCCCACGGTCCAGAGCGCGCTCGACGAGATCGCCCGCTGGCGCGCCGGCGGCGCCGACTGACCGCGGTCGGTGTGCCGAAACCCGCTAGAATCGAGTGTTTTTCGTTGGACGATCGCCGTGGACACCCTGCTCGTCTTCACCAACATGCCGGATCGCGAAAGCGCCCTCGTACTCGCCCAGGCCCTGATCGACGCCAGGGTCGCCGCCTGTGTGAACGTGCTCGGCGGCTGCACCTCGATCTACCGCTGGCAGGGCGCGAGCGAGACGGCGCAGGAGGTGCCGGTGCTGATCAAGACGCGCGCGGCGTGCTACCCGGCGCTGGAGCGCGCCATCCGCGAGCGGCATCCGTACGACGTGCCCGAGATCATCGCGGTCCCCGTCACCCGGGGTCTGCCGGCCTATCTCGAATGGGTGGAGTCGGAGACCCCGCCGGCCGCCTCCGGCCGCTGAGACCTGCCCGGGGCTGATCTCATGTCAGGCATGCGCGGTCTCATAGCCTTCCTGATCGCGTTCCTGCTGGTGCCAGCGGGCGCGGTCGGCGGCGTCGACGATCTGTTCAAGTCCTTCGGCAGCGGTCAGTCGGAGTCCGGGTTCCTGCCGCCTGAGCAGGCATTTCGGGTCGAGGCCGAGCGGCGCGACGCCACCTCCGCCGTCGTGCGCTTCGCTCCGGCGCCCGGCTACTACCTGTACAAGGAAAAACTCGAGTTTCGGCTGGAGGGCGCCGACGGCGCAAAGGTGGCGGGCGTCGCGCTGCCCCCGGCGCAGTCCAAACAGGATCCGATCTTCGGCTCCACCCATGTCTACCACGAACCGTTCGAAGCGGTGCTCGAGCTCGCCGCGAACGGCACGGCCGGCCCGACCCTCGCCGTGGACTATCAGGGCTGCGCCGACAAGGGGCTGTGCTATGCCCCGATGACCAAGACCTTCGTGCTCGACGGCAGCGGCGCCCTGGCGGCCGCGATGCCCACCGCGGCCCTGGCGGCAGACGCCGTCGCCGAAGACAGCCGCATCGCCGCGGCGCTCCGCGACGGCGGGCTGTGGGCGTCGGTTGCGGCCTTCTTCGGCTTCGGGCTCCTGCTGACGCTGACACCCTGCGTGTTCCCCATGATTCCGATCCTGTCCGGCATCATCGCCGGACACGAGCACGCCAGGCTCTCGCACGCGCGCGGCTTCATGCTCGCGCTGGCTTACGTCCTCGGCATGGCGCTGACCTATGCCGCGGCGGGGATCGCGGCCGGGCTGTCCGGCACGATGCTCTCGGCAGTGCTGCAGACGCCGTGGGTGCTCGTCACCTTCGCGGCGATCTTCGTGCTGCTCGCCTGCTCCATGTTCGGGCTCTACGAGCTGCAACTGCCCACCTTTCTCCAGAGCAAGCTCGCCGCAGAGGCGAATCGCCTGCATGGCGGTCACTTCGCCGGGGTGTTCGGCATGGGCGCCGTCTCCGCGCTCATCGTCGGACCCTGCGTGGCGCCGCCGCTGGCCGGCGCCCTGCTGTACATCTCGCAGACCCGCGAGGCGATGCAAGGCGGCGCCGCACTCTTTGCCATGGGTCTCGGCATGGGTGTGCCGCTGCTGCTCATCGGCGCGACCGGGGGCGCGGTGTTGCCGCGGTCGGGGCCGTGGATGGAATCGGTGAAGCAGGTGTTCGGGGTCGTGATGCTCGGGGTGGCGATCTGGCTCGTCGCGCCGTTGCTGCCCGCGGTCGTGGTCATGCTGCTGTGGGCGGGGCTCCTCATCTGCTCGGCGATCTTCCTGCACGCCATCGACCCGCTGCCGCACGGTGCGTCGGGCTTTCGCAAGCTGTGGAAGGGTGTCGGCGTGATCGTCCTGCTGCTCGGGGTGGCGTTGCTGGTCGGCGCGCTGTCGGGCGGTCGGGACGTGCTCCAGCCCCTGGCCGGGCTGCGCACAGTGGCCGGCGTGACCGAGCCGGTGTTGCGCTTCGAGCGCGTGCGCAGCCTCGGAGAACTGGACGCCCGGCTGGCGCAGGCGCGCGGCCGACCCGTGATGCTCGACTTCTATGCGGACTGGTGCGTGGCCTGCAAGGAAATGGAGCGCTTCACCTTCACCGATGCCCGGGTGCGGGCGGTGCTCGACAGCTTCGTTCTGCTGCAGGCGGACGTGACCGGCAACACCGCCGACGACCGTGCCCTGATGCAGCGCTTCAACCTGTTCGGACCTCCCGGGTACATCTTCTTTTCGCCGGCCGGCAACGAGATCTCGGCGCTGCGGGTCACCGGCTTCAAACCCGCGGACACCTTCCTCGGCGTTCTGGAGCAGGTCGGCAGTCGATGATGAAAGTCCGCTCCGCCGCGCTCGCGGTGTCGATCGCGCTGCTCGCCGCAGCGGCGGGGTTTGCCGCGCGCAGCCTGTGGCTGGATGACCGGAAACCCCAGGCACCACCCGCCATCGCCTTCCAGGACACCCTCGCGAAAGCGAGCTTCACGGACCTGGCGGGGCAGACCCAGCCGCTCGACCAATGGCGCGGCAAGGTGCTGGTGGTGAACTTCTGGGCGACGTGGTGCCCGCCGTGCCTGAAGGAGATTCCGGAGTTCATCCGCATGCAGAACCGGTACCGCGAACATGGCGTGCAGTTCGTGGGCGTAGCGATCGACCAGGCCGACCAGGTCGCGCCCTTTGCCGAAAAGATGGGGTTCAACTACCCCGTGCTGCTGGGTGCGCTGGATGCGGTCGAGCTCCTGCGCACGCTCGGCAATCCGCATGGCGGCCTGCCCTTCACCGTGGTGTTCGACCGCAGCGGCACGCTCGCTGCAGCCGAGCTGGGCGTGGTCGACGAGGCGAAGCTATCGCGCGTGGTCGATCCACTTCTTTGACAGTTCTCCGAAGATCGCGGGCGCGCTGCCCTGGGTCCAGGAGGTCTCGGCGCACTGGACGAAATGTGGCGAACTGCGTCAAACTGCGAGGATGTCGCCGGCGCCCGCCTCCCAGCACATTCTCGTCCTGCACGGACCCAACCTCAATCTTCTGGGGACGCGAGAGCCCAAGCATTACGGCCGCGTGACGCTCGCGGAGATCGACGCGACGCTCTCCCGTCGAGCCGACGCGGCAGGTGCGCGCCTGGAAACGCATCAGAGCAATTCGGAAGGCGATCTCATCGATCGCGTGCAGGCGGCCGGGCGCTCGGGGGTCGACTTCGCGATCGTCAATCCGGGCGGATTCACCCACACCAGCATCGCGCTGCGAGACGCCTTGGCGGCGGTCGACATCCCGTTCGTCGAGGTTCATCTGTCCAACGTGTTCGCCCGCGAGGCCTTCCGCCGTCGCTCCTATTTCAGCGACATCGCGGTCGGCGTGATCAGCGGGCTCGGCGCTCGCGGCTACGAGCTTGCGCTCGAATTCGCTCTCGATTACCGGCGGGGAGACTAAGCGTGGATCTGCGGAAGCTCAAGAAACTGATCGACCTCGTGGAGCAGTCGGGCATCGCCGAGCTCGAGATCACCGAGGGTGAGGAACGCGTGCGCATCGCCCGCATCGGCCAGCAAGCCGTGCAGATCGTCGGCAACAGTCCCCCGGTTGCGCAGCCCCCGGTCGCAGGGCAGCCCGCTGCCGCAGAGCCGGCCGCCGAATCGGCCGAACCCGAAGGCCATGTCGTGAAGTCCCCGATGGTGGGCACCTTCTACCGCTCACCCTCGCCCGGCGCGCCGGCATTCGTGGAGGTGGGTTCGCAGGTGAAGGAGGGCGAGACCCTCTGTATCATCGAAGCGATGAAGCTCTTGAACGAGATCGAGTCCGACAAGACCGGCGTCGTGAAGGAAATCATCGCCGAGAACGGGCAGCCGGTGGAATTCGGCGAGCCCTTGTTCCTCATTGGCTGAGTCCGGGGTCGAGCGCCCGCGGGTGGGGTCGCAGGTGCGCCCTTGAACAGCTTCGCACGCCTTTCCACCCGCACCCGTTCGCGTCCATGTTCGAGAAGATCCTGATCGCCAACCGCGGTGAGATCGCCCTCAGGGTCCAGCGCGCCTGCCGCGAGCTCGGCATCAAGACGGTCGTCGTGCACTCCGAGGCCGACCGGGAGGCGAAGTACGTGCGGCTCGCGGACGAGTCGGTGTGCATCGGTCCGCCGCCTTCGAGCGAGAGCTACCTGAACATCCCCGCCATCATCAGCGCGGCGGAAGTCACGGACGCCGAGGCGATCCACCCCGGCTACGGTTTTCTGTCCGAGAACGCGGACTTCGCCGAGAAGGTGGAGAAGAGCGGCTTCGTGTTCATCGGCCCGCGGCCCGAGACGATCCGGCTCATGGGCGACAAGGTGAGCGCGAAGCAGGCGATGAAGCGTGCCCGCGTGCCCTGCGTTCCGGGCAGCGACGGTGCGCTCCCCGAGTCGGCGTCGGACATCGTGAAGATCGCGCGCGCCGTCGGGTATCCGGTGCTCGTCAAAGCCGCTGGCGGTGGCGGCGGCCGCGGCATGCGTGTCGTGCACACCGAGGCGGCGCTGCTCAACGCGGTCGCGACCACCCGGGCGGAGGCCCAGGCCGCCTTCGGCAACCCGCAGCTCTATCTCGAAAAGTATCTCGAACGGCCGCGTCACATCGAGATCCAGGTGCTCGCCGACGAGCACGGCAACGCGGTGCACCTGGGCGACCGTGACTGCTCCATGCAGCGACGGCACCAGAAGATCATGGAGGAGGCCCCGGCCCCCCACCTGAACACGCGCAAGCGCGCCCAGATCGGGGATCGCTGCGCGGACGCCTGCCGCAAGATCGGCTACCGGGGGGCCGGCACCTTCGAGTTCCTGTTCCAGGACGGCGAGTTCTATTTCATCGAGATGAATACGCGGGTGCAGGTCGAACACCCGGTGACCGAGATGATCACCGGTGTGGACATCGTGCAGGAGCAGATCCGCATCGCGGCCGGCGACAAGCTCCGGATCCGGCAGGGAGACATCGCCTTTCGCGGTCATGCGCTGGAGTGCCGCATCAACGCCGAGGATCCGTACAAGTTCACGCCCAGCCCCGGGCGCATCGTCTCCTACCATCCGCCGGGCGGCCCCGGCGTCCGCGTCGACACCCACATCTACGCCAACTACTTCGTGCCCTCGCACTATGACTCGCTGATCGGAAAAGTGATCGCTTACGGGGAGAGCCGCGAGCAGGCCATCGCCCGGATGCGTGTCGCGCTCTCGGAGATGATCGTCGAGGGCATCAACACCAATATCCCGCTGCACCAGCAGTTGCTGACGGACGCGAACTTCCTTCACGGCGGGACCAACATCCACTACCTCGAGCAGAAGCTCGCCGCCAGCAAGGGCGCCTGAATCACGTCCGTGGCCTGGCTCGCCATCCAGTTCATCGTGCCGGGTGAGCGCGTCGAGGAAGTATCCGACGCCCTGCTCGCGCACGGTGCGCTGTCGGTCGATGCGGCGGACAACGGCGCGCTGACCGCGGCCGAAACGCCCATCTTCGGCGAGCCCGGCGCCATCGTCTCGCCGTGGCAGAGCACGCGCCTGACCGCGCTTTTCCCGGCGCAAGTCGACGCCGCGACCGTCGTGCGGCAAGCGCTCGCCGGCTGTGGCATCGACCGCGAGGTCGAGCTGCAGTCCGGGCGAGTGGACGACGCGGACTGGGTGCGCCTCAGCCAGGACCAGTTCCAGCCGATCGGCATCACGGAGCGGCTGTGGGTGGTGCCGACCTGGCATGCGGCGCCCGATCCGACCGCGGTGAACGTCGTGCTCGATCCGGGCATCGCCTTTGGTACCGGCAGTCACCCGACGACCCGGCTCTGCCTCGAGTGGCTGGCGGGCGGCATCCGCGGCGGCGAGCGCGTGCTCGATTACGGCTGCGGCTCGGGCATCCTCGGGATAGCATCCATGATGCTCGGCGCGTCCGCCGCGCTCGGCGTGGATATCGATCCCCAGGCAGTGCTTGCGGCCACCCGCAACGCGGAACAGAATCGCGTCGCCGCCCGGTTCGTGGGCCCCGCGGATGAGCCCGGCGGCGAGTACGACATCGTGGTCGCGAATATCCTCTCCAATCCCCTCAAGGCGCTCGCCCCTCTGCTCGCGGCGCGCGTCCGACCCGGCGGGCGGCTGGCACTGTCCGGCATCCTCGAACCGCAGGCGCAGGACGTGGCGGCAAGCTACGCCGGCGCGCTTTGTCTGGCGCCGGCCGCCGTGCTCGACGGCTGGGTGCTGCTTGCCGGCGTGCGGCAGTGAGCCTCGCCACCCGCTGCCCGATCTGCGAGGCGCTGTTCCGGGTATCCCCGGATCAGCTCCGGACGCGCGGAGGACAGGTTCGCTGCGGGCGCTGCAAAGCGGTGTTCGACGGTCTCGCGCACCTCGTTCCCGAATCGGACAGACCCGCATCATCGGGCGACGGGACGGCCGGGGAGACCATCGCATCCACGCGCGGCACGGCCGCCCCCGCGCACGCGCCACTGCCGGCGACCGAGGCGTACGTAACACCAGCCACTGGCGCCCCCGTTGCGACCGCCCCGGTCCCGACCTCCGCCTCCGCTGCGGAATGGGTGCGCAGAGGATGGCGAATGGTCGCACTCTCCGCGTTCCTCCTCCTGCTGCTCGCGGCGCAGCTCGCGCTGTGGCAGCGCGACATGCTGGCCGCCGAGCACCCCGCCCTGCGCGGCGTTCTGGTCGCGCTGTGCGGGATCGCGGGTTGCGAGGTGCGCCTGCCGCAAGCCGTCGACCGTCTCTCGATCGAGGGCGACGAGATGAGCGCTCCGGATGCGAAGGATCCAAGCCGCATTCTGCTGCTCGCCACACTGCGCAACAGCGCCCCGTTTCCGGTAGCGTACCCCTCCCTCGAGCTTTCGCTGCAGAACGCCCGGGAGGAAATTCTCGCGCGGCGGGTGCTCGGTCCGGCCGACTATCTCGCGCCCGGTAGCGACAGGACCGGCGGTTTGGCGGCGCACGGGGACGTCGACCTGCGGCTTACGCTCGACACCGGTGCGATGCGGGCGGAGGGCTATCGCCTGTATCTGTTCTACCCTTGAAAAACCGGCCGGACACCGGACAACTTTCACCGGAACGTCCGGACAGCCGCGCTACAATCGCATCCCCAACCACGGAAGAGAGGAAAAGACCATGGCCCAAGTAACCCTCGGCGGCAACCCGATCGGCGTGGCAGGTGCGTTTCCCAAGCCCGGCGACCGGGCACCGGACTTCAGCCTCACGACCAAGGAGCTGAAGGACGTCGGCCTCGGCGAGTACGCCGGCAAGCGCAAGGTGCTGAACATCGTGCCGAGCCTCGACACGCCGACGTGCGCGAAGAGCACCCGCGAGTTCAACCAGCGGGCGGGCAACATGGCCAATGCGGTGGTGCTCGTCGTGTCCGCCGACCTGCCCTTCGCGATGAACCGCTTCTGCAGCACCGAGGGCCTCGACAACGTCGTCACCCTCTCGACCTTCCGCGGCCGCGACTTTCACGGCAAGTACGGCGTCGACATCACCGACGGCGCCCTGCGCGGTCTGACCGCGCGCGCAGTGGTGGTGGTGGACGAGAACGACAAGGTCGTCTACTCGCAACTGGTGCCCGAGATCAAGCACGAGCCCGATTACGCAGCCGCGCTTGCCGCGCTGAAATGATGCGCCGGACGACTCGCGAGCGGGCGTTCGGCGCCCGCGCGCTCGCGGCGCTGCTGCTGGCGACCGTGGTCTCGGTCGTTCATGGCGCGCCCGAAAGGGTGGTCTCGGGCTTGGTCAATCCGGAGTCGGTGCTGATCGGGCCGCGCGGCGAGATCTACGTCTCGCAGATCGGCGAGTTCGCAAAGGACGGCGACGGCAGTGTGGTCCGGGTCCTCGCGGATGGCACGATCGAGCCGTTCGCGACGGGTCTGAACGACCCCAAAGGGCTCGCGCACGACGGCATCAACCTGTACGTGACCGATCGCGATCAGGTCTGGCGCATCGATCCCAAGGGCAAGGCCACCGTGTTCGTGAACCGCGCGGCGTTTCCGATGGTGCCGAAGTTCCTGAACGACATCGTTCACGACGGCGCGGGTCATCTCTACGTCTCGGACAGCGGTGCGAAGGGGGTCGGCGGTGCGATCTTCAGGATCACCCCCCGCGGCAAGGTCGATCTCGTCAGCAACGCCGCGCTCGACCCCCTGGTGAAGAGCCCGAACGGCCTGCTGATCGATGGTCCGAACCGGCTGCTGGTGGTGGACTTCGCGACCGGCGATCTCTACCGCATCTCGCTCAAGACGGGAAAGAGCGAAAAGATCGCCACCGGTTTCGGCGGTGGCGACGGTCTCGCGCTGGATCGCAAGCGGCAGCTCTACGTGAGCGACTGGAAGAACGGACACGTATGGCGATTGTCCCTGCGCGAGCGCAGCCCGGCGCCGGTCAAGTACGAGCGGACCTTCGAGGCGGCCGCGGACCTGACGCTCGACCCCAGCGAGCGGTTCCTCATCGTGCCCGACATGAAGGCCGGCACACTCACCTGGCTTCCGGTCAAACCCTGACGCGTCGGCCGCCGTGAAACGGGAGCCCGTCGAAACCCGCGCAGCCGCCGCGCGGGGCGAATCTCCACACAAGGGCAAGACCGGGGTGCGGCGCATATGGAACGCGCTCTTCTACTCGATGGCGGGTCTCAAGGCGGCGTTTCTGCACGAGGATGCCTTTCGCCAGGAGGCGATCCTCGCGGCGCTGCTTGTCCCGGCCGCATTGTTCCTGCCGGCAAGCGGGGTCGGCAAAGCGGTCATGATCGCGGCGGTGCTGCTCGTGATCGTCGTCGAGCTCCTGAACTCCGCGGTGGAGGCGGCGGTGGACCGCATCTCCCTCGAACACCACCGGCTTGCCAAGCGGGCGAAGGACATCGGCAGCGCGGCAGTGTTCGTGAGCCTGGTCAACGTGCCGCTGGTCTGGATCCTCGTCCTGTGGGGCTGAGGCGCCCGAGTCACACAACTGTCATGCCTCGGTCATCGTAGTTTCGCGGCTCGCCGCGAGACTCGCGGCATGCGCTCGGACCCCATCCTTTTCGAGCAGCTTCCGATCGGACGCAAGTCCCTCCGGATAGCCGTCGTCACGGAAACCTATCCGCCCGAAGTGAACGGCGTCGCCACGACGCTCGGTCGTTTCGTGGCCGGGCTGCACGAGCGCGAGCACGAGGTACAGCTGATCCGGCCGCGGCAAGCAAGCGGCGAACGGGCCGGGAGCAGCGAACGCTTCCACGAGGTGCTCCAGCGCGGCGTGCCGATTCCCCGCTATCCCGCGCTGAAGATGGGCCTGCCGGCGAAGCAGGCGCTGGCGCGAATGTGGTCCATCAAACGGCCCGACGTAGTGCACATCGTCACGGAAGGCCCGCTCGGGTGGTCGGCGTTGCAGGCCGCGCTCAAGCTGCGGCTGCCGGTGTGCTCCGACTTCCATACCAACTTCCACGCCTACAGCCGCCACTACGGCATCGGCTGGCTGAAGACGCCGATCGCAGCCTATCTGCGGAAGTTCCACAACCGCACCCGCTGCACCATGGTGCCGACGGCGGCGATGCGCGACGAGCTCGAAGAGATGGGCTTCCGCAACCTGCGGGTCGTGGCCCGCGGCGTGGACACGCGCCTATTCGATCCCGCCCGGCGCAGCCAGGCCTTGCGCGAAAGCTGGGGCGCGGGAGCGTCCGATCCCGTGGCACTCTATGTCGGGCGCCTGGCCCCGGAGAAGAATCTGCCGGCACTGGTCGCAGCGTTCGAGGCGATGCGTGCCCGCTCGCCCCGCGCACGCCTGGTACTGGTGGGCGACGGCCCCGACAGCGCCGCCTTCGCGGCGCGGCATCCCGCTTTTGTCTGCGCCGGAATGCGCGTCGGCGAGGACCTCGCCGCCCATTACGCTTCGGGCGACATCTTCCTGTTTCCGAGTCTCACGGAGACCTACGGCAATGTCACGGTGGAAGCGATGGCGAGCGGGCTCGCGGTCGTCGCATACGACTATGCGGCGGCGGCCGAACATCTGCGCGACGGCGTGAGCGGACTGCTCGCCGACTACGACGATCTCGGCGAGTTCACCCGTTGCGCGGCGAAACTGGTGATGGATCCGGTGCGGATCAGACGCTTTGGTGCCCGGGTCCGCACGACGGCGCTGGCGCTCGACTGGGAGCGGG
>JBDHRV010000160.1:0-7616 GCA_039807745.1 Burkholderiales bacterium
GACAACGAGTTCGAGCGGGAGGAAGTGCGAACGAACGCACCGGAGGTCCTCGTTCTGAAGGACACGGACATCCTCGAGGTCCTCCGACGGCCGGAGTTCGAGCCGTTTGGGGAGATTACGGCCGAATCGAGCTCAAGAACCGTCATGTACATGCAACAGGCAAAGCGCGAGGCCGCCGCCGCGTCATCCGGGTCGATGGAGGCCTTTCTGCGCAGCTGCCAGCTGCGCCTCACGCTTCGACGCCCCACGGAGGGGGAGATGAGCCGCGCTCACGAGCTGCTTCAGAGAACGAATCAGCTCAACGCCACCTTGCGCCGCTCCTCGCTTGCGGACCTCCAGGAGTATTTCCGCAGGTCCTCCGACTTCGAGGTCTGCGTGGGACTGCTCGAGGACAAGTTCGGAGACTATGGCTTGATCGGGCTAGGAATCGCGGCGAAGAACGGCAAGGAGTGGTCTATCCTCGAGCTGGCTTTCAGCTGCCGGGCGATGGGCAAAGGGGTTGAGGAGGCCCTCATCTTTGAGCTGGCTGAGAAGGCGGCGAAGGCGGGCGCGGCTGGCCTCGCGCTCGACTTCCGAGCGACGGAGCGGAACCAGCTTCTGCTGAGCATTCTGCAACGACTGCGATTTCAGGGTGCGGTGCCTGATTTGGGAAGCACCGGCAAACTGGTCCGCACGAGTAGCGAAGATCGGGATCGGGCCTCGTACCCTGCCTGGCTCGAGATCCGCCGGTGAGGCTAGGTCGCGCGGCCGTTCACTTGGTTCGGCGTCTCCACTCCGACTTTGTCACGGCCAGCCGAATAGAGGAGTATTCGTCGATCCTGCGGCACGCTCGTGAGGCCGGGTACGCTCTCATTTCGCTCGATGTCTTTCTCGCGGATGACGCCGCGGTAAAGATAGCGCCCCAGATAGGCGAGCGCTTTCTCGCCGCTGCCGACCGATTTGCAATCAACCACCCAGGTGCTCGGGTGGCGAGGCGGCAGCGCCAAGCCCGCCGCTTCGATGCCGGCCAGCATCTTCGCCCGAAACACCTTCGCCAGTGCCTTGTGGTTGAACAGATAGAGCGTGCCTTTGCCTGGCGGCTGCGTTGGTGCACCGACGCTTCCGGTCACCGTCGATAGCGGCCGCCGGCATGACCAGATGGACATGGGGGTGATAGTCCAGCCGGCGCGTGTTCGTGTGCAGCACCGCGATGGCGCCGGGTGTTCCCTGAAGTTGCCGGTCGTTGCGGCTGAAGGTGTGCACGCTCTGCCAGGCGCAACCGATCAGAAGATCGTAGATTCTCTGCTGATGCGCCCAGGCCAGCGACGCGGCAATGTAGACCCCGCCGTACGCGGCGTACGCCCGGCCGGCGAACGCTGCCTCCACTCGCGTGAGCAACCACGGGAAGACAATCAGGCTCGCCACCCCGGGGAGCAGCAACCAAGCGGACTTGCCGAGCCGGGCCCAGGCTTCCGCGAATGCTGCGCCGACGAAATTCGCGATCGAGCTCACGAATGGTCGTGCCGATGATGCAGGTCGGGCAGATGCGAATGGCGATGGGTCAGCGGCGCATGAGTATGCTCGTGGGTGTGCGGCTCGAGACCCTCGTTACCCAAGTGCGCATGGCGGTGATGCGCATCGTGCACATGGCGGTGATTGTGCGCGAGACCGGCGTGCGTATGTGCGTGCTCGTGGGTCTCGGTAAGCACCAGCCAGGTTGCGAGCGCCATCAAAAGTGTGGACAGGATGAGCATGAGCGTTACTGCGTCGCCTAGCAGCGAAATCGCGAGCGCCGCGCCGATGAAGGGCGCCGTTCCGAAGTGCGTTCCAGTGCGCGCGCTGCCCAGGTGTCGCAACGCGAGGATGAACAGCACCAGGCTCACGCCGTAGGCTGCGAAGCCTAGAATCAATGCGCCACAGATCACGGTTGCGCCAGGTAACGCACCGCCGGCGGCTAGGCCGCGCGACAGGTTTACCGTTCCTGCGACGACCCCCTTGATCGCCGCGATCTGTACCGGGTCCGATCCCGAGATCCTGCGCGTGATATTGTTGTCGAGCGCCCAGAGCGCACAGGATGCGATGATGGCGAGCGCGCGTGGCGACAGACCGAGGCTCTCACGCGGATCGTATGCAAGCAGCACCCCGCCGGCGAGCATGATCAGCGCAGCAAACCAGACGCGAAAGCCGATGTGCTCACGGAATACGACAGCCGCGACGAGGGCCGTGATCACCCCCTCGAAATTGAGGAGGAGCGATGCGGACGAAGCAGGTGTCCCCGAGAGGCCCCAGAGCAGCGTGACGGGTGCAGCAATGCCGCCTGCCAGCACCGCGCCCGCGAACCACGGCAGGTCTGAACGCCCAAGGGGCGCTTCCATGGATCGTGCGCGCTTCGCCCGAACAAGCCGGCACGCGAAGAGTGCGAGACCAAGACCGATCCCGCTGCCGAGATAGAGCAGGCCGGCGAGCACTACCGGAGATACCTCGCCGAGCAGCAGTTTGGCGAGCGGCGTGCTCGCGCCGAATAGCGCAGCGGCGGCGAGCGCCGCAAAGGCGTAGCGCTGAGAGCTGAGGTCAATCTTGTTCACGCGTCCAGGTTCGCCTCTTTGGTGGAAGTGGCTCGGTCCGATCTATTTCGCCGACGTGTATTGACAGACTTTGACGGACTATACCGTACGGCGATAGCTTGTCGCTCCGTCGGGGTACAGGCTCCCGGTTTCCCAAGACGGTGTCCCGTCCAAGTCCTGCATCACGCTGCCAGGAGGCAGAAATGGGCACCGTCGTACCTTTCGTTTCAGTTTCCGAGTTACTCCAGCGCATAGGGTCGCGCGCATGGCCGATCGTCATTGACGTGCGGCGCGAGCCGGCATCCGCTATTGACCCCGAGATGTTACCGGGCGCGATGCGGTGCGCCCCCGAAAACGTCGGCGGACTTGCGACTCGATTGGCACACGGGAGTGCGATTGTCTCCTACTGCGGGCACGGCCGTGAGGTAAGCCAGGGCGCCGCTGCCGAGCTCCGCCGCGCGGGCCTGGATGCGCGCTATCTGGAGGGAGGAATCGAAGGTTGGCGCGCCGTCGGAGCGCCGTTGCTGCGAAAGAGTGCGCGACTCGAGGTACCGGGTGGTAGTCGGTCGCTGCGGGTGACCCGCGAACGGCCCAAGATCGATCGCATCGCCTGCCCGTGGCTCATTCGCCGCTTCGTCGATCCACGCGCCGAGTTCCGCTATGTGCCCACATCGGAAGTCCTCTCCTGCGGGGAGCGCGAGGGAGGAATCGCGTTCGATATTTATTCCGGGCGGCGCGATCGAGCACGATGGCGATCTCTGCAGTTTTGATACGCTGCTCAGGGAGTTCGGGTTGCGTGACCACTCTCTGGCGCGGCTTGCGGTGATCGTCCGCGGTGCCGATACCGATCGCCTCGACCTTGCGCCTCAGGCTCCGGGCCTTCTCGCCGTGTCCCTGGGGCTGTCCAGGGTCTTCACGGATGACCGCGAGATGCTCGAAGCCGGAATGGTGGTGTACGACGCGCTCTATGCGTGGTGCAGGTTCGCGCGGGACGAATCCCACGGCTGGCACCCCGAGACTATGCGGTGACGTTTGCGCAGGCAACACGGCAGCGAAGGGGCTCAACGCGGGCCACGCGCGCAGTCAGCAGGTATGCGGATGGGTGGGGCAGCTTCTCCGCCGCCGTTCGGATGTACCGTAAGGAAAAATCGAGAGCGACCTTGACTCTATACGTAGATATAGGTTGTAGATTGCATCGCGGAGATAGACGATGGAAGGGCTCAAGGTCGGTGAAGTGGCCAAGCAGGCGGGTGTGAACCTGCAGACGGTCCGCTACTACGAGCGCCGGGGACTCCTGCCCCGGGCCCCCCGCACCGGATCCAACTACCGGGCGTATCCGGAAGACGCGGTCCGTCGCGTGCAATTCATCAAGCGCGCGCAGGAGCTTGGGTTCACGCTGCAGGAGATCAACGAGCTCCTCTCGCTCCGGGCAGCGCCACAAACCCGATGCGCCGACGTCCGCAGGCGTGCGCAGACCAAGCTGCGAGACATCGACGACAGGGTCCGAACCCTCCAGGGGATGCGGAAGGCCTTGACCAAGCTCATCGGCGAGTGCTCGGGCAAAGGTCCTGTGACGCAATGCCCGATTCTGGAGGCATTGGACTCGGAGGACGAAAAGTAATGCCGCGAGTCGAGCTGATCTACGACATGAACTGCCCGAACGTCCAGGGTGCCAGGAAGGCTCTGGTCGCCGGATTTATCGAGGCGGGCCTCCCGCCGTCGTGGACGGAGTGGGATCGGAAATCAGCCGAAAGCCCGGGCCACGTACGGCAGTACGGCTCGCCGACGATCCTGGTGGATGGCGAGGACGTCGCGGGAGCAGAACCCGTGGATGACGCCGATTCGTGTCGCGTCTACCAGCACGGCTCCGGCGTGCTCAGGGGTGTGCCGGCAGTCGAGCGCGTCGCTGCCGCGCTCGGAAACGCTCGCGCATCCGCACCGGAGAATCTCGGGAAGGACCGTCGCGGCGCGTGGCGCTTCTCGGCAGTGCTGCCGGGCATCGGCGCCGCGCTCGTGCCCGTCGGCGCCTGCCCTGCGTGCTTGCCGGTCTACGCGGGCATTGTCAGTTCGTTCGGCCTCGGCTTCCTGTTGGATTCGACGACGCACCTGCTCCCCGTCACTGCCGCCCTGTTCGGGCTGGCGTTGTTCGCTCTTGCCTTGCGCGCGAGGACCCGCCGCGGCTACGGCCCTTTCCTTCTCGGGTTCGCGTCTGTTTGCGTCGTTCTGGTGTTCAAGTTCGCGTATGTCTTCGACAAGCTCGTGTATGCGGGGCTCCTCGGACTCGTGGCCGCGTCCATCTGGAATGCGTGGCCAAGGACGAGAAACGAAGTCGGCTCCTGCCCCAAGTGCGTTCCGCAGGAGCGGGCAACAGAACCCGAAAGCGCACCAGAGAGGAGGTTCTGACATGGCTTTGATGTGGAAGATCGAGGTGTTCAGCGCCGGGTGTCCGGCGTGCGAGGACACGATTCAGCTGGTCAACCGGATCGCCTGCCCATCGTGCGAAGTCACGGTTCTCGACATGAACGAGCCGGCGGTCGCGAACCGCGCGAAGGGTTTGGGTATCTGTTCCGTCCCCGCGGTTGTTATCGACGGAAAGCTGGCCGACTGCTGCGCCGGTCGTGGACCGGACGAAGCGGCGCTGCGACGCTCTGGCGTTGGTCAGCCGATCTGACCTCGGTCGCGCGCCCGCGCCCCAGAGGCGGTAACCTGCATGGGGATCGAGTTACGCGGACTCGAGATCGCCCCCTCGCGGTGGAAGAGCCTATAGAGCACTGGCAGCACGAGCAGCGTCAGCAGCGTCGAGGAGACGATTCCGCCGATGACCACGGTGGCAAGCGGCCGTTGCGCCTCGGCGCTGCTGAATCCGAACCTCGCCGGCCCTACGTGCGCCGCCCCACATCCTTACAGCGGCACGGCGCGCAGCCGCAGCGCATTGGTAATCACCGACACCGACGACAAGCTCATCGCAGCCGCGGCGATGATCGGCGAGAGAAGCGCGCCGAACACCGGATAGAGCAGGCCGGCTGCGATCGGAATGCCGAGCGCGTTGTAGACGAACGCGAAGCTGAGATTCTGTTTGATGTTGCGGACGGTCGCGACAGAGAGCTCGCGCGCGCGCACGATGCCACGCAGATCGCCCTTCACGAGCGTGACCTGCGCCGTCTGCATCGCAACGTCGGTACCGCTACCCATGGCGATGCCGACGTCCGCCTCCGCCAGCGCCGGCGCGTCATTGATGCCGTCGCCCGCCATTGCCACCACGGCGCCTTGCGCGCGCAACTCCTTTACGAGCTTCGCCTTGTCGGCGGGCTTGACCTCTCCCACCACCTGATCGATCTCGAGCGAGCGCGCAACTGCCTTCGCTGTGGTCTCGTTGTCGCCCGTGGCCATCACGATCTTGAGACCCGAAGCGCGCAGCGCGTGCAGGGCCTCCGGGGTCGTATCCTTGACCGGATCGGCGACGCTGAGGAGCCCGGCGAGTATGCCGTCGATCGCGACGAACATCACGGTGTGTCCAAGCGCCTGCAGCTCGGCAGAAACTCGCACGGCATCTTCGGGTACGGCGACGCCGTGCTCCTCGAAGAGACTGCGATTGCCGAGCAGCAGGTGCCGACCCCCGCTCGTGCCGGAAACGCCGGCACCGGTGTGGGATTCGAACTCGCCCGTGGAGACCGGCTCGACACCCCGGCTCGCGGCGCCTTCCAGGATCGCTGCCGCGAGCGGATGCTCGCTCGCGCGTTCGATCCCCGCCGCAACGGCGAGCACTTCGGCCTCCGAGAATGCGCGGAAAGCCGTGACTCTTTGCAGCGCGGGTTTCCCCACGGTTAGCGTGCCGGTCTTGTCGATCACGAGCGTGTCGACTTGGCGCAAACGCTCGATCGCCTCGGCGTTGCGAAACAGCACCCCCATCGACGCGCCGCGGCCGGTCGCCACTACGATCGAGATGGGTGTCGCAAGCCCGAGCGCACACGGGCACGCGATGATCAGCACGGCGACGGCGTTGATGAGAGCGTAGGCGAGGCGCGGCTCGGGGCCGATGATCGCCCACACCACGAAGGTGAGGACCGCCACCATGACGACGCCCGGAACAAACCATGCCGACACCCGATCCGCGAGCTTTTGCAGCGGCGCGCGGCTGCGTTGCGCCTCGGCGACCAGATGCACGATCTGCGCGAGCATGGTGTCCTGACCAACGCGCTCGGCCAGGATGATCAACGCACCGGTTTGATTGACGGTGGCGCCGATGACGCGATCACCGGTTTGCTTTGCAACCGGGATCGGCTCGCCGGTGATCATCGATTCGTCGATAGTGCTGCGACCTTCGGTGACGGCGCCATCCACCGGCACCTTCTCCCCGGGCCGCACGCGGAGCCGATCGCCCACCTTCACGGCGTCGAGCGGCACATCTTCTTCAGAGCCGTCGGGCTTCAGCCGCCGCGCGGTCTTCGGCGCCAGACCGAGGAGTGCGCGAATGGCCGTGCTGGTCTGTCCCCGCGCACGCAGCTCGAGCAGCTCACCGAGCAGCACGAGGGTCACGATCACTGCGGCGGCCTCGAAGTAGACCGCGACCTCGCCTTGTTCGTTGCGAAACGCGGCGGGGAAGACATCCGGCACGAACGCCGCGAGCAGGCTGTAGACATACGCGACACCCACGCCGAGCCCGATCAGCGTGTACATGTTGGCGCTGCGGTTGACGACGCCCATCCAGCCGCGCACGAAATACGACCGGCAACCCCACAGCACAACCGGTGTCGCGATCGCCGCCTCGAGAAACCGGATGGCACGCGGGGAGACATTTGAGATCATGCGGCCGATCGGCTCGACGTGCGGGGTCATGGCGAAGAAGACGAGCGGCAGCGACAACACCGCACACACCCAGAAGCGGCGCGCAACAGCGTCCACCTCGGCGCTCTCGATGCCCTCGGTCGGGATGCGCGGCTCGAGCGCCATGCCGCAGATTGGACAGAACCCGGGCGCGCTGCGGACGATCTGCAGATGCATTGGGCAGGTCCACTCAGCTGCGCCGGCGGGCGCGATCGAAACCGTTGGAGCGGCGTCCGGAGCATGAGCATG
>JBDHRV010000161.1:0-7595 GCA_039807745.1 Burkholderiales bacterium
CTCGATGACCCATGCTCCAACTGCTGAAACCGCGATTTCTGGAAGTGCTCAAGGCGGTCGCGCCGCTCGTCGCTGCGGTGTGCGTACTGCAGGTCGCGCTCGTCGACGCACCCGTGGAACTGTTTCTCCAGTTCCTGGTTGGATCGGCGCTCGCGATCCTCGGGATGGTGCTGCTCTTTGCGGGAATCGATCTCGGGATCCTGCCGATGGGGAGATTCATCGGCGCCGAGCTCCCGCGCAAGGGCGCGCTTTGGGCGATCCTCACGGTCGCCTTCGCCCTGGGCTTTGCCACCACGGTTGCCGAGCCCGACGTTCTGGTCCTCGCCGGACTGGTCGAAGCGGCCTCACACGGGACGCCCTCCAGGCAAGCTCTCGTCTACGTCATCGCCGTGGGCGTTGGACTCTTCGCGGCATTGGCGCTCCTGCGCATCGTCTGGGGATTCTCGATGCGCTACCTGCTGGGGGCCGTGTACGCGCTCATGCTCCTGCTCACCTTCCTCGCGCCCGACGAGTTCGTCCCTCTCGCGTATGACGCCGGCAGCGTCACCACGGGAGTGCTGACCGCCCCGGTCATGCTCGCGCTCGCGCTCGGGCTCGCCTCCGTGCTCGCTGGACGCTCGCCCGCATCGGACGGGTTCGGGCTGCTGGGACTCGCATCCGCGGGCCCTATCGTCGTCATCCTGCTCGTGGGAATGCTGCTGCAGTGAGAGACGCGGCCTTCCTCAGCGAGCTCGGCAGCGCAGCCTGGAGCGTCGCGCTGGCGGTGCTGCCCCTCGCGGCGCTGTTCATCATCTTCCAGTTCCTGCTCCTCAAGCTGCCGCGGAAGGAGGTCGCGCGCATTCTGACCGGGGCGCTCGTGACCTCGGCAGGCCTGTTCCTGTTTCTGCTGGGCGTCAGCATCGGCTTCCTGCCGTTCGGGCGCGCCCTCGGGGAAGCCATCGGGTCGTTGCCCGAGAAATGGCTGCTCCTGCCGTTCGGCGCCCTGCTCGGCTTCGTCACGACCTGGGGCGAGCCGGCGGTGCGTATCCTGGCGCACGAGGTCGAGGAAGCCTCCGCCGGGGCCGTGCGGGAGCAGTTGGTCGTGGTTACCATCTGCGTCGGCGTCGCGGCGGCGGTGGGGATCGGAATGCTCAGGATCGGCTACGCGGTCCCGCTGCTGTGGCTGCTCGTGCCCGGCTACGGACTGGTCATCGCGATGATGCGCTTCAGCGAGAGGGGGTTCGTGTCGATCGCCGTGGACGCCGGCGGCGTGGCCACCGGACCGTTGGCCAACACGTTTCTGCTGGCGCTCGCATTCGGCGCGTCGTCCGCCATGGACGGCCAGGACCCGCTCGTGCACGGGCTGGGCTTAATCGCCCTCATCGCCCTCGCCCCGATCATCTCCCTGATGGCAGTGGGCGCCCTCGTTCGCTGGAAGGAACGACCCAAGGAGGCCTAGACATGTCGGACCACTCTCTGATCGTCAGCATTGTCGGGAAGGGCTGGGGCAGCACCGTGCTCGAGGCTTCGGTGGGCGCGGGCGCGCGTGGAGGCACGGTGCTCTTCGGGCGCGGCGCGGGCATCAACGAGCAGGAGAAGATCTTCGGGATGTCGATCGAGCCGGAGAAGGAGATCGTGCTGACCGTCGTCTACGCGGCGCAGGTCGACACGGTCCTCGAGGAGATCGTCCGCGCCGCGGGCCTGAACGACACGGGCAGGGGGATCGCGTTCGTGATTCCCGTCGACAAGGTTGTGGGCGTCGCCCACTTCATGCAGCAGGCGCGGCAGGAATAGTCGGCGCGCGGCCCGCGCATGGCGCCAGCTGCAAAGAGGGCGTGAGCAGTAAGCTTGGCCTGCAAGTGACCTCAGGGCAGCCTGCGCAGGCCCCGCTTCACCGCATCGCTGATGGTGACGCGACCCTTGCGGGCGTAGGCCTCGTGGTTCGCCTCGATGTCGCCCAGCTTGTACAGATAGTTCACCATCACGCCTACGGACTGTCGCATCCCGCGCGGTGAGGCGTCCGCCAGCCAGTTGATGCGCTCGAGGCGCGCGCCGTTGCCCAAGTGGAAGCGGGCGACCGGGTCGAGCGGTCGGCCGGACTCCTTTTCCTCCACCAGATAGCGCGCCGCGAGATGCGTCACCACCGGCGCGATCAGCGTCGCGGTCCGGTCGTCCTTGGCGAGCTCGCGCTCCATCAAGCGCAAGAGGCCGTCGTAGGGATCGCCCGGACCGCCCATGAGCGTGATTGCCTCCTCGGGCCCGAAGAGGCTCGCGTCCTTTGCCTTCAGCCGCGCCTCGAACCACTTGCGGAAGCCCGGCACCGGCGACAGCGTCGCGAAGGTCTTGAGCTTCGGCAGTTCCGACGAGAGCTGCTCCACCACCCGCTTGATCAGGAAGTCGCCGAACGACACACCGCGCAGCCCCGGCTGGGTGTTGGAGATCGAGTAGAAGATGGCCGCCTGCGCCGCCTGCGGATCGGTCCGCGGCGCTGCTTCGTCGAGGAGTGCGTGAACGTTGGACGCCATTTCCGTCACCAGGGCGATCTCGACGAAGATGAGCGGCTCTTCCGGCATGCGTGGATGGAAGAACGCGTAGCAGCGCCGGTCGGCGTCCATGCGATTGCGAAGATCGCTCCACGAGCGGATCTCGTGCACGGCCTCGTAGGCGATGAGCTTCTCCAGCAGCGCCGCCGGTGAATGCCACGAGATGCGGCGCAGCTCCAGGTTGCCGACATCGAACCAGCTCGAGAAGAGCGCGAAGAGCTCTTCGTCGATCACCTCGAGCTCAGGCACCTGACGGATGTAGCGATGCACGTCGGCGCGCAGGTCCACCAGAAACTTGACACCCTCGGGCAGCAGGTTGAAGTGCCGCAGTATGCGCACGCGTGGGCTCGCCAGCGCATGGCGCAGTTGCGATTCGGCGCGGCGCCGCGCGCGCGGCTCGGTGGTCGCGTGGTAGGTCGCGATAGCGCGCGCGATGGCTGCTTCGTCGGCACTGAATTCGTCGATGAGCAGCTTCATGAAGACCTTGCGGCCCTCGTCGCCGAGCTCGGCATAGAGCCCGAGGATCGAAGCGAGGCGGCCCCGGACGGCGGTCTCGCCGCCGATGCCCTCATAGGACGTCCGCAACATGGTACGCAGCGAGCGCAGCTCCGCGCCCCCGAGCGTGCGGTCTCCGACCGGTGCGAGCTTGCGCTGGCTGCCGGTGAGCCAGTCCCAGAAAGCGCGCACCCTCGCGGGCGGTGTGAGACGGTCCTTCATCGGTCGATCGCTCCCTGATCTTCGAGGGTGCCGATACTTTATCCCAGTGGCGCGTGCAACCGGACCCCGAAAAAGGAAGGGCGGCTCGTGCCGCCCTCCCCGGGGTTCTGGGTGCCCCTCGCTACCGCTTCGTGTAGTAGCCGACGCCGACCAGGTAGTCGTTCACACGCTCGATGTAGGAGTGCTTCGGCTCGACCTTGTTGTTGGCCGGGTTGCGCCAGACGTATTCGTACTCGCCGGCGCCCTTCTTCTCCTTCACGATCGCGATCATGTCCTGGATGATGGGCTTGCCGGCCGCATCCTTCATGTCCTTCACGTCCAGCCCGACGAGCCCGGGATTCGCACCCATCGCGTAGTACTTGCCGTCGTTGATCCCGACCACGAACACGTACAGATCGTAGTGCGAGAAGCGGCCGGACGGCGTGTTGAACGCGGTCAGCGCTTCCTGCGGATTGGCGCGCAACGCCTCGGTGGCACGCTTGAGCAGGTCGCGCGCCTCTTCCGGCGCCCCGCGCGGCACGTAGTACCCCACCGCGACCACGTTGTTGCCGACGCGCTGCACGAGCGAGGTCTTGGATTCGATGTGATTGGTCTGGCGGTTGAGCCAGACGTATTCCACGCTGCCGCTGCCCTTGGTCTTGGCTACCTCTACCATCTCCCGAATGAGCGGCTTGCCCGCCGCATCCCGCAGGTCGAGCACGTTCATGCCGACCAGTCCCTCGGAAGCGCCGCCATTGGCGTGCATGATGCCCGTGTCGAGATCGACGACGAAGACGTAGAGATCGCCCTGGACGAAGCGGCCCTTCTGATTGTTGAAGGCCGCATAGGCAGTCTCGGCGGGATGTTCCTGCAGGTACGCAACCGCCTTGTCGAGCAGCGCCTGCGCCTGCTTCTGCGAGCTGCGCGCCACGGTGTGCGTCGCCGGCGACTGTGTCTGGTCGGCCGGGCTGCTACGGTCGCCCTGCGCGCCGACAGGCGGTGCGACCAGCGCGCCCAGGAGACCAGCGAGCAGCAGTGCGGTACGGGCGAATCGTCTCGAAGTCATCGTATACCTCGTTCAATCAGGCTAGGGTGGAAAGGGGCCATCGCAGAAAGCGCGACCATGCCGGTTTTTTTTGCTGGGCCAGGGTCTTCGTGTTGTCACGCAATGATGCAGTAGCCAACGCCCGTAAGTCCATTCAGCAGACGCCGTGCCACGACGGCGCGGCGGGCCTGTGCAGTGCCCCGGCTCGCGCAGGCGACGCGGGAGAGTCGGCGCTCCCGGCCGAACCGGGCCCGATCGCAGCGGTTGGCGGCAGAGCGTACCTGTTGCGCGGGAGGACAACTGTACCGGAGCGAAGCAGGAGGAGGCGATGTTGCGTCGTGGACTTGATCGACACAGGCAATCGCGGCTAACTTGAGGGTTTGCGGCAGGCACGTGCACAGGTCGGCGCGACGCACGACGAAGGCGACGGTGCCTGAGGGGATTGCCATGCAGCATCGCCAGGGAGGACGAGCCATGGTCAGTGAAAGGCGCCGCGCGCTGCTGTTCTATGCTGCGCCGGACAAGCGACGGGTAGCCGAAGTCATACCGGGTCTGGACGCGCACGGCGTCGACTACCACCTGGATGCGGAAATCCGAAAACGGCATGGCTGGCGGGAGGTGTTCGAGGCGACCCTGCGAGCGTCCTCCGTGTATGTCCTTTTCGTCTCGCACGAGCTGTTCACATCGGACTGGGCGCGCTTCGAGATCGCCCTCGCTCTGGCGCGGGCGCGCGAGTCGAAGGCGTCGTTGCTGCTGGTGTTGCTGCGCGACATCGCTATTCCCGAGCCGCTGCGCGCCTTTCGGTCGCTCGATGCGAAGCTCATGACGGGTGCCGAGATCGCGGCGCAGATCTGTGCCGAGTGCGGGCTTGGGACGCGGGCGAGTGCTGCCGCACAACGACCTGCCGCGATGCCCGCGAGCCTCGACTTTGCGGACGCCGGCCACGAGCATTCTCGCACCGGTCGCAGCGCGGATGCGATCCGGCGCGATTTCCTCGGCAATCTCTTCTGCCTGCAAGCCCGCTTTCCCGCGATCGCGACCAGGAACGACCAGTACATGGCGCTCGCGTACACGGTGCGCGACCGGCTGCTCAAGCGGTGGATCAACACGAGCGCCACGTATCACGCGGGCAAGGTGCGCACGGTCTGCTACCTGTCGGCCGAGTTCCTCCCGGGGCCGTATCTTGGCAACGCGCTGATCGCGCTCGGCATCTGGGAACCGGCCCGGCAGGCCATGGCCGAACTCGGCATCGCGCTCGAAGACCTGCTGGAACAGGAGCAGGAGCCGGGCCTCGGGAGCGGCGGCCTTGGGCGGCTCGCCGCCTGCTATCTCGATTCGCTCTCGACCCTGCAGATCCCGGCCATAGGTTACGGCATCCGCTACGAGTTCGGCATTTTCGAGCAGGCCATCAAGTATGGCTGGCAGGTGGAGCTTGCGGACAACTGGCTGCGCTTCGGCAATCCCTGGGAGATCGTGCGCCCCGAGGTCGCCTTCGAGGTCAAGCTGCACGGGCACACCGAAGGCAGGTTCGAGGCCGACGGGCGATTCCGCACCACCTGGGTGCCGGACAGTGTGATCCGGGGTGTTGCCTGCGACACGCCGATCCCGGGGTACGGCGTCGGCACCGCGAATCTGCTGCGGCTGTGGAAGGCGGAAGCCTGCGAGTCGTTCGATCTGCAGGCCTTCAATCGCGGCGACTATTACGGCGCGGTGAGCAATAAGATCGGCTCGGAAACGATCTCGAAAGTGCTCTACCCGAACGACGAACCCGAGGCCGGCAAGGCCTTGCGCCTGCAGCAGCAGTACTTCTTCGTTTCGTGCTCGCTGCGCGACATGCTGCGCATCTTCTTCCAGGGCGAGAGCGCAATCGAGCGCTTTTCCGAGAAGTATGCCGTGCAGTTGAACGACACCCACCCCGCCATGGCCGTGGTGGAACTGATGCGTCTCCTGCTGGACGAGTACGACCTGGAGTGGGAGCCGGCCTGGGACATCACGCGCCGCACGTTCGGCTACACCAACCATACGCTCCTGCCCGAGGCGCTCGAGACCTGGCCGCTCGCACTCTTCGCCCGGCTGCTGCCGCGGCACTTGGAGCTCATCTTCGAGATCAACCGCCGTTTCCTGGACGAGGTGCGCGCGCGCTATCCCGCTGACGAGGCGCGTGTCCAGCGGCTGTCCCTGATCGACAACCATGGCGAGCCGCGCGTGCGCATGGCGAACCTCGCGTGCGTCGGCTGCCATGCCATCAACGGTGTTGCCGCCCTGCACACCGAGCTGCTCGAGCAGGAAACGTTGCGCGATTTCCACGAACTGTGGCCGGAGAAATTCAGCAACAAGACCAACGGGGTTACGCCACGCCGCTTCATCGTGCTCGCCAACCCCGGTCTCGCACGCCTGATGGTCGACCGCATCGGGACCGGATGGATCACCGATCTGGGCGATGCACGTCGGCTGGAGGCGTTCGCGCAGGAGGCCGGTTTTCAGGACGACTGGCGACGGGTGAAACGCGAGGCGAAGGTCAATCTCGCGCACCTGATCCAGCGCGAGACGGGTATCGCCGTGGACCCTGATTCGATGTTCGACATCCAGGCCAAGCGCATCCACGAATACAAGCGGCAGCATCTCAACCTGCTGCACGTGATCACGCTCTACAACCGCATCCGCCGCCTCCCGGGGGCTGCGCACGGGTCGCGCACCGTGATCTTCGCCGGCAAGGCCGCACCGAACTACACGATGGCGAAGCTCATCATCAAGCTCGTCAATTCACTGGCCGACGTCGTGAACAACGATCCCGTGGTGAGCAGGCACCTCAAGGTCGTGTTTCTGCCCAACTTCAACGTAAAGAACGCACAGCTCGTCTACCCCGCGGCCGACCTGTCGGAACAGATCTCCACCGCCGGCAAGGAAGCCTCGGGCACCGGCAACATGAAGTTCGCCATGAACGGCGCGCTCACGATCGGCACGCTGGATGGCGCGAACGTCGAGATCCGCGAGGCGGTGGGTGCAGAAAACTTCTTCCTGTTCGGACTGACCTCGGCCGACGTGCACCGCGTCATGCGCGAAGGCTACAGGCCGCATGACATCTACGAGCGCGACCCGGAACTGCGCGAAGCCCTGGATCAGATCCGCAGCGGTGCCTTCTCGGGCGGCGACGCGGAGATGTTCCGGCCGCTGGTCGATAGTCTGATCGACCACGATCCGTATCTGGTGCTGGCCGACTATGCCGCTTACGTCGGCTGCCAGCAGGACGTGCAGCGCGCCTACCACGATGTCCCGCGCTGGACCCGGATGTCGATCCTGAATGTCGCGCGCATGGGCAGGTTCTCGTCCGA
>JBDHRV010000162.1:0-7538 GCA_039807745.1 Burkholderiales bacterium
CCGTCGACCAGTGTCCAGCGCACCCGGCCCAGGACCTCGAAGCCGAGAAAGGGGGTGTTCTTGCCCTGGCTTCTGAGCGCTCGCGGCGCGACCGTCCATTCCCGGTCCGGGTCGAAGACGCACACGTCGGCGGCGTGGCCCGCACGCAGGTGGCCAAGGTCAAGGCCGAGGATGCGGGCCGGCTGCGCGGTGATGAGCGAGATCGCGCGGGCGAGCGGAACCTTGCACTCGCGCGCCCACTTGAGGGCGAGAGGCAGCAGCAGCTCGAGGCCGGTGGCGCCGGGCTCGGATTCGGCGAAAGGCCGCTGCTTGGCGTCGTCGTCGACCGGCGTGTGGTCGGAACAGATGGCGTCGACCGTGCCGTCGATCAGGCCCTCGCGCAGTGCGTCGCGGTCGCGCAGGCTGCGCAGCGGCGGGCGCAGATGGCAGTTGCTGTCGAAGTAGCCGACATCGAGCTCGGACAGGTGAACGTGATGCGCGGAAACATCGCAGGTCACGCTCATCCCCTCTTCCTTCGCCCGCCGGACCATCTCGAGCCCTTCGCGCGTCGACAGCCGGCAAAGGTGCAGCCGCACTCCCGTCTCACGCGCGAGCAGCAGCAGCGTCGATACCGCGACCGTCTCGGCGCAGGGAGACAGCGGCGGCAACCCCAGCCGGGTCGCGACCTCGCCGTCGTGCGCCACGCCGCCCTGGGCGAGGCTGCCCTCTTCCGGGCGCAGCCAGACCGAGAAGCCGAAGGTCGCTGCGTACTGGAGCGCGCGCATCAGCACGAGGGTGTCCGCGACCGCGACATCGGCCTGGGCGAAGCCGACGCAGCCCGCGTCGGTGAGCTCGGCCATCTCGGTAAGCGTCGCGCCCGCCAGGCCGACGGTGAGCGCGCCCAGGGGAAACACCTTCGCTTGGTTCAGGCTGCGCGCCCGGAACTTGAGCATTTCCACGAGACCGGGCTCGTCAAGCGGCGGGTCGGTGTCCGGCGGGCAGGCGAGGCTCGTCACACCTCCCGCCACCGCCGCTGCCATCTCGGATTCGAGGGTGGCCTTGTACTCGAAGCCCGGTTCGCGCAGGCGCGCGGAAAGGTCGATCAGCCCCGGCGCGACCACACAACCGCTCGCATCCAGAGTGCGATTGGCGCTGAAGCCGTCGGGCGGCGTGCCGACGCCGACCACCTTGCCGGCAGCGAGGTAGAGATCGCGGGGCGCGTCGATGCCGTGCGCGGGATCGACGAGCCGCCCGCCCTTGACGTGGATCTTCACGGTCAGTTGCCCGCCAGGATGCTCATCACCGCCATGCGCACGGCAATGCCGAAAGTCACCTGCGGCAGGATCACCGACTGCTCGCCGTCGGCGACGCTGGAATCGATCTCCACCCCGCGATTCATCGGGCCCGGGTGCAGCACGATGGCGTCCGGCCGCGCGAGCGCGAGCTTGTCCTGGGTCAAGCCGTAGGACTTGAAGTACTCCTGCGGGCTTGGCACCAGCGATCCGCTCATGCGCTCGTTCTGCAGCCTCAGCATCATCACCACGTCGACGTCCTTCAATCCTGCTGCCATGTCGTTGTAGACGTGGACGCCGAGATGGCCGACCTCGCTCGGCAGCAGCGTCTTGGGCCCGATCGCCCGCACCTCCGGCACGCCGAGGATGTTGAGCGCGTGGATCTGGGAGCGTGCCACCCGGGAATGCAGGATGTCGCCGACCACCGCCACCTTGAGCCGCGTGAAATCGTGCTTGTAGTGGCGGATGGTGAACATGTCGAGGAGCGCCTGCGTCGGGTGCGCATGCCGCCCGTCGCCGGCGTTGATGACATGGATGTCGGGCGCCACGTGGCGCGCGATGAGATGCGCGGCCCCGCTCTCGGCGTGGCGCACGACGAACATGTCGGCGTGCATCGCGGAGAGGTTCGCGACCGTGTCGAGCAGCGTCTCGCCCTTGCTCTGACTGGAGGTGCTGATGTTGAGGTTGACCACGTCCGCGGACAGGCGCTTTGCCGCGATCTCGAACGTGGTGCGCGTGCGCGTGCTGGGCTCGAAGAAAAGGTTGAAGATGGATTTCCCGCGCAGGAGCGGCAGCTTCTTCACCTCGCGCTCGGTCACCGAGACGAAGCGCAGCGCCGTGTCCAGGATCTGGCGCAGGATCGACGCCGGGAGCCCTTCGGTCGTGAGCAGGTGTTGCAGCTCGCCGCGAGCGTTCAACTGGGGGTTGCGCTGCATGCCGGCTATGACGACGTGCCCCGCGGCCGGCGCACCATCCCGAGGGAGAGCCGGTTCGCTTCGCCCTGATGCAGCGCGATGTGCTCGTCCGGTCCGATCTCGACCGTCGCACCCACGAACTGGGCACAGATCGGCAGCTCGCGTCCGCCGCGGTCGACCAGCGCGGCAAGACGCACACTCTCCGGACGGCCGTAGTCGAAAAGCTCGTTCAGCGCGGCGCGAATCGTGCGGCCGGTGTAGAGCACGTCGTCCACCAGTACGATGTGGCGGCCGGCGACGGTGAACGGAATGTCCGAGGGTTTCACCTGCGGGTGCAGCCCGATGCGCTGGTAGTCGTCGCGGTAGAAGGAAACATCGAGCGTACCCAGGGGCGGCGCCAGTTTCAGGCTCGCGTGCAGGCGTCTGGCGAGCCACGCGCCTCCGGTGTGGATGCCGACGAGCGCCGTCTCCGGCGTGACCGCCGCGCGCATCTGTTCGGTCAGCGCCGCGAGCAGCGCTTCGGCGTCAGGCAGTTGCATCGATCTGCGAGAAGAAGATCGCCAGAATCTCTGCCGCCGCCGCCGCGTCGATCCGCCCTTTCTGCGCACGGCCGCGCAGGCCGGCCTCGCGCAAGGCAGCGCTCGCGGCGCAGGACGTGAAACTCTCGTCCACCCGCGCGACAGCCACGCGGTAGCGTCCTTCGAGGCTGCGTGCAAACCGCTCGCACGCCGCAGCGAGCGGGTGCGGTGCGCCGTCCGCGCGCGAGGGCACGCCGACCGCGAGCAGCACCGGCCGCCAGTCATCGATCAGTCTGCCGGCGGCGCGGTAGCGCTCGGCACGCGGCACCGACGGGATGACCCCCACCGCGTGCGGGATGCGCAGGGCGAGATCGCCCACCGCGACGCCGATACGGGCTGTGCCGAAGTCGAAGGCGAGCACGCTTCCCGCGCGCGGCAGCGCCAAGCGCGTGGTCGTCGCCCGGTCGGGCGCAGGCACCCCGCCCGGAGCAGCGGGCGTGGCATCGGCGGCGCGCACGCTCTTGTCCTAGGCGTGGCCTGCCGTGTCCGACAGGCTGGCGAAGCTCACGCCGAGCAGTTCCATGGCGGCGGCGAGACGCACCTCGGCCGGCATGTCGAAGATCACGTCCGGCCTGGCGGCGACGGTGAGCCAGGCGTTCTGCGCGAGCTCGTGTTCGAGCTGCCCCGGCGCCCAGCCGGCATAACCCAGCGTGATGAGGATCTGCTCCGGTCCCTCGCCACGACCGGCAGCCTGCAGGATGTCCTTCGACGTGGTGAGCGCGATGCCGTCCTGCACCGGCAGCGTCGACTGCCACTGGCCGACGGGACGGTGCAGCACGAACCCCCGATCGATCTGCACCGGACCCCCGAAATGTACCGGCAAACCGATCAGCTTCGGCGCTTCGAGCGGCACTTCGATCTGATCGAACAGGGACTGCACGCTCATGTCGATGGGGCGGTTCACGACCAGTCCGAGCGCACCCTGCTCGTTGTGCTCGCAGATATACGTCAGCGTCTTGGCAAAAAAAGGGTCCGCCATGGCGGGCATGGCGATGAGAAAGTGGTGCGTGAGATTCGTCGTCGTGTGCTGCATGCTCTACGTTCATTGTAGTCACGCCCCCCGGTCTCCACAATCGCGAACCATCGCCCGCGGCTGGAGCTGTGCGGGAAGGTCGGGCGCGGTGAACGCGCTCAGGTCTCGAAGACGTAGGTGCCCGGCGCTGCGGCGAGCTCCGGAAAGCGCGCGCTGCCAAGCTTGGGCGCCTCGCGCCAAGGACCGCACCGCTTCGCGAGCCACGGCACCCAGTCGTCCCACCAGCTGCCGGGGATACGCGCCTGCCGTGATTGCCATGCCGCGGGGTCTTCCGCACCCGCGGTGCCGGCCACATAAGCACGCTTCGATGCCTTGCCCGGCGGGTTGATGATGCCGAGGATGTGGCCGGATGTAGTGAGCGCGTAGCGCACGGGCGCATCCACGAGACCGCACAGGGTGAAGGTCGCCTTCCACGGCGCGATGTGGTCTTCCTCGGTGCCGACCATGTACAGCGGCTGGCGGATGCGGCGCAGGTCGATCGGGCGGCCGGCAACGGTGAGGGCGTCGCGCTCCACGAGCCGGTTGTTCACGTAGAACTCGCGCAGGTAGTAGCGGTGCATCGCGCGCGGCATGCGCGTGGAATCGGCGTTCCAGTACAGCACGTCGAACGCGGGCGGCGTCTCGCCGTACAGATAGCGGTGCACCGCGAAGTGCCAGATCAGGCTGTTCGACCGCAGCATGCGGAAGGTGCGGCCCATGTCCTTGCCGTCGAGAAAGCCCTGACGCGCCATCACGCGGTCGAGATAGGCGAGGCTGCGTGCGTCGAGAAACACCTCGATCGCCCCGGGTCGCGAGAAGTCCGTGAGGGTGGTGAGCAGCGTCCAGTGGGCGACCGGGACGGCCTCCGGATCACGATTGCACCACGCCATCGCGGTCGCGAGCGCGGTGCCGCCGAGACAATAGCCAGCGGCATGCACGGACTGCGCGCCGCAGATGTCGCGCGCCACGTCCAGGGCGGGCAGGATGCCGTCGGTGACATAGTCGTCGAACGTCACGTTCGCGTAGCTCGGGCCCGGGTTCTTCCAGCTCGTGATGAAGACGTCGAAGCCCTGGTCGACCAGATGCCGCACGAGGCTTTTCGATTCGGTCAGGTCGAGCAGGTAGAACTTGTTGATCCACGGCGTGATGAGGACGATCGGGACGGCCCGCGTCCGCTTCTGCGTCGGCGCGTACTGAATGACCTCCACCAGCCGGTTGCGGAACACGACGGCACCCGGCGTATTCGCGAGATTGCCGCCGACCCGGAACGGCCGTGTGTCGACCGTCTGCACGTCGCCGGCGCGCAGGTCCTCGAGGAAATGCGCGAAACCCCGTGCGAGCGACTGCCCGCCCGATGCCAAGGCCTTTTCCAGCGCAACCGGATTCAGCGCGAGGAAATTGCTCGGCGCCGCGGCGTTCAGCCACTGCCGCGCCCAGAACGCGACACGGCGGCGCGTCGCCGCGTCGACGCCCGGCGAACGGAAGAGGCTCTCCTCCAGCCAGTGCGTATACGAGAGATAGAGGTCGCGCATGAGCGCGTACGGGGGCAGTTGCGACCAAAGGGGGTCGGCGAAGCGCTCGTCCGCCGCGACCGCGGCGCAGTGGTGCGGCCCCTTCGTCCAGAGGTCGAGCCACCAGTCGACCTGCACGAGCGTGAGCGTGCGTGCGAGAGCGCCCGCGGCCCGCATGAGTTCGTCCGGACGGCCCATCCACCCCCGCGCCGACTCCGCGCAGGCCTGTGTAATGCCAAAGGGATCGGCCGCCAGCTCCATCGCCCGTGCAAGGTCGAATGGAGTGGTGCGCTCAGGTCCGACTTCTTTTTTGCCGCCGTACGCTTCTTCGGGCGCGTTCATGGACTCGCCTCTCCAAGGGTGAGGCGAGTTTGAACATTTCCGCGTGATTACACCAGTGTGTCAGCGATGAAAGGCGGCGCTTTCTTCAGCCGAGTCGAGCCCGGATCCAGGTTTTCCACTCCACGAACAGCCTCGGGTCGAGCGCGGCGATGACGGAGCGCTTCCAGAGGTCCCCCGTCCAGAAGTCATCGTTCTCGATCGTCGCCATGTGACCGCCCGCCTCTGCCAGGATGAGCGAACCGGCCGCGTAGTCCCACAGCTTCTGTCCGCCGTGGAGATAGACATCGAATCGGCCGGCCGCCGTGTAGCACCACTCCAGCGTGCTCGCGCCGAAATTGCGCTGCGAGGAATAGGGCGGCGCGCCCGCCAGGGCTTCCGCGAGCCGTCGCGGCAGGCGCTTCAAGTCGACGCTCGCCATGCCGCCGCGCAGCTTCGGGGCCTGTTCCTTGATCGGCAGCGCCTCGCCGTTGAGCCAGGAGCCGCGACCCGCTTCGGCATAGAAGCACTCGTCGGAGACCGGATCGTAGACGACACCGAGCACCGTCCGACCGTGGCGCATGAGCGCCACCGAGACGGCGAAGTACGGCAGCCCGTTCACGAAGTTCGAGGTGCCATCGATGGGATCGACGCACCACACACCCGCGTCGCCGGCAACCCAGTGCTCGACCTGCGTTTGCCGCGTCATTTCCTCGCCCACGATCGTCCCCGGATAGATGTCCGGCAGCCGTTGTGCGAGCGCCTCCTGTGCGGCAAGGTCGGCCTCGGTGAAGAGGCTGCCGTCGCTCTTGCGGTGATGCGCCACTTTCAGGAACCTGGGCATCACCTCGGCGGCCGCCACCGATTTCACGGTGCGGATGAGAACGTCGAGTTCGGCGCTGACTTCTGTCAGCTGTGCTTCCACTTGATCGAGCAACCGATGGAAGGAATCTGCTCACGCGGGCCCGCGCCTGTACGCGCCACGAGCGACATGGCCTCGAACAGCTCGCGCCGGGCCTCTGGCGCCGTATCCTTGCGCGAGGCATCGAGCCGGCCGCGATACTGCAGCTCCAGACTCGCGTTGAAGCCGAAGAAGTCCGGGGTGCACACCGCGCCGTAGGTCTTCGCAACCTCCTGCGTCTCGTCCAGGACGTAGGGAAACGGAAACTGGAACTGCTGCGCGACCCGTTTCATATTCTCGAACGAGTCCTCCGGGTAATCCGCGGGGTCGTTCGACATGATGGCAATCGAGCCCACACCGAGGTCCGCCAGTTCGCGGCAGTCCCGCACCAGCCGCTCGCGCACCGCCTTTACGTAGGGGCAGTGGTTGCAGATGAACACCACGAGGAGGCCGTTGGGTCCGCGCACGTCCGCGATCGAATACCGCTTGCCATCGGTGCCGGGCAGCGCGAAGTCGACGGCGCGCCACCCGAAATTGCAGATGGGTGTTTCGAGGCTTACCATGAGTGTCCCATCCTGTTGTCTGGCTCCCTTCCCCGCTCCCGCCATGCCAGCGGTGCAGCAAAAGTTTACATGAACCCGGAGAACCGTAGGAACGGAGCGCCCGTGCCGCGCGTTTACCTGCCGCCACGCTTGGCCGCCGGCGCGCGCATCGTCCTGCCCGAGGCGGCGGGCCATCACCTCGTGCGCGTGCTGCGGCTGCGCCCCGGGGCGGGCCTGGTCGTGTTCGACGGCTGCGGCGGCGAGCATGATGCGATCATCGCCGCCATCGGGCGCGAGGGCGTGGCGGTCGAGGTCGGCAGCTGGCGCGAGGTGGCGCGGGAAGCCTCGCTCACCGTTCATCTCGCCCAAGGCGTGTCGGCCGGCGAACGTATGGACTACACGCTGCAGAAGGCAGTGGAACTGGGGGTAGCCGGCATCGAGCCGATCATCACGCGGCGCAGCGTGGTGCGGCTTGCGGCAGAGCGCGCGCA
>JBDHRV010000163.1:0-7486 GCA_039807745.1 Burkholderiales bacterium
GCAAAGCCTTCCTCTCGGGGCCATGCCGAGCGCGGCGATGGTACCGCGCGGCTGCCCGAGGCAACGCTGCCGCGCGCGGTCAGTCCGGAAAAAAGAGCAGCGTGACGACGTAGATCGCCACCCCTGCCAGGCCACCGATGATAGTGCCGTTCAGGCGGATGTACTGCAGGTCGTTGCCAACCTCCTGCTCGATCTTGTCGGTGAAGGTGCGCGCGTCCCAACGGCGCATGGTCTCGGCGATGAGAAGCCCCGCCTCGCGGCGTCGGGCGGTCACGGTGCGCACGATCGTAGTCTTCGCCCAACCGTCCACCTTGGCGCGAAGTGCGGGATCCGCGAGCAGCGCGTCGCCGAAACCGACGATGACAGCGGCGACGCGCTCCTTCAGCTTCGAGCCCGGTCGCGCCGCGTCGCGTCGGACCGCGTCCTTGATCTCGCCCCACAGCCCCGCGACGTAGCTACGCACCGCCGGGTGCCGCAGCAGTTCCGCCTTGAGCTGCTCGCCGCGCGCGAGGTATTCGGGCGAGGTCGTGAGCTTTCGCACGAACTCGCGCACCGCCTCGTCGAAGCGCAGCCGCCACGGATGGCGAGGGTCCTCGCTCACCTCCTTCAGCTGCTGCTCCGCGGCCGACAGCAGCGTCTTCGCCATCACGGAGTCGAGGGCAAACTTGCGGAAGAGCCAGGCAGTGTTCTCGGTGATCTTCTGGCGGATCATGCCGTCGTATTCGTCCAGCAGCCGCGACGCCGACTTCAGCAGCGCGTCCATGATCTCCTGGTGGCGGTCGTTCTGCGTGAGCATGCCCAGCACTTCGCCCGCGAGCGGCGCCGCTTCAATCTCGCCGACGCGCGTGAGCAACTGCTCGGAGATGAAGCGTGAGACGTCCTCGTCCTCGACCGCGTCCAGCAACTGCGGCAGAAGATCCGTCACGCGCCCCGCGATCGCGGTGCTGCGCCCTTCCTGCTTGAGCCACTCGGCGGCGTGGCGTGCGAGGTCGACCTCCGCGAGCTTCGCACTCAACAGCTCCGGTTCGAGAAAATTCTGCTCGACGAAGCGTCCGAGGCTCGCGCCGATGCGGTCCTTGTTGCGCGGAATGATGGCGGTGTGCGGGATCGGCAGCCCCAGCGGATGACGGAACATGGCCACCACCGCGAACCAGTCCGCCAGCGCACCCACCGCCGCCGCCTCGGCGAAGGCGCGCACCATGCCGAGCCACGAATAGGTCGGCGCATAGAGGGTCGCCACCCCATACAGAAACAGCATCGCCACCAGCAGTCCGGTGGCGATATGGTGCAGACGGCGGCGCGGTCGCGGCCCGTTGGTCTCAGCGGCGTGGGTGGCGGACTCCATCCGCTTGGAATCGAAGGGCCGTCAGCGGCTCGCCATCCTAATCGTCGATCTCGGCCCTGATGATCTTGGCGGTCTCGAGGTCACACTTGAGCTCCCACCGCTTGCCGTCGTTGCCGGCGATGTCGATCTCGTAAATCTCCTTGCCCTTATGGGTCTCCAGTTCCACTTCCAGCACTTTACCCGGCTTCTGCGCCAGCGCGGCGTCCACGCAGCGGTGAAACGGCGTGGCATCGTCGCGGGCCGATGCCGGCCCAGCGCCGAGCGACAGCAAACCGATCAGGGGGAGCAGCAGAAACAATGGCCTTTTCATACGGTTTCTCCTTGGTTACCGAAAGCGCCGCAGCGCGGTATGAAAGACTGGCATAACGCTACGGTCACCCATGCGACCACGCGGTGGTTCAGGTGGTTCACTCCTTCTCAGCGCGCGTGGCGCTCAGAAGGCACGGTGGAACTCCGCGACGAAGCGGTCCAGGTCGGATTCGGCGAGCAGATTGATGCCGGCCGCGGCAGCGCGTCCGCCACCAGTCGGGAAGCGTCGGCACAGTGCATCCGCGCCGGTGGGACGCGCGCGCGGGGCGCGTACGCTCACCGTGTAACCGCCCTGTCGCGGCACCAGCACCGCGTGCGCCCGATCGCGATGGGCGCGTGCGAGATCGTTGGCGACGGTGCCGGACAGACGCCTGCTCCACGCCTCGTCAGGCAGCACGTACACCGCGCCCCCCGCACTCTGGGCGAACGGCCGCAGCGCCGCCGCTCGCGCGAGATCGTCGGCCTGGCTCTGCCGCAGCGTCCCGAACGCCGACTCCTCCGCGATGAACGTGAACGGATCCCGATGGCGGCTCACGAGGCGATAGAGGGTGGCGGGCGGAAAGACGAGGTCATCGATCTGCTCGCCATAGCCGTTATAGTTGAGCAGGCGGCCGAACTCGGCGAGTCGCTCGAGCCGCTCCGGCGGGAGCTGAAGCGGTGCGGCCGCGATGCGCGCCGTCTCGTCGAGATTGTCGCCGAAGGCCGCGACCACCGCCCAGGGTCGCAGTCGACCACCCACGTGGCGATCGACCAGCAGACTGGTGCAAACGTCGGGACTGGTGTCGATGACCGCGTGCAGACCAGGGTGCGACGGTATGTCTCCCGGATAGTGATGGTCGAAGTACTGGCAGCGCGCGCCGCGCGCGAGCAGCTTGAGCAGCGCTTCGGCGTTTTCCTGCATCGACACGTCGAGCACCGTGAGCTCGTCGCCGGACTGCGCGTCCACTTTCTCGACCAGCCGCAGGTCGCGCTTGACGCCGGTGACGAGTACCGTCTCGCGCGGCTCCACCAGGCGCAGTTGATGCAGTGCGCAGACACCGTCCGCGTCACCGTTGAAGATATCGTAATATGTCATGCGTAATGATCGATCGACGGGCATGATCCACGCACCATCGGGCGAGCTGCAGGCGAGCGGCGCGCGCATTGCGTGGTTCCTCGCCGTAGCTTATCTGTTGCTCATCCTCTATGCCAGTCTGACGCCCTTCACCGGGTGGCGGGCACCGACGCACCCGACCGCGTTTCTCACCGCGCCCTGGCCCAAGTACTGGACCTGGTTCGATCTCGCCATCAACACCGTCGCCTACGCGCCGCTCGGTCTCCTGCTGACGCTCGCCCTCATGAACTACCTGCCGCGCGATGCCGCGCTGCTCGGCGCCGCCCTGGCGGGCGGGCTGGTGAGCTTGGCTCTCGAGTTCGCGCAGGGGTTCCTGCCCGGTCGCATCAGCTCCAACCTCGACTCGGCGATGAATCTTGTCGGCGCGCTCGTGGGGGCGCTGATCGCGGTGCGCACCGGCAGTCTCGATTTCGTGTGGCGCCGCTTTGCGTGGGTGCGCGGGCAGTTTCGTCCGGGCGTCCATGCCGATATCGGGCTCGCCCTGCTCGCACTCTGGTTCGCCTCGCAGCTCAATCCGTCGCTCCCGCTCCTTGGCAACGTCGCCACGGACGCGACCTCGGGCAGCGCACTGGACCCCGGTTACGTGCACGCATCCTTCAGCTTTCTCGAGATGAGCGCGGTGGTGTTCATCCTGCTCGCGGTCGGACTCGTGCTCACCTTCCTCGTGCGCAAGCCGTGGCAGGCGCTGATCGCAACGGCGTTGCTCGCGCTCGCCGCGGGCCTCGTCAAGCTCGTGGCCGGCCTGCTCCTGCTCAAGCCCGAGGCGCGCTTCGAGTGGCTCTCGCGGGAAGTGTGGATCGGCGCCGGCTGTGGTCTCGCACTGCTCGTGCTGTTCCTCCTGACGTCGGAGCGCTGGCGTCGCATCGGATGCGCATTGTCGCTCGTGATGGTGATCGTTCTGACCCAGATCTTCGCCCGTGACGCGAGCCACCCCGACGTCCTGAGACTCTTCAACTGGCACTACGGCCAGCTCCTCAATTTTACGGGACTCGCCCGCACCGTCGCACAGGCGTGGCCCTTTCTCGCGCTGGTCTGGCTGTACCTCGGGCGCGGCCGCCCGCGCGCTGGTAAATCACCGTAGCAATATCACTTCGCGAGCGGAACCTTCTTGAAGCGGTCGACGCGGATCACCGCTTCGCGCAGCCCCTCGATCTGGTAGAGCCGCAGCACCTTCGTGGCAGGAATCACTGCGCCGAACTGCGCGATGTATTCTTGGCGCAGTTCGTCCAGGTCATGTCGCGCGTTCATCCATTCGTTGATGAGCTGGCCGGCCTTCTCATCGCAGAGCTGCTCGCAACTGAGTTTGTAGTCGGTCAGCACGCCATCGACACGATCTTCGATCTTCGCGCGCTGCGCGTCGTAGCGATCGTAGACCGGCCAGAATGCCTTGGCCTGGGCATCGGTCAGCTTGAGGTTCTGCGCCAACAGCGTCTTGGCGTCAGTGGTCTGGACCGCGCGCATGATCGCCGCGTTCTCTTCGAGGTTGTTCTGCGCCTGTGCCGGGAACAGCGCCAGGACCAGCGCGGCGAAGAACAGGGTGCGCAACAATGTCATCGGGTATCTCCAGTTGTCGGGGCGGGCGCCAATTATATGCGTGAATCGGATGCCCCCCGCGCTGCCTCGGTACCGGCCCGCGCGGGCTATAATTGGCGGCCCGATGCGGAGGTCCATTGAGCTATTATCGCTACCACGTCTTCTTCTGCTGCAATCAGCGCGCGGCGGGCGAGGCATGCTGCAACAATCACGGCGCAGTCGACACGCGCGCCTACGCCAAGGACCGCGTGAAGGCGCTCGGCCTCGCGGGGCCAGGCAAGACGCGGATCAACCAGGCGGGCTGCCTCGACCGCTGCGCCGAGGGCCCGGTCATCGTGATCTATCCGGACGAGGTCTGGTACACCTACGTCGACCGCAGCGACGTGGACGAGATCATCGAGGAGCACCTTCAGCACGGACGTATCGTGGAGCGGCTGCGAATTTGAGACCACCGCACCCGGAACGAACCTTCATCGACGGCCCGGCCGGGCGCCTCGAGCTGCTCGTAAACGAGCCGGCGTGCGCGCGCCGCGGCATCGCGCTTATCGCCCATCCCCATCCCCTCTACGGCGGGACGATGGAGAACAAGGTCGTGAACACGCTCGCGCGCACGTTCACGCAAATGGGCAACGTGTCCGTGCGCTGCAACTTCCGCGGCGTGGGACAGAGCGAGGGACTTTACGACGAGGGCCGCGGCGAGACCGAGGACATGCTCGCGGTGGCGAATTACGCGCGAGGGCGGGCCGGTGATCTGCCGATCCTGCTGTCCGGATTCTCGTTCGGCGGCTTCGTGCAAAGCCGCGTCGCCCAGTATCTGAATCCGCAGCGCATGGTGCTGGTGGCACCCGCCGTGGGCCGCTTCGAGGTGGAGAAGGTACCGAAGAACACGCTGGTCATTCATGGCGAGCACGACGACGTGGTGTCCCTCACCGAGATCCTGGCGTGGGCGCGCCCGCAGGAGCTGCCGGTGCTCGTGCTGCCCGGAGCCGGTCATTTCTTCCACGGTCAGTTGCACTGCCTGCACGACATGGTGATCGCCGCGGCACGCGGCTGGGCCGACCCGAGCAGTCATTAGGTGGTGAGTCCCTTGCGGACGGTGGTCCCGCTGGGGGTGAGCGGGCTCACGAAACGCTACGGCGATGCAGCAGTCGTGACGGGCCTGGATCTCGGGCTCGAGACCGGGGAGTGCTTCGGTCTGCTCGGCCCGAACGGCGCCGGGAAGACCACGACGCTGCGCCTCTGCCTCGGCCTCACCGAACCCGACGCCGGCGAGATCCACGTGCTCGGTCTGCCGGTCCCCGCCCGCGCCCGGGAAGCGCGGTTGCGCATCGGGGTCGTGCCGCAGTCCGACACCCTCGACCCCGACTTCACCGTCTACGAGAACCTGCTCGTCTTCGGCCGCTACTTCGGCCAGGACGACGCGCTCACCAGGCGTCGCATCCCGGATCTGCTGGAATTCGCCGGGCTCGCAGGGCGCGCGCAGGCGACCATCCAGACCCTGTCCGGTGGCATGAAGCGGCGCCTCGCGCTGGCGCGCGCACTCATCAACGACCCCGATCTCATCCTCCTCGACGAGCCGACCACCGGCCTCGATCCGCAGGCCCGGCACCTCATCTGGGACCGCCTGAAGCGCCTCACTGCGCAGGGCAAGACCTTGCTGCTCACGACCCACTTCATGGACGAGGCGGAGCGGCTCTGTCATCGCCTCGCCATACTGGATCAGGGACGGCTCATCGCGCAGGGCAGTCCGCAGGCACTGATCGCACGGTACATCGAGCCGCAGGTGGTCGAGGTCTACGGCGATGGCGTCGAGGACTGGCAGGCGCACGCCGGCAGGCAGCACGCGGATCGCTGCGAGCAGACCGGCGAGACGGTGTTCTGCTACGTGCGCGACGCCGACCCGCTGATCGCGTCCCTGAGCGAATGGCCACGGCTGCGCTATCTGCATCGACCGGCGGACCTGGAGGATGTCTTCCTCAAGCTGACCGGGCGCGAGCTCAGGGATTGACGCTATCTCGTTCGGCCTACGCCTTCCGAGGGATTGATCTGCGGCGGATTTGGGCGAATGCTGTCACACGTAAGGGTCTGACCGAGGCGCGCAGCCTGCGCGGCCTCGCCACCATGCTCCACTTCGGAGGAGATACGCACATGGCCATCACCGACAAAGTCTGTTTCGATCGCGTGCTGCCGGCAGAGACGCGGCGCCCCCGCACCGGACGCCTGCTCATGCTCGCGAGCGGCCCCACCCGTGCCGCCTTCCAGGTGGCCAAGCTGTGGCCCAATGGCTCGACCATCCGCATGCGCTTTCTCGGCGGCACCCCCGCCCAGCAGGCGCTGGTGAAGCAGCACGCGGTCAAGTGGACGGAAAGCGCGAACTTGCAGTTCGAATTCGGCGACGCGACGAATGCTCAGGTCCGCATCGCCTTCGCCGACGACGGCGCGTGGTCGTACATCGGCACCGACGCGCTCGGCATTCCCGCGGGTCAGCCGACCATGAACTTCGGCTGGCTGGACGAAGGGGTGATCCTGCACGAATTCGGGCACATGATCGCGATGATCCACGAGCATCAGAATCCGCGCGACAACCCGATCCAGTGGAACAAGCCGGTGGTGAACGCGGCCTTGAGCGGGCCGCCCAACTTCTGGGACCAGAACACCATCGACCACAACATGTATGCACAGTACGACGTGACGCAGATCAACGGCAGCGCGCTCGATCCTCAGTCCGTCATGCTCTACAGCTTCCCGGCGAGTTGGACCGTGAATGGCTTCCATACCGACCCCAACGAGACTCTGTCGGCGGTCGACAGGGAATTCGCGGCGCGGGTCTATCCGCGGGGGCAAACCACCGCCCCGGTCGAGCTGTCGGTGTTCGAGGGCGGTACCGAAGCGAGCATCGGCCAGCCGGGCGAAGAGGACCGTTTCCAGTTCAAGGCACGCACGCCGGGCCGCTACACCGTGGAAACGGAGGGACCGACCGATCTCGTCATGACGCTGTTCGGCCCGGGCGGCGTGCTGGTCGCGCAGGACGACGATAGCGGTGTGGGGCGCAACCCGCGGATCGTGACGGAACTCACGCCCGGCACGTACGACGTGCAGGTGCGGCACTTCAACACGGCGGGCGGCACGGGGTCGTACTCGATCAAGGTGAGCAAAGGGTAGGTTTGGGCCGGCCAGGGCCTGCT
>JBDHRV010000016.1:0-38067 GCA_039807745.1 Burkholderiales bacterium
CCCTCGAACACCATGAGCTGGCCGACCTTCGCCTTGCCACGCGCCTCCTCGCCGTACATGACGGCGATCTCCTGTCCACTCTCCACACGTCCGCGGCCGATGCGGCCGATACCGATGCGCCCCAGATAACTGGAGTAGTCGAGGGAACAGATCTGCAGTTGCAGCGGTGCAAAGACGTCGACCTTGGGCTCGGGTACGTGCGCGAGAATCGCCTCGAAGAGCGGGCGCATGTCCTGCCCCGGATGAGCAGCGTCGAGCATCGCATAGCCGTGCAGGGCGGACGCGTACACCACCGGAAAATCGAGTTGATCCTCGCTCGCGCCGAGCTTGTCGAAGAGGTCGAACGTATGGTTGACCACCCAGTCCGGCCGCGCGCCCGGGCGGTCGATCTTGTTCACGACGACGATCGGCTTCAAGCCCAGCGCGAGCGCCTTGCGCGTCACGAAGCGCGTCTGCGGCATCGGACCTTCGACCGCGTCGACCAGCAGCAGCACGCCGTCGACCATCGACAGCACGCGCTCCACCTCGCCGCCGAAGTCGGCGTGACCGGGCGTGTCGACGATGTTGATGTGCGTGCCCTGGTACTGGATGGCGCAGTTCTTGGCGAGGATCGTGATGCCGCGTTCCCGCTCGAGATCGTTCGAATCCATGACGCGGTCGGCGACATGCTCATGCGCGGCGAAGGTGCCGGACTGACGCAGCAGTTGATCGACGAGGGTCGTCTTGCCGTGGTCGACGTGGGCGATGATGGCGATGTTGCGTATGGCGCGGGACATGGGAGGCTGCCGGATCAGGAAAAACCCGAAACTATAACAGGGTCTTGCGGTTGATCGAAACGCCGCAGCGCGGGTTCATGTCGTCACGCGGCGCGATCGACCTTGCGGCGGCGGTCGAGCAGTTCCGGTATGGCTTCTTCCAGGCGCACGACTTCGCCGATCCGCGGTGTGGAATAGCCGGGAAGCTCCGCCACCATGCGACCGAAGCGCTCGCTCTTGAGATGATCGAGGAAGGCGACGACATCGGGCCTCTCGGTCGCCGCCTGATTGCAGATGAAGACGTAGCGCTCGCGCGAGAGCGGGACGAAGTCCAGGCGGAACTGCCGGGCCGCCGGCTCCACGCCGAATCCGGCATCTGCGGCGCCGCTCGCGACGTAGGCGGCGACGGCCGAGTGCGTGAACTCCTCCGTGCGGTATCCGCGGATGGTGCGGGCGTCGATGTTCGCGGCGGCCAACACCTGGTCGAAGAGCAGCCGCGTGCCGGAGTTCTTCTGGCGATTGATGAAGACGACATCGGCGCGCGTCAGGTCCTGCACGTCCGCAATGCCCTTCGGGTTGCCGCTCGCCACGAACAACCCCAGCGTCCGCGTGACGAGGTGGATGACGCGCTGCTTGCGCGGCCGCAGCCAGCGGGCGTACTTGGCGAGCGCAGGGCGGGCGAATTCGCCCTCCGGCACGTGCAGGCCGGCGAGATCGCAACTGCCTTTCTCCAGAGAGAGCAGCGCTTCGACGCTCCCGACGTAGCGCAAGTCGACCTGAAGGCGGTCTTGCTCCTTGAGGAGGTCAGGGATGCGCGCCACGGCGAAGCCGTGCGCCGCATGGATGCGGATGGTGGACGCCGCGGTGTCGAGCAGCCGGTTGATCTCGAGATTGAGCTCGGACGCCACCGAATCGAGCTGCGGGCCGAGCCGTGCGCTGACACGCTGTTCCGCCCACAGCAGTCTCTTTCCCAGAGGTGTGAGCAGGGCGCCCTTGCCGCGCTCGAAACGCACCAGCGGCGCGCCGAAGAAGGCATGCCAGCCTTCGACCAGGTTCCATGCATGGCGGTACGAAAGCCCGACCCGCTCGATCGCGCCGGACAGTTTTCCCGCCTCGTGGATCGCGTGCAACAGGGCAAACAACTCCGGCCCGAGGCGCTGCCCGTCTTCGCTTTCGACGACCCACGTCGACTTGATGCTGAGACGCTTCATAGGCACTTTTTCACATATTGAAACCTGTCTGCCGAGTTGCTAACGTGCTCGCTCGGCAGGGAATAGCCGCATTATATGCAGAAACGAGCATATGGATGTTTCGGTCCAAGGTGGGGACAGCACGACCCTGAAGGGTCGCCGGAGGAGGGTGTATGGATTCAGCGGTGTCGCGCAGCGTCGACGAGGCGGTGGCGCAGTTCAAGGACGTGCCGGGCGGGCTTCTGCCGATTCTCCATGCGATCCAGGACGATGTCGGTCACGTGCCGCCAGCGGCCATTCCAACGATCGCCAGCGCGCTCAACCTCTCCCGCGCGGAGGTCCACGGCGTAGTCTCTTTCTACCACCACTTTCGCGTGCGGCCGGCGGGGTGTCACGTGCTGCAGATGTGCCGCGCGGAAGCCTGCCAGAGCATGGGCGGTGATTCACTCGCGGCGCACACGCGCGAACGCCTGGGCATCGACTTCCACGAAACCACCGCGGACGGAAACCTCACCCTCGAGCCGGTTTACTGTCTCGGCCAGTGCGCCTGTTCACCCGCGGTCATGGTCGACGGCGTACCGCACGGGCGCATGACGGCGGAACGGCTCGAAGCGCTGCTCGCATCGCTGGAGGAAGCGCAATGAGCGTGAAAGTGTTCGTTCCCTGCGACTCCAGCGCGCTCAGCGTGGGTGCGGATGCGGTTGCACAGGCCATCGCCACCGAAGCGCAGCGGCGCGGCGAAGAGGTGGTCGTGATCCGCAATGGGTCGCGCGGCATGATGTGGCTCGAGCCGCTAGTCGAGGTGGAAACCCCGGCCGGGCGCATGGGCTATGGACCGGTCGTACCCGCCGACGTTGCTTCCCTGTTCGACAGCGGTTTCCTCGCGGGCAAGCCCCATCCGCGCGCCATCGGCAAGGTCGAGGCGCACCCGTTCCTGGCGCGGCAGGAGCGCTTCTGCTTTGCCCGCATCGGCGTCATCGATCCCCTTTCTACGGCCGACTACGAGGCGGGCGGCGGCTGGCGCGGACTGCGCAACGCCGTGGCCATGGCGCCGGGCGATACGGTCGCCACCGTCATCGAGTCCGGCCTTCGCGGGCGCGGAGGTGCCGCGTTTCCGACCGGCATCAAGTGGAAGACGGTACTCGAGACGCCGGCCGACCAGAAATACGTGGTCTGCAACGCCGACGAAGGCGACTCGGGCACCTTCTCCGATCGCATGACCATGGAAGGCGACCCGTTCCTTCTGATCGAGGGCATGGCGATCGCCGGCCTCGCCATCGGCGCCACGCAGGGCTACGTCTATCTGCGCTCCGAATATCCGCATGCGGAGCGCGCGATGAACGCCGCCATCGCCCTCGCGTATGAACTGGGCGCGCTCGGGCCGGATGTGCTGGGCTCGGGTCGCCGCTTCGATCTGGAAGTGCGGCGCGGTGCCGGCGCCTATATCTGCGGCGAAGAGACATCACTGCTCGAGAGTCTCGAAGGCAAGCGCGGCGTCGTTCGCTTCAAGCCGCCGATCCCGGCGATATCCGGTCTCTTCGGCAAGCCGACCCTCGTCAACAACGTGATCACCTTCACGTCGCTGCCGATCATCTTCGAGCGCGGCGCGAAGTTCTATCGCGACTTCGGCCAGGGCCACTCGCGCGGCACGCTGCCCATCCAGCTCGCCGGCAACATCAAGCACGGCGGGCTGATCGAGAAAGCCTTCGGCGTCACGTTGCGCGAACTGCTCTACGACTTCGGCGGCGGCTCGGCGTCGGGCCGGCCGATTCGGGCCGTGCAGGTGGGCGGACCGCTCGGGGCGTATCTGCCCGAATCCCAGTTCGATGTGCCGGTCGACTACGAAGCCTTCTCGGGCATCGGTGCGATGCTCGGCCACGGCGGCATCGTCGTGTTCGACGACACGGTCGACATGGCGAAGATGGCCCGGTACGCGATGGAGTTCTGCGCGATCGAGTCGTGCGGCAAGTGCACGCCGTGCCGCATCGGCTCCACGCGCGGTGCCGAGACCATAGACAAGATCATCGCCGGGCGTGACCGCGGCGCAGCCGTGACCCTGCTCGAAAGCCTGTGCGACACGATGCTGCATGGTTCGCTGTGCGCGCTCGGCGGGATGGCGCCGTTTCCCGTGCTGAGCGCGCTAAAGCACTTTCCCGAAGACTTCGGCCTGGCGCGCGAGCCGCTCGCAGCCGCGGCCGCCGCCTGATCCCTCACCGCAAAGGACACACAGATGACGACTGCAAGCATCCGGACCGAGGACTTCGGCACGCCAGCGCGCGAGTCAGAGCGCATGGTGAACCTGGAAGTGGACGGCATGCCGGTGAGCGTGCCGGAGGGCACGTCGGTGATCCGCGCCGCTGGCGAGGCGGGCGTGGCGATACCGAAGCTGTGCGCGACCGACAGCCTGGAGCCCTTCGGTTCCTGCCGCCTGTGCCTGGTCGAGATCGACGGCCGCAAGGGTTATCCGGCGTCATGCACGACGACGGTCAGCGACGGCATGGTGGTGCGGACACAGACGGAGAAGCTCGCGCAGATCCGGCGCGGCGTCATGGAGCTCTACATCTCCGATCATCCGCTCGATTGCCTCACCTGCTCGGCCAACGGCAACTGCGAACTGCAGGACACGGCGGGTGCCGTGGGACTGCGCGAGGTGCGTTACGGCTACGACGGCGAGAATCACCTCGATGCGCCGGTCGATGGCTCGAACCCGTACTTCAGTTTCGATCCGTCGAAGTGCATCGTCTGCTCGCGCTGCGTGCGCGCGTGCGAGGAAACGCAGGGGACCTTCGCGCTGACGATCCAGGGCCGCGGCTTCGACTCGAAGGTCGCCGCCGGGATGGACGAGACCTTCATGGGCTCGGAGTGCGTGAGTTGCGGCGCGTGCGTGCAGGCGTGCCCGACCGCGACCCTCATGGAGAAGTCCGTCATCGAACTCGGACAGCCGGCGCGCAGCGTGGTCACGACCTGCGCCTACTGCGGTGTTGGCTGTTCGTTCCGCGCCGAGATGCGGGGCTCGGAGCTGATCCGCATGGTGCCCAACAAGGACGGGCACGCGAATCACGGCCACTCCTGCGTCAAGGGGCGCTTCGCGTTCGGCTATGCGACGCATCCGGACCGCATCACGACGCCGATGATCCGCGAGAAGATCACCGATCCGTGGCGCAAGGTGTCCTGGGAAGAGGCGGTTGCTCACGCTGCCGGCGAGTTCAAGCGCATTCAGGCGAAGCACGGGCGCGGCGCGGTGGGCGGCATCACCTCGTCGCGCTGCACGAACGAGGAGACCTATCTCGTGCAGAAGCTGGTGCGCGCGGCGTTCGGCAACAACAACGTCGACACGTGCGCCCGCGTCTGCCATTCCCCGACCGGCTACGGCCTGAAAGCCACGCTCGGCGAATCCGCCGGCACGCAGGATTTCGACTCGGTCATGCAGGCGGACGTGATGCTCGTCATCGGCGCCAATCCCACGGACGGCCATCCGGTGTTCGCATCGCGTATGAAGAGCCGTCTTCGCGCGGGCGCGAAGCTCATCGTCGTCGACCCGCGCACCATCGACCTCGTGCGCTCGCCGCACGTGGCCGCGGCTCACCATCTCAAGCTGCGTCCGGGGACCAACGTCGCCGTGATCAATGCGCTCGCGCATACGATCGTGACCGAGGGGCTGGCCAACGAGCGCTTCGTCGCGGAGCGGTGCGAGCTTGAGGCCTACGCCAAGTGGAAAGCCTTCATCGCGGCAGAGCGCAATTCGCCGGAAGCGCTGGAAGCCGAAACCGGCGTGGCCGCGGCGGACATCCGTGCGGCGGCGCGTTTGTACGCCACGGGCGGCGACGCTGCGATCTATTACGGCCTCGGTGTCACTGAGCACAGCCAGGGCTCGACCACCGTGATCGGTATCGCCAACCTCGCGATGCTGACGGGGAACATCGGCCGCGAAGGCGTCGGCGTGAATCCGCTGCGCGGGCAGAACAATGTCCAAGGCGCATGCGACATGGGCTCGTTCCCGCACGAACTGCCGGGCTATCGGCATGTGTCCGACAGCGCCGTGCGCGAGCTCTTCGAAACCTCGTGGGGCGTGCGCATCGATCCCGAGCCCGGGCTGCGCATTCCGAACATGCTGGACGCCGCCATCGACGGCAGCTTCCGCGGCATCTACATCGAAGGGGAAGACATCGCCCAGTCGGATCCGGACACGCAGCACGTCACGGCCGCGCTCGAGGCGATGGAATGCGTCGTCGTGCAGGACCTCTTCCTCAACGAAACGGCCAAGTTCGCCCATGTGTTCCTGCCCGGCTCGTCGTTCCTCGAGAAGAACGGCACGTACACTAATGCCGAGCGCCGGATCTCGCCGGTGCGCAAGGTGATCGCCCCGCTGGCCGGCAAGGAGGACTGGGAGATCACCGCCATGCTGGCGCAGGCGCTGGGCTATCCGATGCCGTACCGGCATCCGTCCGAGATCATGGACGAGATCGCCCGCCTGACACCCACCTTCGCCGGCGTGAGCTATGCCAAGCTCGACGCGCTCGGCAGCATCCAGTGGCCGTGCACCGACGAGCATCCGGTGGGCACGCAGACCATGCACGTGGGTGAGTTCGTCCGTGGCAAGGGGCGCTTCCTCGTCACGGAATATGTCCCGACCGAGGAGCGTACCAGTCGCAAGTACCCGCTGATCCTCACCACGGGGCGGATTCTCAGCCAGTACAACGTCGGTGCGCAGACGCGGCGCACGCCCAATTCGACCTGGCACGACGAAGACCGCCTGGAGATTCACCCCAGCGACGCAGAGCTGCGCGGTGTGCGCGAAGGTGACTGGGTCGGCATCCGCAGCCGCGCCGGTGAGACGGTCCTGCGGGCGCGCGTGACCGAGCGCGTGCAGCCGGGCGTGGTGTACACGACCTTCCACTTCCCCGAGTCCGGTGCCAATGTGATCACCACCGACAATTCGGACTGGGCGACGAACTGCCCGGAATACAAGGTGACGGCCGTGCAGGTGGAGGCGGTGACCCAGCCCTCCGAATGGCAGAAGCGTTTCCGCAGCTTCAGTGAGCACCAGCGCGAGTTGCTCGAAAGCGCGCACGTTGCGTCCTGAGCCATGAGCGGCTGCGACTTGATGGGTCTGGGATCGGCTCACCTGACAGTCGAGGCGGAACGGCTGGGTGCGGACACCCGCAGGTGCGTGCGCGACGAGGTGGCGGAGGAAGTTCCGGTTGCGTTCGTCTACAACGGCCACCCGTTTGCCGTGATGCTGGCTTCCCCGCTCGACCTCGAGGACTTCGCCTTCGGCTTCAGTCTGAGCGAGGCGGTCGTCGCGTCGGCGGACGAGATCGGCGGCGTCGAAGTAGTACCGGAGGCGCAAGGTTACTCCGTGTACGTGAGCGTGCCGAAAGCCCGCTCGAAGGCGTTGTCTGCCCGGCGGAAGAATCTCGCGGGCGGGACGGGGTGCGGACTGTGCGGTGAACAGATGCTGGAGAATGCGCTGCGTCCTGTCAGCGCCGTCCGTGGCGAGGTGCAGTTCGGCGCCGACGCGGTCGCTCGGGCCATCGCCGCACTTGAGCAGGTTCAGGAACTCGGCCGCATCACCGGCGCGGTGCACGCGGCGGCGTGGGCGGACGCGGATGGCAATCTGCGTTGCCTGCGCGAGGATGTCGGCAGACACAATGCACTCGACAAGGTGATCGGTGCGCTCGCCCGCGGCAGGGCCGATGCGCCATCGGGATTCATCGTCGTCACCAGCCGTGCGAGCTACGAGATGGTGCACAAGACGGCGACGGCGCGCATCCCGTTGCTGGCCGCCATCTCCGGTCCCACGGCCTTTGCCATCCGGCAGGCGCAGGCGGCCGAACTCACCCTGGTCGGCTTCGCGCGGGAAGGGCGGCAGACGGCCTACACGCATGCCGCACGACTTCGAACCTGAGGCAATTCGATGGATTACGAACGTCTCGTCAAGATGGCCAACAGCATCGCCTGCTTCTTCCAGGCGGAACCCGACCATGAGGAAGCGGTCAAGGGTGTGACCGGGCACCTCGAGCGCTTCTGGGATCCGCGTATGCGCGATCGTCTGGCCGCGCACGCGACCGCGGGCGGCGACGGGCTGACGCCGTTGGCCCTGGAGGCCGCCAGGCGCCTCGCGAAGCCAGGATAGCGCGTCGGCGCGGGACAGGTGGACGCGGTGCCCGCAACCGGAGACGACCCATGTTCCCGTTCAGCACGAAGACCACGCTGCCCAACCCCGGACAGGCGTTGAAAGGGCGCGAGACGCCGCTCGCCGTGCCCGACCGTCACTTCGTCAACGGACATCCGCTCAAGCCGCCGTTCCCGCGGGGACTCGAGCGGGCGGTGTTCGCGCTCGGCTGCTTCTGGGGCGCGGAGCGCAAGTTCTGGAGCGTGCCGGGCGTGTACTCGACGGCAGTGGGATACGCGGGCGGGCATACCCCGAATCCGACCTACGACGAAGTCTGCAGCGGCAGGACCGGCCACACCGAAGCGGTGCTGGTCGTCTACGACCCGAAGGTCGTCAGCTTCGACGCGCTGCTCAAAGTGTTCTGGGAATCCCACGATCCGACGCAGGGAATGCGGCAGGGGAACGATGTCGGTACCCAGTACCGCTCGGCCATCTTCGCGTCGAACGACGCGCAGCTCGACGCGGCGCAGACATCGCGCGATGCATACGCCGAGGCCCTGACACGGCACGGTCACGGAGCGATCACCACCGAGATCCGTGCTGCCCCCGAGTTCTATTACGCCGAGGGCTATCACCAGCAGTATCTCGCCAAGAACCCCGGTGGCTACTGCGGCCTGGGCGGAACGGGGGTGGCGTGTCCCGCAGATATGGCCGGCGCGGGATCGGGATAGGACGAGCCCTTTACCTCCGAGGGCGAATCTGGCACGGTTCGACCATGTGTATCGGAATCGCTCGAACCGCCTTACTGGTCGGGGTCGCCATCGTCGCCGTGGGGTGCAGTCAGCCGCCAGCGAAGCCGGTGGCGGATGCCGCGGCGGCCGCCAAGCCCGCCGAGCCCCCCCGGATCGGTACCGTGGGCCTGGTTCGGGAGCTCAAGGACCGCGGCATGACCACCCAGAACTGGACGGGCGTGATCGGTTCCATCTTCACCAACGAGACGGAGAAGGACGTGATCCGCGTCCGGTACGAGGTGACCGTCTTCTACAAGGACGGGACGCAGGGTGTCGTGATCGTCGACCAGCGTCCCGCCGTCCAGTCGGGCCAGCGGGTGCGCGTGACCGGCGACCGGATCGAGCCGCTCGACCGCTAGGCCCCGTTCGAGCGGCTCGGCGATCAGCCGCTCAGGCAGCCGCTCATGAATTTCTTGCGCTCGTCGCCTTTCAGGTTCTGCTTGCCGGCTTCCGCATTGCAGGCCTTCATCTTGTCCTGCTGAGTCGACGCGGCGGGCTTCGCATCGCTCTTGCCGCTCAGACAATTGCTCATGAACTGCTTGCGCTCGTCGCCCTTCAGCGCCTTCTCGCCGGCGGTCTTGTTGCAGTCGGCCATGCGCTGCTGTTGCGGGGTCTTGGCATCCTCGGCATGGACGGCGGCAGCGCCGAAGACCAGACCCGCGATTCCGAGCGCGACCGCCCAACTCTTCAGTTGCATCATTCTGGCTCCTTTGGTGGTACGTGGGTGGAGGCTGCATTCTATGCACAGGTCATTGCAGAAGCAAACCGTCCCGAAAGCGCAGGCGAGGACCCGGAAGCGCGAACCGGTGTCGTCGTCAGGCGACAGCCGTAAACTATAAAAAAGGTTAGATATATCTCGCAATACATTGATAAAAAGTTAAAAACATAAAGTGGTGTGGTGGTTGCTAAGCAATGCTCCCATCAGGCATTCGAAACACGCCGTTATTATTAGATTCTTTGGGATTTTGTTGCTTTTGTAGAGCGCCTCGCACTAAGCTATGCAACCATACCGAGCATCAGCGGTGCGAGTTCATGCAGTCATCGGTCAAGGGCCGGCGCGGGGCGTCGGTCGGTGCATTCGCAACGGTTTTCGGACGCTCTCGATCGTCCAGAGCCCGCCCCGCTTCCCCGGTGGGCTTTATTTTTTGGCAGGGAAGGCGTGGCAGTGGGTTCCCGATCGCCGGGGTCTGCTGCCGGGCCGAGCCCTGATTTTCAACACGCCGACTTAGGAAATCTTCAATATGAGGTACGGCGATCTATACAAGCAGGCACTCGAAAAAGCGCGTCTGGTGGCCCTGGAGAAGAACGGGCCGCACGAGCGCAGAAGAACCAGTGGCAACCTCGAGGCGCTCGACCGCCTCAAGACCATGATCGATGAGTTGCGCGGCGCCGGTGCGCCGGTCCTCGTCAAGGACATCGTCGAGGGCGAAATCGACGAGCAGTCCCTGGTGCTGGTGATCGGCGACCACACGGTGTCCGTTGCCATCGAGAACATGGCGATCAACGTTTACTGGCGTGGCACCGACAAGACGCCGATGGTCTACCACAGCCTGTCGCAGTCGCGCCTGAACGCACTCGCGAAAGCGATCGTGCATCGGGCGGTGCCGTCAGCGCTGTCCAAGGAAGAAAAGCGCTCGACGCCGCCGGCGCGAGTGATCCGACTGCCCTGATCCGGCGGTCGTCACCGGCCGCATGCGCTCGGGTGATGACGGGTCGGGTTCTACCCACCTCTATGTGAACTGAGTCGGTCACCGGGGATCGAATGCCCCAGGGCTGACCGCTGGCAACCGCGACTGGGCCGCCGTCGCCATGGCAGCGGCGAGTGCTCCAGGTGCTACACTCGCGCGCAACTCCGAGGTTCCCTCGTCAGGACCGGCTCGTCCGCCCTGGTCGATGTTCAGCATCCGCATTTGAGGCACGCACAGCCATGGTGACACCCTGCTCGGCAGCCGAGCCGACAAGCCGCGCCCCGCAGCCCCTCGCGAGTCGACGCACATGATGGGCGCGACGCTGCGGGAACGGCTCGCTGCGCTGTCGCCAGCGGTGCTGACCGGTTTGCGGCGGGGCATCGAGAAGGAGAGCCTGCGCACACGGCCGGACGGTGCGCTCGCCACGACCCCGCACCCGCCCGCGCTCGGTTCGGCTCTTACCCATCCGCACATCACCACCGATTTCTCCGAAGCGCAGTTGGAGCTCGTCACCGGTGTGCACACGAGCGCCGAGGCTTGTCTCGCCGAGCTCGAGCAGATCCACGCGTTCGTCTATCGCCATATCGGGGATGAGCTGCTCTGGGGCACGAGCATGCCGTGCTACCTGCCGGACGAGCCCGGCATCCCGATCGCGCGTTTCGGCGGGTCCAACGTCGGCCGCGCCAAGACCGTGTACCGCACCGGTCTGTCCTATCGGTACGGCCGGCGCATGCAGACGATCTCGGGCATCCACTACAATTTCTCGCTGCCGCAGTCCGTGTGGCCGCTGCCGGGGCTCGACAACGCGAACGCCGGCTATTTCGCACTCATCCGAAATTTTCGTCGACATGGCTGGATGCTGCTTTATCTGTTCGGCGCATCGCCTGCGGTGTGTGCGAGCTTCGTCTCGGGCCGCGTCCACGAGCTCGCCGAGCTCGCGCCCGGAACCCTCTATCTGGCCGGTGCCACGTCATTTCGCATGGGACGCCTGGGCTACCTGAGCGAAGCCCAGGATTCGCTGTCCGTAAGCTATAACGATCTCGCGAGCTACGGCGCCTCGCTGCAAGACGCCCTGACCATGCCCTATCCGCCCTACGAGGCGATCGGCATCCGTGACGGCGACACCTATCGCCAGCTTGCCGTGAGCCTGCTCCAGATCGAAAACGAGTTCTACAGCACGATCCGGCCGAAGCGTGTGATCCGGCCGGGTGAACGCCCGCTGCATGCGCTGCGCGAGCGGGGGGTCGAGTACGTGGAAGTGCGTGCGATGGACCTCGACCCCTTTTCGCCGATCGGCATCACCGCCGACACCATCCGCTTCCTGGATGTTTTCCTGCTGCACTGCCTGCTGACCGAGAGCCCGCTCGACAGCCCGCGGGAGATCGAAGCGAACGGGCGCAACATGCAGCAGGTGGCGGCGCGTGGACGCGATCTCGGGCTGCGCCTGGAGCGAAACGGAGAGCAGGTCGAGCTGCGCGCGTGGGCCGACCGCGTGCTCGCCGAGTGCCAGCCGATCGCGGCCGCGCTCGATGCCGCGTGCGGCGGCAGCGCGCACCGCGCCGCGCTTGCCGAGGCGCTCCGCGCGGTCGACGATCCGGGCGTGCTGCCTTCCGCGCGGGTCGTGCGCGAGATGCAGGAGCGCTACCACGGCTCTCACGGACGATTCGCCATCGCCCGCTCCCGCCAGCACCGGGAGTCGCTCGCAAGCGCGCCGCTGCCGGCGGAAGTGGAAGCGCGCTTCGAACGGCTGTCGCGGGAGTCGATCGAGGCGCAGCGCAGGCTCGAAGCCACCGACGATCTGCCGTTCGAGGAGTACCGGAAGCGCTATCTCTCGGCCGAGCGCCTCGGTGTCGGATGACCCGGTGCCCGGTCACGAAGGGCGACCGCCCCAGTCGGGCAGCGCGCGTCCCGCGACTCATGGTTCCGCCGCATGCACCTCGACGACTTTGACTACGTCCTGCCCCCCGAGCTGATCGCCCACCACCCCGCGCCCGAGCGGACGGCGAGCCGGCTGCTCCACCTCGACGGTAGCTCGGGCCGCCGCGCCGACCGCATGTTCCGCGACCTGCCGGAACTGGTGCGCAGCGGCGATCTGCTGGTATTGAACGATACGCGCGTGATCAAGGCGCGGCTGCGCGGCACCAAACCCACCGGCGGCAACATCGAAGTGCTGATCGAGCGTGTGCTCGGCGCGCACCACGTGCTCGCCCAGATCCGCGCCAGTCACCCGCCACGCGAAGGCACCGTACTGCATCTCGCGGATGGCGTGCGGGCGACGGTGCTGGCGCGGCAGGGTGCGCTCTTTCGCCTGCGCTTCGACGACGTTCGCGACGTACTCACGCTGCTCGATCTGCACGGGGCGATGCCGCTGCCGCCCTACATCGATCGCGCGCCGGAGGCATGCGACGAGGAGCGCTATCAGACGGTCTACGCGCGCGCGCCGGGTGCGGTCGCCGCGCCGACCGCGGGCCTGCACTTCGATGCGTCGCTGCTGGCGCGGCTCGAGGCGCGGGGCGCGGCGTTCGCGTGGATCACGCTGCACGTGGGCGCGGGCACTTTCCAGCCGGTGCGCACCGCGAACCCGCGCGAGCATCGGATGCACAGCGAATGGTACGAGATCCCGCCGGCAACGGCGGAGGCGATCCGCGCCGCGCGGGCACGCGGGGGGCGCGTGCTCGCGGTCGGCACCACCACGCTGCGCGCGCTCGAGGCAGCGTCGCCCGATGGCGAAGTGCAGGCGGGGCGCGGCGAGACCAATCTCTTCATTCTCCCAGGCTACCGGTTTCGCATCGTGGAGCGGCTCATCACCAATTTCCATCTGCCGCGCTCGACGCTGCTCATGCTGGTGGCTGCGTTCGGCGGCCTCGATGCGGTGCGCGCGGCATACCGGCACGCGGTACAGGCGCGCTACCGCTTCTACAGCTACGGCGATGCGATGCTGATCGAGCGCGCGGCGCTGCCATGACCGTGCCCTTTCACGTGCTCGCGCAGGACGGTCGCGCGCGCCGTGCGCGCCTCACGCTGCCGCACGGCGTGGTCGATACGCCTGCGTTCATGCCGGTGGGCACGTACGGCAGCGTGAAGGCCTTGAGTCCGCACGAGCTCGCAGCTGTCGGCTCCCGGATCGTGCTCGGCAACACATTCCACCTCTGGCTGCGACCCGGGCTCGAGGTGATCGAAGCTCACGGCGGCCTGCACCGCTTCATGGGTTGGGACGGTCCGCTGCTCACCGATTCGGGCGGCTTTCAGGTGTACAGTCTGGGCGAACTGCGCACGATCACGGAAGAGGGCGTGCGCTTCGCGTCGCCCGTGAATGGCGACCGCCTCCTGCTCACGCCGGAGACGTCGATGCAGATCCAGCGCGTGCTCGACGCCGACGTGGCGATGGTCTTCGACGAGTGCACGCCGTATCCTGCCGACGAGAAGCAGACGCGCGACTCGATGGCGCTCAGCCTGCGCTGGGCGCAGCGCAGCAAGGGTGCACATGCCGGCAACACGAACGCACTCTTCGGCATCGTGCAGGGCGGGATGTTCGAACACTTGCGCGAGGCGTCGCTCGCCGGGCTCACGGCGATCGGGTTCGACGGCTATGCCATCGGCGGGCTCTCGGTGGGCGAGCCCAAGGCGGAGATGCGGCGCATGCTGCGTCACACGGCAGCGCTGCTGCCCGCGGACCGCCCGCGCTACCTGATGGGTGTGGGCACACCCGAGGATCTGATCGACGCCGTGCAGGCGGGCATGGACATGTTCGACTGCGTGATGCCGACGCGCAACGCGCGCAACGGTTGGCTTTTCACCCGGCATGGCGTGATGCGGCTAAAGAACAGCCGTTACCGCGCGGATACCGCGCCGGTGGATGAGGCGTGCGCCTGTTACACGTGCCGTCACTTTACCCGCGCCTACCTGCATCACCTGCATCGAGTCGGCGAAATCCTCGGCGCGCGGCTCAACACCCTCCACAATCTGCACTACTACCACGAGCTCATGGCCGGTTTGCGCGAAGCGATCGCGTGCCGGCGGCTCGACGCGCACGCGGCCACCGTAAAGCAGGCCCTGGCGTCCACGTGCTAGAATTACAAGTTTTTCGGGTCGGGATCGCCATCGCCCAGTCCCCTGTTTCGGAGAATGCTTTCCATGTTCATATCGCAGGCTTTCGCCCAGGCTGCCCCCGCGGGGGCGCCCGGCATGGATTGGATCAGCCTCTTTCCGCTGATCCTGATGTTCGTCATCCTGTACTTCCTCATCATCCGCCCGCAGACCAAGCGCGCGAAAGACCAGAAGGCGATGCTCGAAGCGCTGCAGAAGGGCGACGAAGTGGTGACCGCCGGTGGCGCCGTCGGTCGCGTGACCAAGGTGGGGGATGCCTACATCACCCTCGAGGTTGCCCCCAACGTCGAGATCCACGTCCAGAAGCCGGCGGTGACGACGCTCCTGCCCAAGGGAACGCTCAAGTCCCTCTGATCGGAAAGGTCCGGGCATGAACCGCTACCCGCTGTGGAAGAACGCGGTCGTTGCGATCGCGATCTTGATCGGCGTCGTCTACACGCTGCCCAACTTTTTCGGCGAGGCGCCGGCGGTGCAGATATCGCCGTTGAAGGCGACGCTCAAGTCGGACGCGGCGTTGCTCGCGCGCGTGCAGGACACGCTGAAGAACGGCGGCATCGAGAGCGAAGGCATCTTCCTGGACAACGTCGGGGTGAAGGCGCGCTTCAAGGACACCGACATCCAGATCAAGGCGAAGGATCTCCTGAACCGGGCGCTCAATCCGGACGAGAAAGATCCCTCCTACATCGTCGCCCTCAATCTGCTCTCGGACACGCCTGGCTGGCTCACGGCGCTGCACGCGTTGCCGATGTACCTGGGTCTGGATCTGCGCGGCGGCGTGCATTTCCTGCTCGAGGTCGACATGAAGGCCGCGATCACGAAGCGCCTCGACGGGGTGGCGACCGAGCTTCGCACCCAGATGCGCGATCGCAACATCCGCCACGGCGGCATCGCCCGGGAAGGCAACTCCGTCGTCGTGCGCTTCCGGGACCAGGACGGACTCGACAAGGGCGAGCGTCTCATCAAGGATACGCAGGCCGACTTCGAGCTCGCCACGACCGTGGAGGGGGGTGAATCCAAGATCCGCATGACGCTCAAGCCGGAGGCGCTGCGCCGGACCCAGGAATCCGCGGTCAAGCAGAACATCACTACGCTGCACAACCGCATCAACGAGCTGGGCGTGGCCGAGCCGGTGATTCAGCAGCAGGGCGCGGAACGGATCGTCGTGCAGCTTCCCGGCGTGCAGGACACCGCGAAGGCGAAGGACATCCTCGGACGCACCGCGTCGCTCGAGGTGCGCATGGTGGACGACAGCGCCGACCTGAACGCGGCGCTCGCCGGCAACGTGCCCTTCGGCACCGAGCTCTACACCGAGCGCGGCGGCTCGCCGCTGCTGGTCAAGAAGCAGGTGGTGCTGACCGGCGACCGCCTCACCGATGCGCAAGCCGGATTCGACGGCCAGACCGGCGAGCCGGCGGTGCACCTGACCTTGGACGGTGCCGGGGCGCGCATCTTCCAGCAGGTGACGCGCGAGAACGTCGGCAAGCGGATGGCGATCCTGCTGATCGAGAAAGGCAAGGGCGAAGTCGTGACAGCACCGGTGATCCGGCAGGAAATCGGCGGCGGGCGGGTGCAGATCAGCGGCCGCATGACCACCACCGAGGCGAACGACGTGGCGCTGCTGCTGCGCGCGGGATCGCTGGCGGCGCCGATGGAGATCATCGAAGAGCGCACCATCGGCCCGAGCCTGGGCGCCGACAACATCCGCAAGGGATTCCACTCGACGCTGTACGGCTTCCTCGCGATCGCCGTGTTCATGTGCCTTTACTACTCCGTGTTCGGCGTCGTATCGGTCATCGCCCTGGCGGTGAACGTGCTGTTGCTGGTGGCCTTGCTGTCGATGCTGCAGGCGACCCTGACGCTGCCCGGCATCGCGGCGATCGCGCTTGCGCTGGGCATGGCGATCGACGCCAACGTGCTCATCAACGAGCGCATCCGGGAAGAGATACGCAACGGCGCAACCCCCCAGACCGCGATCAGCATCGGCTACGAACGTGCTTTCGGCACCATTCTCGACTCGAACGTGACCTCGCTCATCGCCGGGGTCGCGCTGCTCATCTTCGGCTCGGGCCCTGTGCGCGGCTTCGCGGTGGTGCACTGCCTCGGCATCGTCACCTCGATGTTCAGCTCGGTGATGGTGTCGCGCGCGCTGGTGAACCTGATCTACGGCGGGCGGAAAGTGAAGAAGCTCGCCATCGGCGACACCGACTGGCACAAGCGCACGCGCCCGCCGACGACCCCGGCGCCGTCTGCCGCTCCCTAAACCGACAGGACCTGCACGACCATGGAGTTCTTCCGCATCCGGCGCGACATCCCGTTCATGCGCCATGCGCTCGTGTTCAACGTCATCTCGTTGATCACCTTTCTGCTCGCGGTGGCGTCGCTCGCCACCAAGGGGCTGCACTTCAGCGTCGAGTTCACTGGCGGCACGGTGATGGAAGTGAGCTATCCGCAGGCGGCGGAGCTCGAGAAGATCCGCGGCACCCTCGACCGACTTGGCTTTCCCGATGCGTCGGTGCAGAACTTCGGCACCTCGCACGACGTGCTGCTGCGGCTGCCGCTCAAGCCGGGCGTGTCGAGCGCGCAGCTGTCCGAGAACGTGATGGCGGCGCTGCGACAGGAAGCCGCGGAAGTCGAGCTGCGGCGGGTCGAGTTCGTCGGCCCGCAAGTCGGCAAGGAGCTCGCGACCGATGGCGCGCTCGCCCTGTTGTTCGTCTGCGTGGGCATCATGGCGTGGCTCGCGATGCGCTTCGAGTGGCGCTTCGCCGTGTCCGGCATCATCGCCAACCTGCACGACGTGGTCATCATCCTTGGCTTCTTCTCGTTTTTCCAGTGGGAGTTCTCACTGCCCGTGCTGGCGGCGGTGCTGGCGGTACTCGGTTACTCCGTGAACGAATCGGTGGTCGTGTTCGACCGCATCCGCGAGAATTTCCGCAAGATGCGCAAGGCCACGGTGCCGCAGATCATCGACAACGCCATCACCAGCACGATGTCGCGCACGATCATCACCCATGGCTCGACGGAGCTCATGGTGGTGTCGATGCTGCTCTTCGGCGGCCCTGCGCTGCACTACTTCGCGCTCGCGCTCTTCATCGGCATCCTCTTCGGCGTGTACTCGTCGGTGCTGGTGGCTTCTCCGCTCGTGATGTGGCTCGGTGTGTCCCGGTCGAATCTGGTCAAGCCGGAGAAGAAGGCCGACACTACCGGCGGCGCGACCGTCTAGCCGCCGGCCGTGGAATTGCTCGCGACGCTCTGGGACCTCGTCGTCCACCTCGACCGGCACCTGCTCGAGCTCACCCAGGCCTACGGGACGTGGGTGTACGCGATCCTGTTCGTGGTGATCTTCTCCGAGACGGGTTTCGTGGTGACGCCGTTCCTGCCGGGCGACTCGCTGCTGTTCGTGCTGGGGGCGCTGGCGGCAGGCGGAGCGCTCGACATCTGGACCCTGAACGTGCTGCTCGTCGTCGCGGCGATCGCGGGCAACCAGGTCAACTTCGCGATCGGGCGCTATCTCGGGCCGCGCATCTTCAAGTCGGGCGGGGCGCGGTTCTTGAAGCCGGAGTACCTGGAGCGCACCCATCGCTTCTTCGAGCGCCACGGCGGCAAGACCATCATCATCACCCGCTTCGTGCCGATCGTGCGCACCTACGCGCCGTTCGTGGCGGGCCTGGGTGCGATGGAGCCGGGCCGCTTCACTGCCTACAACATCGCCGGCGGCCTGCTGTGGATCGTCTCGCTCACCCTTGCCGGCTACTTCTTCGGCAACATCCCGATCGTGAAGAACAACCTCACGCTCGTGATCTTCGGCATCATCTTTCTGTCGATCCTGCCGGGGATCATCGAGTATCTGCGCCACGCCCGATTGCGCGCGTAACCCGGCGCCAGGGCCAGAAAAAGCCCGTCATGCCGGCGACAAGTCATCCTCGCGGTGGAACAGCTGGTAGAGCACCGGCAGCACGAGCAGCGTCAACAGCGTGGACGAGATGATGCCGCCGATTACCACGCTGGCGAGCGGCCGCTGCACCTCGGCGCCGGTGCCGGTGTTGAGCGCCATCGGCAGAAAGCCCAGGCTCGCGACCAGCGCGATCATCAGCACAGGCCGCAGCCGCGTCATCGCGCCGCTCACGATGGCCTCCTCGAGCGCGACGCCCTGTGCGCGCAGATCCCGGATGCAAGCGATCATCACGAGGCCGGTCAGCACTGCGACGCCCGAGAGCGTGATGAAGCCGATACCCGCCGAGATGGACAGCGGGATGTCGCGCAGCCACAGCGCGGCGACGCCGCCGGTGAGGGCCAGGGGCACGCCGCTGAATATCAGCAGGGCGTCCTTCGCCGAGCCGAAGGTCATGAACAACAGGCCGAAGATGAGCAGGAGCGAAACGGGGACGACCACCCGCAGGCGCTGCGCGGCGGAGGTGAGCTGCTCGAAAGTGCCGCCGTAGGCGAGCCAGTACCCCGCGGGGAGCTTCACTTCATTCGCGATACGTGCCTGTACCTCGGAGACGAAACTCCCGAGGTCGCGTCCGCGGACGTTCGCGGTGACCACCACGCGCCGCTTCCCGTTCTCGCGGCTGATCTGGTTGGGGCCAGGCGCGACATCGAAGCGCGCGATCTCGCCCAGCGCGACGTAGCTCACGCGAGCGCCGTTCAAGCCACCCGCTACCGGCAGCGATACCGGCAACCGTTTCAGCATCTCCATGTCGGTGCGTTGATTCTCGGGAAGTCGCACGACAAGATCGAAGCGCCGGTCGCCCTCGAAGATCTGCCCCGCGTCCTTGCCGCCGACCGCGACCTCGACGACTTCCTGCACGTCGGACACGCTGAGGCCGTAACGCGAGATCTTCTGCCGATCCATCTGCACGGTCAGAACGGGGAGCCCGCTGATCTGCTCGACCTTCACGTCGGCGGCACCCGGAACGCGCCCCATGATCCCCGAGATACGCTCGCCGATCTCGAGCAGCGTGTCCAGATTGTCACCGAATACCTTCACCGCCAGATCGCTGCGCACGCCGGAGATCAGCTCGTTGAAGCGCATCTGGATCGGCTGCGTGAACTCGTAGTTGTTGCCCGAGACTTTCTGCACCGCCGCTTCCATCGACGCAACCAGTTGAGCCTTGGGCAGGCTCGGGTCGGGCCACTCGCCGCGCGGCTTCAACATCACGAAGTTGTCGGCGACGTTGGGCGGCATCGGGTCGGTAGCGATTTCCGCGGTGCCGATCTTCGCGAACACGCGCTCGACCTCGGGGAATGCCTTGATGCGCTGCTCGAGCGCTGCCTGCATCTCGACCGCCTGAGTGAGGCTGGTGCCGGGAATGCGCAGCGCGTGCAGGGCGATGTCGCCCTCGTCGAGGCTCGGCACGAACTCGGCGCCCATGCGCGTTGCCCCGAGCCCGCTCAGGACGACGACGACGGCGAACGCGATCACTGGCGCGGGATTGCGCAGGACGAAGGCGAGCGCCGGCCGATAAAGGCGGGCGGCGAGCGCGACGATGCGGTTCTCGCGCTCCGTGATGCGACCGGTGACGAAGATCGCCACCGCGGCCGGCACGAAGGTCACCGACAGGATCAGCGCGCCGAGCAGGGCCATGACGACCGTGAACGCCATCGGGTGGAACATCTTTCCTTCCACGCCGGTGAGCGTGAAGATCGGAATGTTGACGAGGGCGACGACGATGACGCTCACGAGGCTCGGCTTGACGACCTCGCGTGTCGCTTCGAACACGACCTGGAACCTTTCGCTGCGTTCGAGCACGCGCCCGAGGCGACGCTGCTCGAGCGCCAGCCGGCGGATGCAGTTTTCGACGATGATTACCGCGCCGTCGACAATGAGACCGAAGTCGAGCGCGCCGAGGCTCATCAGGTTGGCGCTCACCCGATTCTCGACCATCGCTGTGATGAGGAAGAGCATCGACAGCGGGATCACCGCCGCGGTGATGAGTGCCGCGCGCCAGTTGCCGAGCAGCGCCAGCAGCACTGCCATCACGAGGAGCGCGCCTTCGAAGAGATTGATCGCGACCGTCCTGATCGTGCGCTCGATCAGCGTCGTCCGATCGTAGACCGTCTTCGCGACGACGCCCTCGGGCAGCGAGCGATTCACCTGCTCGAGTTTTTCGGCGACGCGCTGCGCCACGGTGCGGCTGTTCTCGCCCATCAGCATGAACACGGTGCCGAGCACGACTTCCTCGCCGTTCTCGGTGGCGGCGCCGGTGCGCAGCTCCTTGCCGAGCAGAACCTCGCCGATGTCCTTTACACGGATCGGCACGCCGTTGTCGCTGCGGATCACGATGTCGCGGATCTCCTCGAGCGTCTTCACCTGCCCCGGCGCGCGAACGAGATACTGCTCGCCTCGCTTTTCGATGTACCCGGCGCCGACGTTCGCGTTGTTCCTCGCCAGCGCTGCCATCACGTCGTGGAACGAGAGCCCGTGCGCGACGAGCTTCGCGGGGTCGGGGGTGACGTGGAACTGCTTCTCGTAGCCGCCGATGGTGTTGATCTCCGTGACGCCGGGCGTGTTACGCAACTGGGGACGGACGATCCAGTCCTGGATCGTCCGCAGATCCGTGGGCGTGTAGTCCGTGCCATCGGGTTTCTTCGCGCCGGGCTTCGGCTCGACGGTCCACATGAAGATCTCGCCGAGTCCGGTCGAGATCGGCCCCATGGTGGTCTCGACGCCGGGCGGCAGCTTCTCGCGCGCCTCCTGGATGCGCTCGTTGACGAGCTGCCGGGCGAAGTAGATGCTCGTCCCATCCTTGAAGATGACCGTGACCTGAGACAGACCGTAGCGCGAGAGCGAGCGCGTGAGCTCGAGATTCGGCAGCCCCGCCATCGTGGTCTCGATGGGAAAGGTGATGCGCTGCTCGACTTCGAGCGGGGAATAGCCAGGCGCCTCGGTGTTGATCTGCACCTGGATGTTGGTGATGTCGGGTACGGCGTCGATCGGCAGGCGCTGGTAGTTGTAGATGCCGAGCGCCGCCATGCCGAGCACGGCGGCGAGCACCACCCAGCGCTGGTGGATGGAGAATCGAAGGACGCTGTCGATCATCCCGCGGCCTCAGTGAGTGTGACTGGTAGCGGATTTGCCGAGCTCGGCCTTCAGCACGAAGCTGTTGGTGTTGGCATAACGGTCGCCGGCCGCGAGTCCCTCGACGATCTCGATCCGCTTGCCGTCGCTGTGACCGAGCTCGACCGGGCGAGCCTCGAACACGCCGCCGGAGCGAAGGAACACCACCTCTGACGCGTCGAGGGTCTGGACGGCGTCGACCGACACTGCTACCGGCACGTTCGTCTCGGCCTGCACGACTTCGACCGTCACGAAGAGCCCGGGCCGCCAGCGCTGGTCCGGGTTCTTCAGTGTCGCGCGCGCCTTCGCGGAACGCGTCTGCTCGCCGAGCAACGGGCCGATGTAGGAGATCGTCCCGGCCGCTTCCGCACTTAACGCCGTCGCCTTCACGGTGACCTTCTGGCCGAGCCTGATCGTCGCGAGATCCTTCGGATACACGATCATCTCCGCCCACACGTACGAGAGGTCGGCGACGACGAAGATGCTGGCTTCTTCGCCCACTGCCTCGCCCAGGGCAAGGTGCTTCTCGATCACGACGCCGTCGATGGGTGCCCGGATCTCGAACCGCGTCAGCGCATCGCGACCCCCGCGGCTGATCGATGCCGGGGTCAGCCCCAGCGCCTGCAGTTTCTGCCCCACGGTGCGATACGTGATCTCTGCCTCGGCCAGCGCCGTGCGACTGGCGAGATAGTCCTGCTCGGCGGAGATCTTCTCCTCCCACAAGCGCTTTTCGCGGTCGAAGGTGGCACGTGCCAGTTGCAGACGGGTCCGGGCAGCCAGGTGCTCGCTCTTGAGATCGGCGAGCGACTGGCTCTCGATGACGGCGAGGAGCTCTCCCTTCCTGACTGTGTCGCCGAGGTTCTTGACGGACTTCACGACCACCCCGGCAAGCCGCGGGATCACGTGCGCAACGCGGTCCTGATCGAACTGGATTTCGCCTTGCAGCGCAAGCGTCGTGACGATTGTTGCCGGTCCGGCGGTCGCGATCTCGATCCCCGCATCGGCGGCGGCCGCATCGTCCATGGCGACGCGCTTCTCGGTCTCCGGCGAATCTTCCGCGTGCGGGGCTTCGACCCCGGAGTGGCCGTGATCGTCGTGACCTGTTGGAGCCTGCGGGCGCATGATGAAGATCGCCGCGACGATGCCCAGCCCAACGATCGCGAGCGTGGCAATCCACTGTTTGCTCTTCACTTTGAAAGCTCCCGGATCGATGCCGTTTCGAGCGGTCCGCCTACCAGTCGCTCGAGCTCGCTCACACCTCCCTGGTAGTCGGCGAGCGCGCGCAGGTACTGTCGGCGCGCCTCGAACAATGTGCGCTGCGCGTCGAGGACGTCGATAAAGCTGAACTTGCCGAGCAGATAGCCTTTGTTGGCGGCATCGTATGCGCTCTGCGCTCCCGGCAGGATGCGTGTGCGCAGGGTGTCGATCTCGTTCATCAACCCCGCCACGCGCGCGTAAGTCGCGGCAAGATCGGCCAGGACGAGCGCCTCGGCGGCACGTTGCTCGTCGGCGACCTTATCGAGTCTGCGGTTCGCCTCCAGGATGCCGCCGCGGTTCTGATTGAAAACCGGGATCGGCACCGACACGCCGAGGAGATAGCCATAGTCGTTGAACGTGGTGAACCGGGCTACGCCGCCGCTTACCGTCACATCGGGAATCGCCTTGGCACGCTCGCCTTCGAGCACGGCGGTGCGCTGTGCCAGGGCGCTCGGCCAGCGGGCGAGATCGGGGTTGTCATGGATCCGCTCGGCAAGCGTCGCGTAAGGGGGCAGGGTCCTCAGCTCGTCGAGAGAGCCCTCGGCCCGGCTGAAACGCGATGCCCGGTCGTTCCAGAGCAATGTCAGTCGCTTGCATGCGCCGTCGAGCTCACGGCGCGCCTGTTCGAGCTCGACCTCGACACCGGCGAGTGCGACGCGCGCGCGGGTCTCCTCGACTGGCGACACCTTGCCGGCCTGGACGCGCTTCGCTGCCGCGTCGGCGACCCGACCGGCGAGCTGCGTCGACTCTTCGGCCAACGCCAACCGCTGCTGGGCGGCGAGGACATCGACGAACGACTGTGACACGCGCTGCAGGAGATCCGCACGCTTCGCCGCGAAGTCCCAGCCAGCCAGGGCGCGATCCGATTCCGCGATCTTCACGCGCGCGCCACGCTTGCCGCCGAGCTCGACCAGCTGCTGCAACTCCACACCTACGAACTGCTCGCCGGATTCGCGCTTGCGCGCGTTGCCGAGGGCGTCGCCACCGACCTTGACGTCGGGGTTCGGGAGTACGCCCGCCTGCGTGACGGCGGCGTCAGTGGCAAGGATTTCCTGCGCGAGGGCAGCGAGCTCGGGGTTGCGTTCGAGGGCCAGAGCCCTCGCCTGTTCGAGGGTGAGCGCGGATGGCGCGGGACCCTGCGCGAGGGTTCCGGGGGCGAACGCGAGCAGTGCGATCGCGGTCGCGGCGAACTCTAACAGACGCTGTACTCGCGTCATTGAAAATTCCTTGCGAAGTGACGGGCACTTGCCGAAGGCCTGTGCCGGCGGTCAGTCGGGGCGCTACGGGAGTCCGGTGGCGCGCGGGCGCCGGCCGGTTTCAGGCGTGGAGCAGGGGGGGACGATCGAGTGAATCAGCGCCGCGACCGGCGAGCGGCACCACGGGGCGCAGGAGATGGCGCAAGGCCGCCGCGCGCTCGGGAGCAACGGGGGCCGACGAAACGACGCCGGGATTCAGCACCAGATGGCAGAAGCCATGCGCTACCGCACAATCGGGGCAGGACGACCCATCGTCTCCCGGGGTCGTGTTGCCATCGTGTGTGAGGTGGTCGATCTCCTGGGCTACGGGCGCCTCGTGGGCGTGCAATATCTCGCCGGCCACCGCTTGCAGGGGCAGCCACAAGATCATCAAGACAAGCACGACGCGACGGAAGAGGGCCATGACGAAGGCAGGCAGGAGAGTTTTCGAATTATGGTTGGGACTCCGACCGACTGCAATCGGTTGTCGCTGAGGCCCGGGTTACGCGCAAGAATGAATCGGGGGCGATTCCCTTCGGCCGGGCCTAGCTAGCTTCCTGCGCGGTCGACGAGCACGTGTTCTCCCTGCCAACGCGCCACGCGGATCGGCCCCTTCACGCCTGACAGCCGTTCCAGCGCGTGCTGGTACGGAGTTGCGGCACCGGTCGTGTAGAACGTGTGTCGCGCTGCGTGCCCCGCCGGTCCCAGCAGGCCCTGCTGCTCCAGCACCCGGTGCACGTAGCGCGCGATGGCAGGCGCCGGATCGATGACGTTGACGTCAGCGCCGGCGATGCGCCGGATCGGCTCGATCAGGAAGGGATAGTGCGTGCACGCGAGGACGATGGTGTCGGCGCCGGCCTCGAGGATGGGCTGCACGTACCCGCGCAGCAGCGCCGCGGTCTCCTCGCTGTCGATCTCGCCCGCCTCGACGCGATCGGCGAGGCCGTTGCACACCTGGTTGACGAGCCGGATCCCGCTCGCATAGCGGCCCGCGGTCGCCTGGAACAGCCGTCCCTGGAACGTGGCGGGCGTGGCCATGATGCCGACCACGCCGCTGCGGGTGCTCAGCGCGGCCGGTTTGACGGCCGGTTCCATGCCGATGCTGGGCAGCGCCGGAAACGCTTCGCGCAGGTGCTTGAGCGCCGCCGCCGAGGCGGTATTGCAGGCCACCACGATCGCCTTGCAGCCGTGCCCGATCAGAAAGCGCGTGATCGCGTCGCAGAAGTGACGGATCTGCTCCTGCGGGCGGGGACCGTAGGGGACGTGCGCCTGGTCCGCGAAATAGACGGTATCCTCGTGCGGCAGCTGGCGCACGATTTCGCGCCACACGCTCAGGCCGCCGACACCGGAGTCGAAGACGCCGACCGGCCTCACGACTTCTTCGCCGCGGTGCGCTTGTACAGCCTGAATCGTTCCTTGGTGTCACCCGGCCGGGCGCCTTCCCAGATCTTCGTCCAGCCGCTCCCGACGGCGGCCTGCTGCAGCGCGGTGCCCTGGGTCAGCAGCAGGTCGCAGTCGCGCTTGGGCTGGGGGATCTCCTCCCGGTGCGTGATGATCCCGCCGTAATACTCGAGCATGGCGCGCTGGGAGTCGCCGAGGCCGATGCTCGAGATGCAGCGACTGCCTTTCGGCAGCACAAGCTCGAGCTCACGCACCACGCCACGGTAGCTCTTGCCGGCATCCACGTAAGGCAGCCACAACGTCGACGCGAGTATCCACATGAGCGTGATGCCACCGCCCCAGTTGACGAGCGCGCGGCGCGTGGTGGGCATGGTGCGCGCCACCAGCGCGGCCCACAGCAACGTGCTCACGGCCGCGATCAGAAACGGGAGCCAGTGGAAGTGTCCCTCGAAGCCGGGTTGAAACGCGGCGAGCGCACGCGCGATTCCCGGCGGCCAGCCCGTGAGCAGCGCGACCCACGCGATCCAGAGCAGGATGGCGATCAGCCCGAAAGTCATGATGCCGAACCAGTCCAGCGCGCTGATCGCGCCGCGTCGCAGGGTATCGAGCGATGCCACCGCGAGCAGCGTGAAGGGGACCAGCAGCGGCAGCGCGTACACGTCACCCGCGTTCGACACGAGGCCGAGCAGTGCGAACATCACGACCAGCGCGATCAGCGGCAGTTGCAGGTCGGGCCGCTTCGGGAGGCCGCGGCGGCCATGCCAGAGCGTCCAGATCGCCAGCGGCAGCACCGGCCACGCGAACCAGGGCAGCAGCACCAAGTACTCGCGCCACGCCAGCGTGGGCCGCGCCCCACCGAAGAACAACGCGCCGACGAGATCCTGGGTCAGCCACTCGTGGAAGAGGTCGGGCGATTGCCGGTAGAGCGCAAGCGGCCAGACGACGAGCCACGGCGCGGCCGCCACGCAGGCGCCGCCGAGGGTCGCGACGAGCGCGCGCAGTTTCCACTGGCGATTCGTCATCGCGAAGAGCAGGGCCGTGGCGATGAGTACGATCGGCCCGACCAGCCCGCGCGCGAGAAAGCCGATGCCGATGCCGGTACCCAGGGCCGCACCACCGAGGAGGGGTCTGCGCGGTGCGACGGCCAGACCGTAGAGCCCGAGCGAGAGGCCGGTGACGAGCGGCACGTCGGGAATGAGCTGGTGCGCGCGCACGATCCAGCCGACACAGCCGAGCAGGCCGATGACGGCGATGCCTGCGTAGTCGCGCCCGTACAGCTCCTTCGCCGTGAGCGCCGTGAACCAGAAGGCGAGCGCCATGAAGACCCCGCTCGCGAGCCGGGCCGCATCGTGCAGCGGCAGCAGCCCGGAGAAGAGTTTGGCGAACCCCGCGGCGGCGAGGTATACGAGCGGCGGCGCATCGAGTGCGGCTTCGCCCGCGAGGCGGGGCACCACCCAGTTGCCATTGCCGGTCATCAGGTTGCGCACGATGCCGATCGCGGCGGCTTCATCGGGCTTCCACGGCTCGTGGCCGACGAGTCCGGGCAGGATCCAGGCGATGCCGAGCAGGACGGCGGTGGTGGCGGCCGACAGCCGTACATGGAAGCGACGGCGGGGGTGCGCCGCGGCGCCGGCGAGCGGGTCGTCCACCCGTGGCAGAGCAGTGCTCAACGCCAGCGCTCCCTGGTACGGGTTTGCTACACCAATGGGCGCCGATAGAGGCCTTCGAGGATTCTCAGCGGCGAGCGCTCCGGGTGTCGCATGGCCGCCACCGGCAGGTGAAAAGTCTGCTCCAGCAGATGCTGGCCGCCGAGCGCCGCGTGCATGACCCGGTCGGTGTAGACGATCCAGGTGCTGCCCGGCGGGAACGCGACCGCGGTCTTGGGCGACGCCTTCTGGTATGCCATGTCGGCCTTGCTGCGATCGTGCAGCTGGAGCATGACGTGATCGTACGGGGTACGGCGCCCGCGCGTCACCCGCAGGTGTTCGAGCAGCGCCCCGGAGAGCGCGCCCGGCACGGTGATGCGATCCACGAACTTCGGTGCGAAGACCTCGAACGGCTCGCCGACTTCCCAGCGCCGCGGCTCGCCTTCGGGATTCACGTTGCTGAAGACGCGCAGGATACGGCGGCCCTGATTGGGGGAGGACGAGAAGGCATCCACGTGCAGGCGTGTGTCGTCCTTCTTGTAGGAGCTGGGCCTGCCCTCCACCCGCACGGGGCGGAAGCTGGTGCGGGCGATCTCCAGGTCGGCGGCGTAGTCCGGCAGCATGGTCTTGACGAGCCGGGTCGTGCTCTCGGAGTACCGGCGCATCATCGAGTGCAACGCCTCGCGCGCCGCACCGGAGAGCGCGGTGCCGTGCAGACTGTCGTTGCGGATGTCGTACACCACGTTCTTCGACTTGCCATCCGAGGTCGTCGGCGCGAGCAAAGATCTCTCATCCGGCGACAGCTCGAAATTCAGCCGTGGAAAGTACAGGATTTCGCCGCGTTCGATGGCGTCGACCGTCTCGCCCCCCGCCTCGCCCGGTGCCGCGCCATCCCAGCGGCTGGTGCACAGCACCTTGAGGGCATCGGGGTAGTGCGTCGTGTCCATTGTCGTTACTCCCATGTGATTGGATCAGCAGGCCTCGCCGAAAGCAAAAAGGCAGCTTCGCGCTGCCTTTGCTCATGATGCACGGGCGAGAACTCGTGCTGAGGCCTGACGCCCGGCGCGACTCAAGCGGCGCTCTTTCCCGCTCCCCGGGCGTAGCGCTGGCGAAACTTCTCCACGCGCCCGGCCGTATCCATGATTTTCTGCTTGCCCGTGTAGAACGGATGGCAGGCCGAGCAGACCTCCACGTGCAGGGGTCGTCCGATGGTGGAGCGTGTCTGGAACGTGTTGCCGCAACTGCACGTGACGGTGATCTCTTCGTACTTCGGGTGAATCTTCTCTTTCATGGAACTCTCCTGCGCACGCCGCTGCAAGAACCCCTGCTCCCGCAGCGTCGCGAAAGGCGGAAAATTATCCGGAAAAACGCTTCCCGGCGCAAGGCGCGCTTCTCACGCACGGCCCGATACGAGCCCCTCCATGCGGCGAATCAGCGCGTCGGTGTATTCGAGCGTGGAGGCCGCCCCGCCGAGGTCGCGGGTGCGGACGTTGTCGTCCCGGATCACCAGGTCGATCGCATCGCGCAGGATGCCCGCCTTGGCCGACTCGCCGACGTAGTCGAGCATCATCGCGGCGGCGAGGAGCAGCGCGGTGGGATTCGCGACGCCCTTGCCCGCGATGTCCGGCGCGGATCCGTGGACTGCCTCGAAGATCGCTGCTTCGGTGCCGATGTTGCCACCGGGAGCGAGCCCCAGACCCCCGACCAGCCCCGCGATGAGATCGGAGAGGATGTCGCCGAACAGGTTCGTCGTCAGGATCACGTCGAACTTGGTCGGGTCGAGGACGAGCTGCATCGCGCACGCATCGATGATCCGGTCGTCGAGCGTGAGCCGGCCGGCGTAGGGCTGGTAGCACGCGCGCACTTCTTCCAGGAAGAGGCCGGTGAGCGCCTTGAGGATGTTCGCCTTGTGCACGCAGGTGACGTTCTTGCGGCCGTTCTTCACAGCGTAGTCGAATGCGAACTCGGCGACCCGGCGGCAGCCCTCGCGGGTATTGATCCCTGAGCCAATCGCCACGGCATGCGGGTCGCCCTTGATCGGGATGAAGTGCTCGAAGCCGACATAGAAGCCTTCCGTGTTCTCGCGGACGAGCACGATGTCGACATTCTCGTACCGGCCCCCCGGAACGATGGTGCGAACGGGCCGCAGGTTGGCGTAGAGCTCGAACTCCTCGCGCAGGCGCACGTTGACCGATCGATAACCGCCCCCGACCGGCGTGGTCAACGGACCCTTCAGGGCGAGCCGCGTGCGGCGGATGCTGTCCATCGTCTCTTTCGGGAGCGGATCGCCCTGGCGCGCGACCGCGTCCATGCCGCCCGTGACTTCTTCCCATTCGAACGGGGCGTCGAGCGCGGTGAGCACCCGAACCGTGGCGTGCATGATCTCCGGTCCGATGCCATCCCCGGGGATGAGGGTGGCGGGGATCTTCCTGGTGGCTTGGTTCGGCATGTTCTTCTCCTCCGGAAATGTGTTGGTTGCGCCCCGCTGCGCCGAGGCGGAGTCGGTATGACCGAGCTCGATCGTGATCCTACCCCCGTCGCATCGAATCGAAAAAGTCGGCGTTGCCCTTGGTGGCCTTGATCTTGTCGAGCAGAAACTCCATGGCTTCCAGGTCGTCCATCGGATACAGGAGCTTGCGCAGCACCCAGATCTTCTGCAGGATCTCCTGCTTGATCAGCAGCTCTTCGCGCCGTGTGCCGGATCGGTTCACGTTGATCGACGGATAGATGCGCTTCTCGGCCATCCGGCGGTCGAGATGGATCTCCATGTTGCCGGTGCCCTTGAACTCCTCGTAGATCACGTCGTCCATGCGCGATCCGGTGTCGATCAGCGCCGTCGCGAGAATCGTGAGCGAACCGCCTTCCTCGATATTGCGCGCCGCGCCGAAGAAGCGCTTCGGCCGCTGCAGCGCGTTGGAGTCGACGCCACCTGTCAGCACCTTGCCGGAGGCCGGGACGACGGTGTTGTAAGCGCGCGCGAGGCGGGTGATCGAGTCGAGCAGGATCACCACGTCCTTCTTGTGCTCGACCAGGCGCTTCGCCTTCTCGATCACCATCTCGGCCACCTGCACGTGGCGCGTCGCCGGCTCGTCGAAGGTCGACGCCACCACTTCGCCCTTGACGGTGCGCGTCATCTCGGTCACTTCCTCGGGGCGCTCGTCGATGAGCAGCACGATCAGGATGACGTCCGGATGGTTCGCCGTAATGCTGTGGGCGATGTGTTGCATGAGCACCGTCTTGCCCGCCTTTGGCGGGGAGACGATGAGTCCGCGCTGACCTTTCCCGATCGGCGCGATGATGTCGATGATGCGACCGGTGATGTTCTCTTCCGCCTTGATGTCGCGCTCGAGCACGAGCGGCTGGGTCGGATGGAGCGGCGTGAGATTCTCGAACAGGATCTTATGCTTCGCGTTCTCCGGCGGCTCGTGATTGACCTTGTCCACCTTCACCAGCGCGAAGTAGCGTTCGCCGTCCTTCGGCGTGCGGATCTCGCCCTCGACCGAATCGCCGGTGTGGAGGTTGAACCGGCGGATCTGCGAGGGGCTCACATAGATGTCATCCGGCCCCGCCAGATATGACGTGTCCGGTGAGCGCAGGAAGCCGAATCCGTCCGGCAGGACTTCCAGCGTTCCCTCGCCGTAGATGCTTTCCCCGCGCTTTGCCTGGTTCTTGAGCAGGGCGAAGATGAGATCCTGCTTGCGCAGGCGGTTCGCGCCTTCGATTTCGTTGGCGATGGCCATCTCCACGAGCTCGGTGACGTGGAGATTTTTCAGATCGGACAGATGCATGGGAAAGGCGGCGTGGCAGCGAGGTGGAGAAATACAGCGGGGAATCGGGTGGTTCGAGGAAGGAACGGGAGTCCGCTTCAGAATCCCGACTGGACTGACTTTGCGCCGTCACCGTGTCCGCGGTGGCGGCGGCGAGGAAGCGTCAGCGGCTTAAGCTAATGAGTTCAGAGGTTGCTGTCAATGAAGGCGGAGAGCTGCGACTTGGAGAGCGCGCCCACCTTGGTTGCTTCGACGTTTCCGTTCTTGAACAGCATCAGCGTCGGAATGCCGCGGATGCCGAAGCGCGGCGGCGTGGCCTGGTTCTCGTCGATGTTGAGCTTCACCACCTTGAGCTTTCCGGAGTATTCCTTCGCCACCTCGTCCAGGATCGGCGCGATCATCTTGCACGGGCCGCACCACTCCGCCCAGTAGTCGACGAGAACGGGCGTGGGTGAATGAAGGACTTCCTGCTCGAAGGTGTCGTCGGTCACGTAATGAATATGCTCACTCATGGGATGGTCCGGAACTGCAGTTTTCGGGGGGCGCCGCCACGCAGGCCGGCAAGGGAGGGACGTACAACGTAATGCTATCCAAAACGGCGTTGCAAGGGAAGGGCTGGGAATCCGTGTGGGCGTTTCTGCTAGAATCGCGCGGATTCGCGGTGAGGATGGACCACAACACGCAAGATAGAGGGTGTCATGACCTACGTCGTTACAGAAAGCTGCGTCAAGTGCAAGTACACGGACTGTGTGGACGTTTGTCCCGTGGACTGCTTCCGTGAAGGTCCCAACTTTCTGGTGATCGACCCCGACGAATGCATCGACTGCACCCTCTGTGTCGCGGAATGTCCCGTCGAGGCGATCTTCGCCGAGGACGACGTGCCGGCGGACCAGCGCGACTTCGTCGCCATCAACGCCGAGCTCGCCAAGGCGTGGCCGGCAATCGTGGAGAAGAAGGACGCGCCGGGGGACGCGGACGAATGGGCGAAAGTCAAAGACAAGCGCGACCTGCTGGAGAAGTAATGGTGTCTGTGGAACGCGTCCGAATCGTCCGCTGCCCGGTCGCCGCCCCGTAGCCGAAACTCGAAGCCTCGTCCGGGCCGCTGATCCGCCTCGGCCAAGTCTCCGCGCCGCACCTGGAACATCTCGTCCACTCACCGTCCCGGCTTCTGCGCGATGCCGCGCACGCGGTGATCGAGCGCTTCGGGCCGCCGGGCCAGGATCTATCCGCGATCACGATACTGCTGCCGAGCCGGCTCGCGGCCGGCGGCTTCGTGCGTGCTCTCGCGGCAGTTGCCGGGCAGCGCGTGCTCCCGCTGCCGTGTCTCACCACGCTTGCCGACTGGGCCGCATCGATCCCCTGCTGCCGATCGCTCTGGACCGACAGCGCCCGCGAACTCGCGCTGGTCGCGCAGCTCCGCGGGCGTGGCTGGTTCGACGACAGCGATCTCTGGGCCGTCGCGGCGGAGTTGCGTCAGCTCGCCGATGAGCTCACGCGGCATCGCGCCGTGCTGCCCGCCACGCTCGCGGAATTCACTTCCCGGCTCGAGTTCGCGTACCGCAGGCAGGCCGGTGCACCGATGGCGATGGAAGCGCGGCTCGTGCACGAGACGTGGCGTGCGCTGGTGGAGGACTGCGGCGGTGCGATCGACGCCGTCGCGCGCTATCACCTGCGGCTCGGCATGCTGGCGGAGAACCCTGTCGCGCCGCTGGTCGCGGTGGGCCTCGAAGGCTTGAGCCCGGCGGAGACCGAATTCCTCGCGGCGTATGCCGAGCGGCAGCCGGTGCTCGTGATCGCCGCCGGCGTCCCGGAGACTGGCGCCGAGCCCATGCTGCGGGTCCTCGATGCCGCCTGGCCGGCGCCGCGCGAGAGCGCATCGAGCCTGCGCGAGCGCGCCGCGGCGGTGAGACGCGAAGTGGCCGGTGATCCGCTCGCGGAGCGGCTTGCGCTCTTCGGCGCAGCCAGTCTGGAAGAGGAAGCCGAGGTCGCGGACGTGCGCGTGCGCAGCTGGCTTCTGGAGGGCAGGCAGCGCATCGCCGTCGTGGTCCAGGATCGCCTCGTCGCGAGGCGCCTGCGTGCGCTGCTCGAGCGCGCCGAAGTGCTGGTGCAGGACGAAACCGGCTGGGCGCTGTCCACCGTCGCCGCGGCAACCGTCATCATGCGGTTTCTCGACTGCCTCGGCAGCGATTTCCACCATCGCGATCTCGTCGACCTGCTCAAGTCGCCCTTCCTGTTCGCGGACTGGAGCGCCGACGCGCGCCGCAGTGCCGCCTACCGATTGGAGCGCATGATCCGCCGCGAAGGCTTGATCTCGGGGCTGCGCAATTTGGCCGAAGCGGCCACGCGGCGGGACGATGCGGGGCGAGCCGGGGCCGCGCTCGAGCGCTTGCAGGCCGCTGCGCTGCGCATGTTTCCGCGGCGCCACGCGACGGTCGGAGCCTGGCTGCAGCGCCTGCACGAAGCGCTCGACGCGCTTGGCATCGTGCCGGGCCTCGCGCAGGACGCCGCCGGGCAGCAGTTGCTGGATCTGCTCGCGCGCCTCGCCCGGGAGCTCGGCGACAGCGGGCCGCGGATCGACCTCGGCGAATGGCGCCGCTGGCTCGACGGCGAGCTCGAGCGTGCGACCTTCCGCGATCGCGACGTGGCGAGCCCCGTGCTCTTCACCCATCTTGCGGCGACGGCGCTGCGGGAGTTCGACGCCGTCATCCTGCTCGGCTGCGACGCCAGGCAGTTTCCCGGTAAGGCGGGTGTGAGCCTCTTCTTCAACCAGTCGGTGCGGCGGCAGCTCGGACTTCCAGTGCGCGAAGACGAGCTCGAACAGACGCGCCGCCGCTTGATCGAGCTCGTCGCCGCGACGCCCCGGGTGCTCGTCACCTGGCAGGCGCAGGTCGACGGCGAACCGAATCTCGTGAGCCCGTACTTCGAGCGGCTGCAGGCGTTCAGCACGCTCGCCTTCGGGCACGACCTGCGCGTCGCATCCTCCGACTTCCTTCGCGCCGCCCGCGTCGCAGGCGAGCAGACTGCCGCGCCGCCGCGGGTGAGCGGCACACCGATGCCGGCGGCCTTGGATCTCGTGCCGCGCGAGATATCGGTGAGCGCGTGGGCGAGTCTGGTGGCGTGCCCCTACCAGTTCTATGCGCGCCACATGCTCAGGCTGAACGAGCTCGACGAGGTGCGCGAGGACATCGAGAAGCGCGATTACGGCGAGGTCGTGCACGCGATCCTGCGGCGCTTTCACGAACGGCACGCGCACATCTCCGGGACGGACCGGGACATGCTCGAGCGTGAGCTTGCCGCGATCAGCGAACAGATCTTCGCGCGGCTCATCGCGCGCAATTATCTGGCGACCGCCTGGCTGGTGCGCTGGAGAGCCCTGATCCCGGCCTATCTCGAGTGGCAGGCGGAGCGGGAAGCGCGGGGATGGCGGTTCAAGGCGGGTGAGGAACCGCGCGAGCTCGCGGTCCTGCTCGAAGGCGGTGCGACGCTCAAGCTTCGCGGTCGTCTCGACCGGATCGACGAGTGCGACGCCGGTACCGCGACGCAATACGCGGTGCTCGACTACAAGACGCAAAGCGTCGACGCGCTGCGGCGGAAAGTGCGCGAAGCGGGCGAGGACGTGCAGCTTGCCGCGTATGCGCTGCTGCAAGGGCACGTCACCGATGCCGCGTATGTGAGCCTCGACCAGGGCAGAGTGACAGCGGTGGCGCCGCACGGTGAGCCGGCCGCGCTCGCCGCGGCGGACCGCGCGCGCATCGCGCGCGCGTTCTCGGCTTTGCACGCAGGGGCGGCGCTCCCCGCGCACGGCGACCTGCGCACCTGCAAGTGGTGCGAGATGCGCGCGCTCTGCCGGCGAGACCACTGGGCGTGAACCGCGCCGCGTTGAACGGCATCGCGCTCGACCCGTCGCGCCCCGTGGTCGTGGAGGCGTGCGCGGGATCGGGCAAGACCTGGCTCCTCGTATCGCGCATCCTGCGCCTGCTGCTCGCCGGCGCGGCACCCTCCGAGATCCTCGCCATCACCTTCACCCGCAAGGCCGCGCAGGAGATGGAAAGCCGCCTGCGCGAGGGGCTGCGGGTGCTCGCGCTCGATGCCGACGACGCGGTGCGCGCGTTCCTCGCCGCGCGCTCGGTACCGCCGCCCGAGGTCGAAGCGCTGCTGCGACCCGCGCGTGGCCTGTTCGAGCGTTTTCTCACGGCCGAACCGGGTGTCACCATCAGCACCTTCCACGGCTGGTTCCTCGAGGTGATCGAGCGAGCACCGCTTACCGACGGTGCGCTCGGCCGCGTCGCGTTGATCGAGCAGACGTCCGGTCTCGCGCGCGACGCGTGGGAGGAATTCGCCCAGAGCCTGCGTCGCGAGGAGGCGCGTGAGCTCGCCGCACACTTTCGCTACCTGCTCGAACGCCACGATCTTGGCGCTGTGCGCAAGCTCCTCACGGGTTTTCTCCACGAGCGCGCGCGCTGGTGGATCTACACCGCCGGTCGCGAGGATCCGGTGGCCTTCGCGCTCGCGGATCTGCGACAGCAACTGAGCGTGAATCCCGACGCCGACCCGGTCGCGGAGGCGATGGCGGATGCCGGGCTGCGCGCCGCGCTGTGGACGGTGACCGAAGCCTTGCGCGCTGGCTCGCGCGCTTGCCATGCACGAGCGCAGGAGATCGACGCGGCACTGGCGCAGCCCGCGGCGGCAGCATGTTTCGCGGCACTCGAGGCCTGCTTCCTCACGCAGAAGGGCACGCCCAATCAGCACCTTGCAAAGTCCTGCTCGAAATCCGGCGGCATGGCGAGCGACGCTCACGCGCGCATCTGCGAGCGCCTCGTCGCAGCGCGGCGCGTCGTTACCGAACAGGACGTGTGGCGTCTGCACCAGGCGGCGCTGCCGTGCGGGGTGCAACTGATCGAGACTTACCAGCGACTCAAGCGGCTGCGCGACGCCGTCGACTTCGTCGACATCGAGTGGCGCGCCTGGCGGCTTTTGTCCCGCTCCGACCACGCGGAGTACATGCAGTACAAGCTCGACGCGCGCTACCGCCACATCCTGGTCGACGAGTTCCAGGACACGAATCCGCTGCAGTGGCAGACCCTGCTCGCCTGGCTCGATGCATCCGCGGCGGTCGACCGCGCCCCCACGGTGTTTCTGGTGGGCGACCCGAAGCAGTCGATCTATCGCTTCCGCGGCGCCGAAGCGCGACTGTTCGGGGTGGGTGCGCGCTATGTCGAGAACTCGCTCGACGGCAGCGTCGTCGCGCTCAACGAGTCGCGCCGCAGCGCGCCGGCGGTGATCGAGGCGGTGAATCGCATCTTTCGGGATGAACCCGGCTTCGCGCGCCACGAGACGCATCATCGCGCGCTGCCGGGTCGCGTCGAGGTGCTGCCGCTCGCGCGCGCCGCGCGCGGTACACCGGCCTCGACGGGGCATTCCGCTTCAGTCCTGCGCGACCCGCTCGTCACGCCGCGCGCCGACGAGCCGGAGCACGCGCGCGAGATCGAAGCCGCGCAGCTCGTGGTGGGCGTGCGCGCAATCGTGGGCCGGTGGATGATCCGCGACGAGCTCACGCAACGCGACCGGCCGGCAGGTTATGCGGACATCCTGGTGCTCGTCCGCGCCCGCACCCACCTGCACGTCTACGAGCAACGGCTGCGCGAGGCGCGCATTCCTTATCTCACGACGCGTCAGGGCGGTCTGCTGCTCACGCTGGAGGCGGCGGACCTCACCTCGCTGCTGCGATTTCTCGTGACGCCGTTCGCCGATCTCGACCTGGCGGCAGCACTGCGCTCGCCGATCTTTTCCTGCGCCGACGAAGATCTAACCGCGCTCGCGCGCGCCGACGGGGCCACGTGGTGGTGGCGGCTCGAGCGGCTCGCGCACGACGGCGCGGCGAGTCCAGCCCTGGCACGCGCGCACCGATTGCTGCGCGGCTGGCTCGAGCGGGTGGACCGTCTGCCCGTACACGACCTGCTCGACGGCGTCTACTTCGAGGGCGACGTTCTGGCGCGATATGCCGAATCGGTGCCGGACGCGATGCGCGATCTCGTGGATGCGAACTTGCGCACCTTCATCCGGCTCGCCCTCGAGATCGACGCCGGCCGGTACCCGAGCCTGCCGCGCTTCCTCGACGAGCTCGCGCTGCTGCGCCGGGGCGACGAGGAAGAGGCGCCGGACGAAGGCACCGTGGGCCACGCCGGCAATGCCGTCCGCATCCTGACGGTGCACGGGGCGAAGGGACTGGAGGCGCCGATCGTGTGGCTGCTCGATGCACACCAGGGGCGGCGCGGCGACGAGGCGAACCGCGTGCTCGTGGACTGGACGCCCGAGGACGATCGGCCGCGCCACTTCTCGCTGCTCACCACCAAAGAGGCGCGCGGCCATGCCCGCGACCCGCTGCTCGCCGCCGAGGCAGCGCTGGCCGGGCGCGAGGACACGAACCTGCTCTATGTGGCCATGACGCGCGCGAAGCAGGCGCTCATCGTGAGCGGGGCGGAGCACAGGAAGGCGGATCGAAGCTGGTATCGGCGCGTGGCGGACGCACTGGGCTTCGGCGATGACGGCGGCGTGCTGGGCGAGAATCTCGCGATTGCGGCCGCCGTGCACACCCCGCCGTCACCAGCAGGCGTTGCCACCCCCGCCGCTGGCGCGCCGGCGTTTCCGGATCCGGCGCTGTTGCCCGGACTCGTTCGCCCGCTGCCGACCGGTACGCGCAGCGCAGCCTTCGCGACGGCTGCCACGCGCCGCGGTGAGCGAATGCATCTGCTGCTGCAGCATCTTGCCCCGCCCGCACCGATCACGGATCGCTCGTGGCTCAGGGAGCTGCTGGATGTCGACGAGGCGGAGTTCGAGTCGCTCTGGGGCGATGCTCACGCCATTCTCGCGGCGCCCCATCTGCAGCCGTTCTTCGATCCCGCGCAGTATCTGTCGGCGCGGAACGAAGTGGCGTACGTCGACGCGGCCGGTGAGGTGCGCCGCATCGATCGCGTGGTGGAACTCGCGGACGAGATCTGGGTGCTGGACTACAAGACCGGCGAGGCGCCGCAGACGGTCGGCCGCTACCGAGGGCAGCT
>JBDHRV010000164.1:0-7196 GCA_039807745.1 Burkholderiales bacterium
CTCATCCAGCCGGTGCTCGCCGGCCTGCCCCATGTCGTGCGCGTACACGTTCGCAGCGACTCGTACGGCGAGCTGCTCGAGAACATGATTCGCCACGCCGTCGAGCAGTTATCGACCGCGGCGCCGGGAAGCGGCGTGATCGTCGCGCGCCTCGCCGAGGTTCTGTTCGCCGAGGTGCTGCGGCGCTACCTCCTGCAGTTGCCGCCTGGGCGATCCGGCTGGCTGGCGGGCGCCGCCGACCCGGCCGTGGGACGCGCGCTCGCGGAGTTGCACCAGCAGCCGGCGCGTGCGTGGACGCTCGACGAGCTCGCGCAGAAGGCCGGCCTGTCGCGCTCGACCCTGACCGAGCGCTTCGCGCGCTATCTCGGCCAGGGACCGATGGCCTATCTCGCCGACTGGCGGCTCGAACTCGCCGCCGAATCCCTGCGCACGACGAGCCGCAGCGTGCTGCAGATCGCCGGAGACGTCGGCTACGATTCCGAAGCCGCTTTCAATCGCGCCTTCAAGCGGCGCTTCGCGACGCCCCCGGCGCGGTATCGGCGGACTTTGCGCGAAGAGTCGACGTCGAAGCCGCCGGCATCGCAGTGTCGCCACCGATCATCAGTCGAGGATCAATGATGAAACTGACTTGGAACAACTTCACGTGGATAACCGACAAACCGGCACCACCGACGCAGGCACAACCCCCGGAACAGGCCACGGACAACAGCTATGGGCCGAACCTGTGGCTGCCGGCGAATATCGCCGTGGTGGATAACACTTTGCAGGCGAAGACGGCACGCAACTCGGGGTATAAGTACCAGTGGCCCAATGGATTCATACCCGATTCGGGCGCTGACCAGGCTTGGGCGGCGGCCGAAGCGCGGCTCGAGGTGCCGAGCGGGAAGCGCCTCGATTATGGGATCTACGTCGCCAGCATCTCCTGTACCGACTGGTCCGTGTTTCTGACCCAAAACCCGAATGTCACCTGCGGGCTCTTCATTTATTCAGACACGGCCCACGAGATCGATATCGTCGAGATCGGTCGACAAAACCAGGGACTGTACGATAACGGCAATAATCAGAACTGGGTTTACCAACAGCCGCCCAGTCCTCCCCACGACAGCAACGCCCAGTTCGTCGTGCAACCCTGGTCGCAAGATGGCACGCAACCCGACTGGAACAATCTTCATCGCTTCCTGATTGATGCAACCCAGGCGGTCAAGTCGAAGGAAGTAACTTTCGGTGTCACTTGGCGGCAGGGTCGGCCTGTCGAGTTCGCCGCGGCCTACGGGCGGGTCGCCAACCCTTTCGTGTCTCCGGCCATATCCTGGACCAGCATCGTGAACGCGCCTGACGTCAACGCTGAAATGTCGATCTACTTCAACGTTTGGCCGTACGGCGGTTCAAGCACGCCCGATCCGACGTTCGCACTCACCTCGCTGAAGACTCCCGCTTTCGTCGACTCCTGACCGTCGCGATAGGAGATTCTGGCACTTGGGGAGTGTCGCCGGGGGCAGCCGAGGTCAATCGAGGATTTCATTCGGCTCCGGCCATGCAGGTCACTACCTGTCCGCCAACGCTGCGCGGCCGACGCGGCGACACTTCTTGACACTCCGCCCGCTCCGCCGTACTTTCGCCGGTGCAGCAGTAAGGCGTTCCAACAAATCAAAACCCGGTCGAACGGCACCGTCTCGAAGATGGGGCCGCCGCATCGGGCAAATCAACCGAACGCGGGGACGGAATGGACGATCAGCAGATCAATTTCACGGAAGGTTTCTCCGTGCCTACCCACGAGCAGTGGGTGGCGGACGTCGAGAAGGCGCTGAAGGGTGCGCCGTTCGACAAGCGGATGCTCACGAAGACGCACGAGGGCATCACCTTGCGGCCGATCTACACCCGCCAGGACTGGCCGGCGGCGGGTGATCCCTCGGGGTTCCCGGGGGCGACGCCGTATACGCGCGGCGGGCGCGCTTCGGGCAACCGCATCGACGACTGGGACGCGCGCGGCACCTATGCGTACCCAGACCCGGCAGCCTGCAACGACGTGATCCTGCGCGACCTGGAGCGCGGCGTGAAGTCGGTCGAGGTCGTCTTCGATGCGGCGGCGAAGGCTGGGCTCGACGGCGACGCGCCAACTGCCGCCGAACTCGCCGGTGTCGACGGCCTCATGCTCTACACGACCGACGATCTCGACCGGCTGTTGACCGGCGTGTATCTCGATCTCGCGCCGATCCATCTCGATGCCGGCGCGCAGTTCCTGCCGGCCGCAGCGCTGCTCGCGGCGCTGTGGCAGCGCCGGCAGGTCAAACCGGAGGCGGCGAAGGGTGCATTCGACGCCGATCCGCTGGCAGCGCTTGCCGCGACCGGCAAGCTCCCGGTGTCGATCGAGACGGCGCTCGCGCAGATGGCGGATCTCGCGCGCTACACCGCCGCGCACTACCCGAACGTGACTGCGGTGGGTGTCGACACCTCGCCGTATCACGACGCGGGTGCGACCGAGACGCAGGATCTCGCGGCGTCGATGGCCACCGCCGTGACCTACCTCAAGGCGATGACGGCCGCCGGCCTCGACATCGATACGGCATGCCGGCAGATCCTCTTCACCTACTCGATCCCGTGCGATCAGTTCCTCGGCATCTGCAAGCTGCGCGCGGCGCGGAAGATGTGGGCGCGGGTTGCCGAGTCCTGCGGCGCATCGGAGCCGGCGCGGGCGATGCGGCTGCACGCCGTGACGGCAGCGCGGATGATGAGCAAGCGTGATCCGTGGGTGAACATCCTGCGCACCACGGTCGGCTGCTTCGCGGCGGCGGTCGGCGGTGCCGATTCGATCACCGTGCGGCCGTTCGACGCGGCCCTCGGGCTGTCCGACGAGCTCGGCCGGCGCATCGCGCGCAATACGCATGTCGTGCTCGCCGAGGAGTCGAACATCGCGAAGGTGATCGATGGGGGCGGTGGGTCGTGGTACGTCGAGAGCCGGACCGAGGAGATCGCGAAGGCGGGGTGGGTCGAGTTCCAGGCCATCGAGCAGGCGGGTGGCATGGTCGCGGTGCTGAAGGACGGCAGCTTCGCGAAGAAGATCGCGGCGTCGTACGCGCAGCGCGAAGGCGCGATCGCCAAGCGGCGCGATCCGGTCACCGGCGTGAGCGAGTTCCCGAACATCCTCGAGACGCCGATCGTGCGCGAGGTCCTCGATCTGCATGCCCAGACCGCGGGCGAACGGCTGGCTGTGTACCGGCGCGACCATGCGGGGGCGGGCGACGCGGCGCAGGCCCTGAAGAAGGCGGCGGCGGGGGCGCTGACCGAGGCGACGGTCGCGGCCGTGGCCGGCGGTGCGACGCTCGGCGGGATTGCCGCCGCGCTGGCGAGCGGCGGCGAACAGATCGAGGCGCTGCCCACACATCGCTACGGCGAGCGCTTCGAGGCGCTGCGCGATGCGTCCGACGCCTATCTCGCGAAGACCGGGGCGCGGCCGCAGATCTTCTCGGCGAATCTCGGCAGCGTCGCGCAGCACACGGGGCGCGCCACGTTCACCAAGAACTTCTTCGAGGCGGCGGGCATTCAGGTGCCCGGCAACGCGGGGTTTGCGGATTTGGAATCCTGCGTCGCCGCGTTCAGGAAGAGCGGGGCGCGGATCGCCATCCTGTGCTCGTCGGACGCCGTTTACGAGACCCTGGCCGTGCCCACGGCGCAGGCCCTGAAGGCGGCGGGCTGCGAGTATCTGTTCCTCGCCGGTGCGCCGGGCGACAAGAAGGACGCTTACAACGCGGCCGGTATCGACGATTTCATCTTCATGGGGGGCGATGTGCTGCAGACCACGCGCGCCGTCCTCACGCGCCTGGGAGTGATCTGACATGGCCACGATTCCTGATTTCACGCAGATTGCCTTCCCAGCGGGTGCGGGAGCGTTGCGCGGCGACGGGCTTGCGGAATGGGCAAAGCGGTTCGAGAGCGAGACCGGCAAGTCGCCCGAACACTTCGTGTGGGAGACGCCCGAAGGCATCCCGGTGAAGCCGCTGTACAGCGCGGCCGACCTCCAGGGGCTCGATCATCTGAACACGATGCCGGGCATTCCGCCCTATCTGCGCGGACCGTACCCGGCGATGTACGTGACGCAGCCGTGGACCATCCGCCAGTACGCGGGCTTCTCCACGGCGAAGGACTCGAACGCCTTCTACCGCCGCAACCTGGCGGCCGGCCAGAAGGGCCTGTCGGTGGCCTTCGACCTCGCCACCCACCGCGGCTACGACAGCGACAACCCGCGCGTGGCCGGCGACGTCGGCATGGCGGGGGTGGCGATCGACTCGATCATGGACATGCGCGTGCTGTTCGACAGCATCCCGCTCGACCAGATGACGGTGTCGATGACCATGAACGGTGCGGTGCTGCCGATTCTGGCGCTCTACATCGTCGCCGCCGAAGAGCAGGGAGTGAAGCACGCGCAACTCGCGGGGACCATCCAGAACGACATCCTGAAGGAGTTCATGGTCCGCAACACCTACATCTATCCGCCGCACCCGTCGATCCGGATCATCTCGGACATCTTCGGGTTCACGTCGCAGAACATGCCGAAGTTCAACTCGATCTCGATCTCCGGCTACCACATGCAGGAGGCGGGCGCGACGGCCGATCTCGAGATGGCGTACACGCTGGCGGACGGCGTCGAGTACGTGCGCTGCGGGCTGAAGGCGGGCCTCACGATCGACCAGTTCGCGCCGCGACTCTCGTTCTTCTGGGCGATCGGCATGAACTTCTACATGGAGATCGCCAAGATGCGTGCCGCACGCATGCTCTGGGCGAAGCTCATCAATCAGTTCGAGCCGAAGAACAAGAAGTCGCTCGCTCTGCGCACGCACTCGCAGACCTCGGGCTGGAGCCTGACCGCGCAGGACGTCTACAACAACGTCGTGCGCACGTGCATCGAGGCGATGGCGGCCACCCAGGGCCACACGCAATCGCTGCACACCAACTCGTTCGACGAAGCCCTGGCGCTGCCGACCGACTTCTCCGCCCGCATCGCCCGCAACACGCAGCTCTTCCTGCAGCAGGAAAGCGGCACGACGCAGGTGGTCGATCCGTGGGCAGGCTCCTACTACGTCGAGCGTCTGACCCGCGAGCTCGCCGAGCGCGCGTGGCGCCACATCCAGGAGGTCGAGCAGTCGGGCGGCATGGCGAAGGCGATCGAGGCCGGCATCCCGAAGCTGCGGATCGAAGAAGCAGCGGCGCGCACGCAGGCGCGCATCGACTCGGGACGGCAGACGGTGGTCGGTGTCAACAAGTACCTGCTCGACGAGAAGGAGGACGTACCGGTCCTCAAGGTCGACAACAAGCAGGTGCGCTCGCAGCAGATCGCGCAGCTCGAGCAGTTGCGCCGCGAGCGCGACGAGAAGGTGGTTGCAGAGAAGCTGCACGCGCTCACGCAGGCAGCGGACCGCAGCGAGGGCAATCTGCTCGCGCTCGCGATTGAGGCCGGCCGCGCGCGATGCACGGTGGGCGAGATCAGCTCGGCACTGGAAAAGGTCTACGGCCGCCACAAGGCGGAGATCAAGGCGATCTCCGGTGTCTACAGCGGTGAAGTGGGGGAGAGATCGGACGTGGTGAAGCTCGTGCACAACATGATCGCGACCTTCGAAGCCAACGACGGGCGGCGGCCGCGCATTCTGGTCGCGAAGATGGGCCAGGACGGACACGACCGTGGCCAGAAGGTGATCGCCTCGGCGTTCGCCGACCTCGGCTTCGACGTCGACATCGGGCCGCTCTTCCAGACGCCGGCGGAAGTGGCGCGGCAGGCGGTGGAAAACGACGTGCACGTGGTGGGTGCGAGCTCGCTCGCGGCCGGCCACCTGACCCTGGTGCCCGAGCTCAAGCGCGAGCTGGCGGCCCTGGGGCGCGATGACATCCTCATCGTCGTGGGCGGCGTCATTCCGCCGCAGGACTACGAAGCGCTGTACGCGGCCGGGGCGGAGGCGATCTACCCGCCCGGCACGGTCATCAGCCAGGCGGCGATCTCGCTCATCGGGGCGCTCAACAAGCGTCTGGGTTACACCAGCGAAGCTGCCTGATGCGCAGCAGGCAAGGGACCTGCTGCCAGCGCAAAACCGGAGGGCCGCATCCGTGGAGCCATTGAAGCTCGACGCCGTCAGCGAGGAACCGCCGGCGGCGACGATACCGACACCGCCGGCGCCACCGCCCGTGCGCAACCGCTACGACGTGGATGCGCTGGCGGCGGGCGTGCTGGCGGGCAACCGCGCCATGCTGGGGCGCGCGATCACGCTGATCGAAAGCCGCAATCCGGTTCATCAGCGGCTCGGCGCGGAGCTGAGCCTCAAGCTCTTTCCGCACTCGGGCAAGGCGTTTCGCGTCGGCATCACCGGTGTTCCCGGTGTCGGCAAGAGCACCTTCATCGAGGCGTTCGGCTGCAACCTGATCCGCGAGGGGTTGAAGGTCGCGGTGCTCGCCGTCGATCCCACCAGTCCGGTGTCGGGCGGCAGCATCCTCGCCGACAAGACGCGGATGGAACGCCTGGGCGTGGCGCCCAATGCCTTCATCCGTCCCTCGCCTTCGGGGGGCACGCTCGGAGGCGTGGCGCGCACCACGCGGCAGACCATCGTCGTGTGCGAGGCGGCCGGCTTCGACGTGATCCTGGTCGAGACGGTGGGTACCGGACAGTCGGAGGTCGCGGTTTCCGACATGACGGACTTCTTCCTGGTGCTGATGCTGCCCGGCGCCGGCGACGAGCTCCAGGGCATCAAGAAGGGCGTGCTCGAGATCGCCGACATGATCGTCGTGAACAAGGCCGACCCCGACAACGAGGTGCGCGCGAAGCAGGCCGTCATCCACTATCGCAATGCGCTGCACATCATGCATCCGCGCAGCCCCAGCTGGAGGCCGCCGGTCTCCATGTGCAGTGCGCTGCGCAATGTCGGACTGGACGAGATCTGGAAGCGGCTCACGGAATACCGCGAGAAGCTCACCGCGACGGGTGAGTTCCACGAGAAGCGCCGCGACCAGCGCATCAAGTTCATGTGGAGCATGCTGCAGGACCGGCTGATGAGCGACGTGAAATCGAATCCCGGCGTGGTGGCGGCGCTGCCGCGCATCGAGTCCGAGCTGCGCGAGGGGCGTCTCACCGTGACGCTCGCGGTGGAGCAGATCCTCGCGCTGGCGCGCGGGCACTAGCCGCGGTCACGTCCGAATCAAACCCTGCCTCCTATGAA
>JBDHRV010000165.1:0-7036 GCA_039807745.1 Burkholderiales bacterium
ACGTAGTTGGCGATGTCGGCGATCTGCTGGTCGGTGAGCCGGGCAGCGAAAGGCGGCATCGCGATGTAGCCCTCGCGCGCCGGAATTCCCCCGAGCACGACCTTGACGATGTCGTTCGAGCTCGGCGCCACCACCGCGCCGTTGCCCGCGAGCGGCGGGAACACACCCGGGATGCCGCGCCCCTTCGACTGGTGGCACGCCATGCAGTTGTCCACATACAGCTTCGCCCCGGCCTGACGCGCCGGATCGGCCTCGGCGCGTCCGGTGCGCAGTGCCGAGTTCGCCGGAAGCGCCTTGAGATACTCGGCCATCGCCTTCAGGTCCGCGTCGGTCAAGTACTGCAGGCTGTTGTGGACCACCTCCGCCATCGGGCCGAACGCGGTCGACTTTGCCTTGTTGGCGCCGCTCTTGAGGTAGGTCGCAATCTGGTCCACGGTCCACTCGCCGAGGCCCGTCGTCAGCTTGTCGGTGAGGTTGAGCGCGAACCAGCCGTCGATGTTGGCGCCGGTGAACGCCTTGTCCTGCTCGATCGCGCCCATCACGTTGCGCGGGGAGTGGCACGCGCTGCAATGTCCCAGGCCTTCCACCAGATATGCGCCGCGGTTCCAGCCCGCGGACTGCGCCGGATCCGGCTTGAACGCCCCTTCGTCGAAGTAGAGTTCGCGCCACGCGACCATCGACCAGCGCAGGTCGAAGGGAAAGCGCAGGTGGTTTATGTCCACGGCGTTGCGCACGGGCGGCACGCTCTTCAGGTACGCGAAAATGGCGTCGCTGTCGGCCCGCGTAACCTTCGTGTAGAAGTCGTACGGCATCACCGGGTACATGTCCTGGTCGCGTTTGTTCACGCCGTCGTTCAGCGCGCGATAGAAGTCGTCCGCGCTCCAGGTACCGATCCCGGTTTCGGGATCAGGGGTAATGTTGGGCGCCAGCAGAAAACCGAACGGCGTGTCCATGCGCAGCCCCCCGGCGTATGGTGCGCCACCTTTCGCGGTGTGACAGGAGATGCAATCGCCGGCACGTGCGAGATACTCGCCGCGCTGGATCTGTGTCTGCTGGGCGTGGGCGCCCGCACAGAAAACCCAGACGATCGTCAGGACGGTCAGAAGCGCGGTCGCCCGGCGTGTGGCAGTACCCGAGGACGAAGTCGGCACGTTGTGATCTCCCTGTTGCACGAGAAGTTACGGAAGCGACATCATAACGCGGACGACGGTCGTGGCGACGCGGGGACCGCGTGGCTCGCGCGCTCGATGATTACGCTCTCCCGCTCGATGGTCCGAGGCGACTCGCGCTGCAGCGTGTATTCGGCATATTGCTGGATGAGCTTCGCGACCACTGCGGTCCAGCCCGTCTGATGGCTGGCACCGAGACCCACCCCAGTGTCGCCGTGAAAATACTCGTGGAACAGAATGAGATCGCGCCAGTGCGGATCGGACTGGAATTTCTCCCGGTCGCCGTGCACCGGGCGGCGCCCGTTCTCGTCGCGCAGAAACAGTTTGATCAACCGGTACGAGAGGTCGGTTGCCACGTCCCAGAGCGTGCCCACGTGGCCCGATCCGGTCGGGCATTCGACCTTGAAGCCGTCACCGAGGAAATAGTGGTGCTTCTGCAGCGCCTCGATCAGCAGCAGGTTGAGCGGAAACCACACCGGGCCACGCCAGTTGGAGTTGCCGCCGAAGAGCGCGGTGGTCGATTCGCCAGGTTCGTAGTCAAGCACGAACCGCTGCCCGTCGAGCTCGAGCACGAACGGATGCTCGGCGTGCAGTCGCGACACCGACCGCACGCCATGCGGGCTCAGCATGCCATCCGGATTCAGAGCGTGGCGCAGAATCCGCGCGAGCTTCTCCGAATTCAACAGTGCGAGACGAAAGCGGTCCTCGACCCCGCGGTGCGTCATGTCCGCGAGGTCCGCCAGCAGATCCGGGCGATAGCGCCGGAACCAGCGGAAGCGCTCCGCGAATTCGCGGAAACCCTGGAATGTCTCGCGATCGCCGACCGCGATGGCGAACAGAGGCACCAGACCGGCGATCGTGTAGGCTTCGATCTCGAAGCGGCGACCGTCGGGCATCGCCAGGGCATCGAAGTAGTAGCCGGCCGCTTCGTCCCACAGCCCGTGGCGGTGCGCGTCGATGCGGTTGACCGCCGCGCCGATGTAGACGAAGTGCTCGAAGAACTTGGTCGCGATGTCTTCGTAGACGGCGTCCTCGCGCGCGAGCTCGAGCGCTATGCCGAGCAGGTTCAGGCAGTACATGGCCATCCAGCTCGTGCCGTCCGCCTGCTCGAGACGCCCGCCGCCGGGCAGCCCTGCCGTGCGGTCGAAGGCGCCGATGTTGTCGAGGCCGAGGAAGCCGCCTTCGAAGATGTTGTTGCCGACGGCATCCTTGCGGTTGACCCACCATGTGAAGTTGATCGCGAGCTTCTGGAAGATGCGCTCGAGAAACGCGCGGTCCTTGCGGCCGTACATCTTGTCCTCGATCTGGAACACGCGGATCGCGGCCCACGCGTGCACCGGCGGGTTCACGTCGCCGAACGCCCATTCGTAGGCCGGAATCTGGCCGTTGGGGTGCATGTACCACTCGCGCGTCAGCAGGAGCAGCTGCGACTTCGCGAAGTCCGGGTCGATCATCGCAAACGCGACGCAGTGAAATGCCATGTCCCAGGCCGCGAACCACGGGTACTCCCAGGTGTCCGGCATCGACATCACGTCCGCGGCAGCCAGGTGCCACCACTCGTGATTGCGGCCGCGCAGACGTGCCGCCGGAGGGGTGGGACCCGCGGGGTCACCGTCGAGCCAGTGGCGCACCATGAAGCGGTAGTACTGCTTGCTCCAGAGGAGCCCCGCGAACGCCTGCCGCTGCACGCTGCGCATGTCGTCGGGCAGCGCATACGGCGTCACGCGCGCATAGAAGTCGTCGGCCTCGCGAGCGCGCAGCGCGAAGAGTTCGTCGAAGCCTCCGGAGAACGGCTGCCGCAGGTTTGCGTCGTTGCTCAACCGAAGCTTGAGCACCGCGGTCTCGCCCGGAGCGATCCGCCGTATGAAATGCGCGGCCGCCTTCGTGCCCTCCCGCCCCGGGTTCACGGCTTCGCGCCGACCGTTGACGACGCACTCGTGGATCGCGTCCTTTACGTACGGCGTCGCGTTGGGCACACCGTAGAGGCGTTCGATGTTGGTTTCGTTCTCGGTGAAGAGCGCATCTTCCGGCGTCTCGCAGTGCAGCCAGTACGGTTCCAGCGTGCGGTGCGTCGCTTTCAGCACGAGAGCGTTGTCATCGGAGCGCTCGACCGCGATGCGCGGCTTCGCGGTGCCGGGAAACCACGTCCAGTCGTTCATGAACCAGAGTGTCGGCAGCACGTGGAGCGTTGCCGACTCGGGACCGCGGTTGATCGCGCTCACGCGGATCAGGATGTCCTCCGGCGCCGCCTTCGCGTACTCGACGAACACGTCGAAGTAACGGTCGTCCTCGAAGATCCCGGTGTCGAGCAGCTCGTACTCGGGGTCCTGTCGCGTGCGGCGCCGGTTCTCCTCGATCAGATCCGCGTACGGAAACGCGCGCTGCGGATACTTGTAGAGGAACTTCATGTACGCATGGCTGGGGACGTTGTCGAGGTAGAAGTAGTACTCCTTCACGTCCTCGCCGTGGTTGCCCTCGTTCCCGGTCAGCCCGAACATGCGCTCCTTCAGGATTGGATCGGCACCGTTCCAGAGGACGAGCGCGAAGCAGAGCTGCTGGTCCTTGTCGGAGATGCCGGCGATGCCGTCCTCGCCCCAGCGGTAGGCGCGCGAGCGCGACTGTTCGTGCGTGAGATACGTCCACGCGGAGCCGTCGGCGCTGTAGTCCTCGCGCACCGTGCCCCACTGCCGTTCGGCTACGTAGGGACCCCAGCGGCGCCAGGGCTTGGTGCCGGAGCGGGCTTCGTCGAGTCTCGTTTCTTCGGCGGTCATGGGGGTCCGAGAGAACAAGGTGGAAGTCCCGTCAATGTAGCCTAGAATGTCCTTCCAAACATGGATGCCCCAAATTCATCCGACCTGGCAGGGCGGATTCTCGATACCGCGATCGCGCTCGCGGAGGAGCGCTCGTGGGAATCCATCAGGCTGCACGAGGTCGCGGCGGCGGCCGGGATCAGCCTCGACGACATCCGGCGGTATTTCCGCGAGAAGGACGAGTTGGTCGACGCCTGGTTCGATCGCGCGGACGCGGCCATGCTGCGGCTTGCCGCCGAGCCGGAGATGGGCGAGCTGTCCCCGCGGGAGCGCCTGCGGCGCCTCATGCTGGCGTGGCTGGATGCGCTCGAGCCGCATCACCGGGTGACGCGGCAGATGATCCTCGCCAAGTGCGAACCCGGACACATCCACATCCAGATCCCCGCGCTCATGCGCATCAGCCGCACGGTGCAGTGGATGCGCGAGGGCGCCCTGCTGCAGGACGCATCTCTGCGGCGCGCGATCGCCGAGATCGTGAGCACGAGCATCTATCTCGCGACCTTCGTATGCTGGTTGAGCGACGATACCCCCGGCTCGCAACGGGCGGCGCGACTCCTCGACCGGCTGCTCGCTGCGGCGGAGCGAGCCGCGCTCGCGCTCCCGGGTTTCGCCACTGCCAAGGCCGTCCCCAGTCACGACGACACCGAACCCAGCCCGACCGGTCGCTGACGCGGGCTTGGTGGGGCCATGGACACCCTGACCCACGCCCTGAGCGGCGCCTTGCTCGCCCGCGGCACCGCGCGCCCCGGGCAGCGTTTGCCGCCATCCCGCCGCATGCTCGCCTTTGCGATCGGCGCCGCCTTCCCGGACCTCGACTACCTGCTTTTCCTGCTCCATCCCCTGGAGTTTCTGAACTGGCACCGGGGGCCTACGCACTCGCTCGTTCTACTGCCGCTGTGGGCGTGGCTGCTGGCGGTCTGCCTGGCACGGATGCTGGGCGGAAGGTGGCGTGATTTCTTCTGGCCCTGCGCGCTGGGCATCCTCGCGCACATCGCCGGGGACGTGATTACGATCTACGGCACCAAGCTGTTCTTCCCGTTGTCGGACCGGGCCTTCGCGCTCGGGTGGAGCTTCGACGTCAATCCTTACCTCGCCTTCCTCACGGCCGCGGGATTCGTGGCAACGCTCGCATGGCGGCCGGCACCGGCGGCAGCCGCGACGCTCGCGGCGATCGTCGTCTTTCTGTTTTCCGCATCCATCCTGAGAGAGCAGGCGCTGCGAGTGGCACGCGATCATGCGCGCGCCTCGGGACTCGAGCCGGCGACTGTTTACGCGTTGCCACAACCGCTCTCGCCCTCTCACTGGAGCCTGATCGTCGCGCACGAAGGTGGTTATCGCACCGCCTATCTCGATCTTCTGGGCCGACAACCTGCCGCCATCCCGCCAGACGCATCGCCGCTACGCCGCATGGCGGCAGGCTATCGACCGCCGGATGCATTGCAGTGGGTCGACCATTCGCCCTTCGGCGAAGAGCCATCCCTCGCGCGGGAGGCGTGGGAGCAACCGCAGCTCGCTTCGTTCCGGCGCTTCGCCACGCTGCCAGCGCTGTACCGGATCGACCGCGATGATGGCGTGCTGTGCGTATGGTTCACCGACTTGCGCCATGCGCTGCCGGGGCTACCCCCGAGCTTTCGCCACGGTGCGTGTCGCGCGGACCCCGCGGCGGACTGGCGCGCCTATCGCCTGCGCTACTTCAGCGAGAACGATCGACAACCGCTTTGAGCCGGCCAGGCCGCCACGCCTCGCGACGCTACCAGCGCCAGGATGCGCCCCGAATCTTCCAGGTAGACTTCACCCTCGTGGGTGAGGCTCAGTCGCCGCACGCTGTCGCCGGCCGGCGCAAGACGAGCAGTGTCGATGAACCTGAAGGGAGGAGCGAGCAATGCGTGAGTACAAGATCGCCGCCGTGCCTGGAGATGGCATCGGACCGGAAGTGATCGCTGCCGGTCTCGAGGTGCTGGACGAGTGCGCCCGCCGTGACGGCGGCTTCACACTGAAAGTGCAGCACTTCGACTGGGGTTCGGACTACTACAGGAAGCATGGCGTCATGATGCCCCACGGCGGCGCCGAGCAGCTGCGCGCCTTCGACGCCATCTACTTCGGCGCCGTCGGCGCGCCCGACGTGCCCGACCACATCACACTGTGGGGATTGCGGCTCGCGATCTGCCAACCCCTCGACCAATACGCGAACGTGCGCCCCACCCGCATTCTGCGGGGCATTCAAAGCCCGCTGCGGAATGTCTCGGAGAAGGAGCTCGATTGGGTGATCGTGCGCGAGAACTCCGAGGGTGAGTACGCAGGCGTCGGGGGGCGAGCACATCAGGGACTTGCGGAAGAAGTCGGCATGGACGTGAGTATCTTCACGCGTACCGGTGTGCGCCGGATCGTCCGCTACGCGTTCGAGTTGGCGCGCTCGCGTCCCCGCAAGCTCCTCACCGTCGTCACCAAGTCCAACGCCCAGCGCCACGGGATGGTGATGTGGGACGAGATCGCCGGCGAGGTCGCGCGGGAGTTTCCCGACGTGACCTGGGACAAGATGCTGGTCGATGCGATGACGATGCGCATGGTGCTCAAGCCGCAGACGCTCGATACCATCGTCGCGACCAATCTACATGCCGACATCCTCTCCGATCTGGCGGCCGCCCTGGCCGGCTCGCTCGGTATCGCACCGACCGCCAACCTCAACCCAGAGCGGACGTCCCCGTCGATGTTCGAGCCGATTCACGGCTCGGCATTCGACATCACCGGCAAAGGCATCGCGAACCCCATCGCGACCTTCTGGACCGGCTCGATGATGCTGGAGCACCTCGGCGAGAAAGCCGCAGCTGCCAGATTGATGACGGCAGTGGAGGTGGTCACCGCGGACCAGGTGTTCCATACACCGGATCTCGGCGGCAAGGCAAAGACGGCAGATGTCACCAAGGCGGTGATCGATGCCATGGTCGGCTGACACGGCGCGGTGTGGATCGCATCATGCCACGCGCTTCGCCGAAATAGTAAGCAGATGATCTCATGGCGTCCCCACGGGGATTCGAACCCCGGTTACCGCCGTGAAAG
>JBDHRV010000166.1:0-6996 GCA_039807745.1 Burkholderiales bacterium
GGAGCACCCAAGCCTGCGGGGCTGAAACATCCTTCCATCGCGCCGTATGGCGCCTACGCCACCAGCGACGGTAGCGCCGTGGTGATCAGCATCCAGAATGAAAGGGAATGGAAGCAGTTCTGCGACACGTTCCTCCAGCGCCCGGAACTAGCCAGCGACCAGCGCTTCTCCAACAACAATCAGCGGGTTCAGAACCGGGTAGAACTGGACAACCTGATCGGGGCGGCATTCGGGCAGCTGAAGTTGAGCGACGCGCTGGCACGCCTGCATCGGGCCACCACGGCCTACGGGCAAGTACGGTCAGTTGCCGAGTTTTCCGAGCATCCCGCTCTGCGCACCTGGCCGATGGAAGTAAACAAAAAGACGCTCGATCTGGTTGCCCCGCCGGTGCGCGCCGAGTGGGACGAGTTGCGCTTTCCTGCGGCGCCGCGCGTGGGTGAGCACACCGACGCCATCCGGCGCGAGTTTGCCGCCGCCGAACGATCGGCCCTCAGAGCGCATGACGTTTACTGACACAGTGCAAAACCTAGTGTTCAACCTCTGCCGAAGGATAAATCGCAAATGAGCAATCTCGACCTCGACCATCTCCGCACTTGGCTCGGAAAGTCGCGAACGGACGAAGACGTCATCCTCGCCCGCCATGCTCGGCTGATGGCGGCCACGGTGGACTACTCGACACCGAACCGCATCCAAGACGGTGAACCGCTGCCGCCGCTCTGGCACTGGATTTATTTTCTGGAAGCGCTGCCCCAACGTGAGCTTGGACGTGATGGCCACCCAGCGCGTGGAGGTTTTCTGCCACCCGTACCGTTGTCCAACCGCATGTGGGCCGGCGGCCGCCTATCTTTGTCGGAACCCGTTTCCATCGGTTCAACCGTTCGCAAGGAATCTTCGATCCTCAAGGTCGACCACAAACGGGGGCGCAGCGGGGATCTGGTATTCGTCACAGTGTTGCACGAGTTGAAGTCTCAGCACGGCAAGTTGCTCGTGCGCGAGGAGCACGACATCGTCTACCGGGAACCGACCCCGCCCAACAACACCTCCGTTGCGCCGCCGGATGATGCCCCGGTTGCTCAGTTCACCAAGACCTACACTCCGACCTCGACCACGCTCTTCCGCTATTCCGCGCTGACTTTCAACGGTCACCGCATTCACTACGACTCCGACTACTGTCGCAACGTGGAAGGGTACGACAACCTGGTGATTCACGGTCCCCTGAACGCGACCATGCTCGCTAACTATGCCGAAGAGGTGACGGGAGGGCGGGTGCAGCAGTTCAGTTATCGCGGCCTGGCACCGGCGATTCTCGGTGCAACACTTGCGCTCAACGCCGCCGTTGAATCCGAGCGTGTAGCACTGTGGCTCACATTGCCCAACGGCGTGGTGAGCATGAAGGCAGAAGCAACCATCGCGTGATGCGGCGCCATTCGCCACACACGGCAGCAGATCCAATAGACCTTTGCCGCAGGAGGCTCTCATGCAGCTGCATTGTTCCAAGGATCACCCTGGTCAGGTGAATTACGGTTCCGCCGGTTCAGGCAGCATCTTTCACTTAGCGGGGGCGATGCTTGCCGATCAGGCCGGTATCGACATGAACCATGTGCCGTACAAGGGCGCGGCGCCCGCGCTCACAGACCCAATTGGCGGGCAGATTCAACTTATGATATCTACGATCCCGACTGCGCTGCCGTACATCAAGTCCGGCAAGCTGCGCGCGAGTCCGGCTATCCGCACATGACCGTGGACTCCTGGTTTGCGCTTTTTGCTCCCAAGGGTACTCCGGCTGGCACGGTCAGCAAGATCGGCAACGCGGTCAAGAGTGCGTTGGAGGCGAACGAAGTTCGCAAGAAGATGGAAGAGCAGGGTGCCGAGCCTGTAGCATCGTCTCCTGCAGAGCTTGCCAAGATTCTTTCCGCAGACTTGGCAACCTGAAAAATCGTTGTCGATAAGGCCAAGGTTTCGATCGAGTAATTCACCGCAGGGATAGTGTCCCACCTGTAAGCCGGAAGGATGGAAGTTTTCGGATGAATACCCCCGCTCCCCGCTCGTATCTCTTCGTGCCAGCCCACCGTCCCGACCGCTACGCGAAGGCGTGCGCCGCGGGCGCCGATGCGGTGATCGTGGACCTCGAGGACGCGGTTCCCGCTGACACCAAGGATGAGGCGCGGCGCGCGCTCGGTGCATGGCTGCCCGCGGCGCCAAAGGTGCTGGTGCGCATCAACGCGGTCGACACGCCATGGTTCGGCGCCGACCTGGAGCTGTGCCGTTTCGACGCGGTAGCCGCCGTGGTGCTCGCGAAGGCGGAGCGGCCGCAGGATATCGAGCACGTGTCGCGGCATACCGGCAAGCCGGTAGTGGCGCAGATCGAAAGCGCACACGGCATCGCGAACGTCATCGCCATTGCCGAAGCCCGCGGCACGCAACGGCTTGCCTTCGGCGCAATCGACCTCGCGCTGGATCTCGGCATGGTCGAGGAGCCGGATGTCCTGATGCCCCTTCGACTCCAGCTCGCTCTGGCATCGCGCCTCAGCAAGCTCCCCGCGCCCATCGACGGTGTGACCACCGCGATCGACGATGTCGAGCTGACGACGGAAGACACGCGACGGGCGAAGCGCCTCGGCTTTGGCGCGAAACTGTGCATCCATCCGAAGCAGGTGAAGGTCGTCCATCGAGCCTTCGCGCCCAGTCCCGAGGAAGTCGCTTGGGCGCGGCGCGTGATGGAGGCCGCGCAGCAATCGGGCGGCGCGGCGGTCGCGGTCGATGGGCGGATGATCGATACCCCAGTCATCGGCATCGCCGAGCAGATCCTGCGCGATGCCGAGCGCTGACTCGGCTGCCGACGACAGAGGAGAACCACGTGAAAAACGTCGTCGGCAGAGAGATACCTGAGCGCATTGACGGTTACCGCGCGATCAAACCCTTCACCGGTGCGTTCGCCAACCTGGGCCTGGTGAGGCGCGCGTCCGCCGTGCTGCGCAGCGCCGTGCCGCACCAGAGCAAGCTCCTTCCCGCCTCGCGGCCGTGATTCAGGCGTGCGGCCTCGAGGACGGCGCGACGATCTCGTTCCATCATCACCTGCGCAACGGCGACCACGTGCTCAACATGGTGGTGGCCGAGCTTGCCAGGCTGGGGCTCAGGGACATCACGATCGCACCGAGTTCGCTCTTCCCAGTGCACGCGCAGCTGATCGAGCATTTGGGTAGCGGTGTCGTCACCGGCCTGCACACCACCTATATCGCCGGCCCGGTGGGGGGGCGATCGCACGGGGCGCGCTCGCACGGCCCGCCATCATGTACACGCATGGTGGTCGCGCCCGGGCGATCGAGGCCGGCGATCTGCACATCGACGTCGCCTTCGTCGCCGCGCCGACCGCCGATACCTACGGCAACATCAACGGCGTCGGCGGCGTCTCGGCGTGCGGCACGCTCGGCTACGCGGACACCGATGTGCGCTATGCGGATTGGGTGGTCGCGCTGACCGACAACCTGGTGCGCTACCCGGCCTGTCCCATCGACATCACCCAGGACCAGGTCGATTTCGTGGTGAAGGTGGATTCGATCGGCGATCCGAAGGGCATCGTCTCGGGGATCACCCGCGCGACGACCGATCCGGTCGGCTTGCAGATCGCGCACATGGCCACGCGGGTGATCGAGGCTTCGGGGCTGCTCGGGGAAGAGTTCTCGTTTCAGACCGGCGCAGGCGGCATCTCGCTGGCGGTCGCCGACTCGCTCAAGGAAACGATGTACCTCAGGAACGTACAGGGCAGCTTCGCGGCGGGCGGTATCACCGGCTACATCGTGGACATGCTGGAGACGGGGCTCTTCCGCGCGCTCTTCGACGTGCAGTGCTTCGATCTGCGGGCGGTCGACTCGTATCGGCGCAACCCGGCCCATCAGGCGATGACGGCCTCGATGTACGGCAATCCCCACAACCGGGGTGCGGTCGTCAACCGGCTCGGTGCGATGATCCTCGGTGCGGCCGAGGTCGACCTCGACTTCAACGTGAATGTCACCACGGGCACCGACGGGCTGATCCTAGGCGGGTCCGGCGGACACGCGGACTGCGCGGCGGGCGCCAAGCTCGCACTGGTAACGACACGTCTCAATGCAGGCGGCTATGCGAAGGTGGTCGAGCAGGTGACGACCGTCACCACGCCTGGCGAGACGGTGGATGCAGTGGTGACGGACGCGGGCGTAGCGGTCAATCCGAAGCGCGACGACCTGCGCGACCGCCTGCTCGCAGCAGGGTTGCCCGTCGTGCCAATCGACGCGTTGCGGGAACAGGCTGCGCAACAGGCCGACAAGGTGGCAAGACGACCTCCCGCTGGCCGCGTCGTCGCGGCGGTCGAATACCGCGACGGCACCATGATCGACGTGGTCAGGGAGGTGTCGTAGGCTGGGCCGTAAGGGGACGACGACCTGCGCAGGAGCCCGGCATCCTGCCGCGCCTCGCCGCGTCCCCGTGCTATGCTGAACCAATGAAGGGCGCCCCACCTCGTCTCGCGACGCGGCTCGCTGGCATCGAGCCGTTCCATGTCATGGCGCTCCTCGCGCGGGCGAGGGAGCTGGAGGCGCAGGGTCGATCGATCATCCACATGGAAATCGGCGAGCCGGACTTCGAGACGCCGCAGCCGATCGTCGACGCAGCGCTAAAGGCGGTCGCCGTGGGCGACATGCATTACCTGCCCGCATTGGGTATGCCGGCGCTGCGCCAAACCATCGCCCGTCACTACGGCGAACGCTACGGGGTGGACGTGAGCCCGTCGCGCATCGTCGTGACGCCGGGCGCCTCCGGCGCGCTGCTGCTCGCGGTCGCGGCGCTGGTCGATCCCGGCAGGCGCGTGTTGATGACCGACCCGACCTACCCCTGCAATCGCCATTTCGTACGCATGATGGGCGGCGAGGCCGTATGCGTGCCGGTCGATGCCGAGGCGCGCTACCAGCTCACCGCGCAGCGCGTCGGCGCTCATTGGGACGCGCAGACGGTTGCCGTGATGATCGCATCGCCGGCGAATCCCACCGGAACGCTGATCGATCAGGACGTCCTCGCGGAGACCGCCGCCGAGGTGCGCGCGCGTTACGGCGCACTGATCGTGGACGAGATCTACCACGGACTCACTTACGAGGTCGAAGCGCGGACGGCGCTGGAGTTGGGCGACGACGTGTTCGTGATCAACAGCTTCTCGAAGTACTTCGGCATGACCGGGTGGCGGCTTGGCTGGATGGTTGCGCCGGAATCCTTCGTCCCGGCGATCGAACGCCTGGCCCAGAACATCTTTCTGGCCGCCTCGACCCCCGCGCAGCACGCGGCCCTCGCGGCGTTCACCTCGGCGACGCGCGAGATTCTCGAAGCGAGGCGACGGGCGTTTCGTGCGCGGCGCGACTATCTCGTGCCGGCACTCGCCGCGCTCGGCTTCGAGATCGCGGTGATGCCCGAGGGCGCGTTCTACGTGTATGCGTGCTGCGAGCGGTTCGGCCGCGACAGCCACACATTGACGAACGATCTGCTCGAGCATGCCGGAGTCGCGATCACGCCGGGCATCGACTTCGGCGAGCACCGCGCCGGCCAGCACGTGCGCTTCGCGTACACCACGTCTCTCGACAACCTGCGGGAAGGCGTGCGCCGGCTGCGCGGCTTTCTCGGCGATCGCTGATGCGGCGAGCTCACCCAGAGTAGTCCGGCCATGTTCGGTCGCGATCGCTCATGGTCGGATCGGGCAGCGGCCAGGCAATGCCGAACGCGGGGTCGTTCCAGCGCGCGCCGCGCGCCTGTTCTGGAGCGTGGAACTCCGACATCTGATAGAACACCTCGGTCTCATCCTCGAGGGTCTGGAACCCGTGGGCGAATCCTTCCGGAATGTAGAGCATCTGTCCGTTCGACGCGGTGAGCTCGACGGCAACATGCTGGAGGTAGGTCGGGGAGCCAGGGCGCAGATCGACGATAACGTCGAGAACCGACCCGCGCACGGCGCGAACAAGCTTGGCCTCCGCACTCGGTGGCGCCTGCCAGTGCATTCCCCGCAACGTGCCTCGGTGCCTGTTGTAGCTCATGTTGCATTGAACGACGCGCGGACTCAGTCCGTGTGCCTCGAATTCCTGCACGCAGAACGTTCGCGCGAAGAATCCACGCAGGTCCGCCTTGCGATCGAGCCGGATCACGAAGGCTCCCTTGAGTTTTGCTTCGGTGAAAAACATGTCTCGCATATTCCCCGTGCGGCCCCCGCAGCGTTGTGCCCAAGGAGGCACGAACGCACCACGGAAGAATCGAGAAGGGCACGCCCTGGGGGACCACGGGACCAGGCTCTAATCTAACCCGCGTACCGCACCCCGAGCATTGCGCGCGCCGCCTGCTTGATGCATCGACTAGTTCGCGCGGGGGGGTGCACGTGCCTCAGGCTGACTCAGACTCGGCCTGCCATCGCCACTGTGTGCGCTTAAGCGCAACCGACAGCGCGAGGGGCACAGCGGATGCCAGGATCGTCCGCTTGTAGACCCCGGAAACGGCGGTTCCTGGTCTTCCGACGAATCGCCATCGACTGTGGGGGAAGCTTCGACGCGGGTCGGGGGGATGCCGCTCGGATCGCCGTCGCCGTGGCAAACGACCTGGAACGCAGTCCAAAGCGGGGGCGCCGGGTGTCGGAACACCTCGGCGGCCGTGATCGGCGCCGACAGGGCGAGTCCGAACACGACCAACCAAAGCATGAAACAACGGTACATGCTCTGCCTATTGAGGATGGGCGATACCGATCTCTCGACTGAACCGCGACACCGCCCGACAGCGGCATGTACCCGGCCAGGATCGCGTCCGTGAGCGGTCATACTGCAACGACGACCAGTGTACCCCGCGGCAACGATGCGGGCACCATGGCTGCGCGCACGCGCTCCGCCAGCAGGATCGTGACCAGCCCGCCACCAACCAAGGCGGGACAGAAATTTGAAATCCTCGTGATCCACCCGTGACCAGCGCCTCCCAGACTGGAATCGTCGGTGAGGCGAA
>JBDHRV010000017.1:0-36876 GCA_039807745.1 Burkholderiales bacterium
ATTTCGGCCACCGCCCCGAAAGCCAAGCCCCGTGCGCCTTCCAGCAGTTATGTCACTAGCAAGTGTCAAAGTCGGGTGGAAGTGGAAGCCGCCTTCAAGGATCTCAAAGGCGATCTCGCCATCCGCCCAATCTTCCATCAAGAACAACGACGCATCGAAGCGCACATCTTCGTCGCCTTCCTTGCCTACTGCCTGCACGTCACGTTCAAGTATCAGCTCAAGCAATGTGCACCAGGGCTCACCGTGCGCCAAGCGCTCGACAAGCTCGCAGCGATCCAAATGCTCGATGTGCACTTCCCAACCACTGACGGGCGCGAGCTCGTCTTCACCCGCTACACCCAGCCCGAAACCGACCAGTTGCTGCTGCTCGCGCAACTCGGCTGGAGCCTGCCCGCGCAGGCCTCACCGCGCATCAGCACAAAAAACACGGCGTCAATGTAGTACAGACCTTTCCGCACCGGCCCTTGAAATCACAAGAATCTCGCTCGCCCTCGTGCCCCAGTAGCGAAAGACAGGCTAGGCCGCGGCGGCCGTCTCTCTCTTCATGGCGCGAACGAGCGCCGGGCGCGCGAGCAGCCGATCGGCATAACCCTGCAGGAGCGCAGACTCCACCTGTATGCGCGCGGAGTTCGCCCACGCGATGACGTGGGCGAGCATGATGTCGGCGGCGGTGAAGTGATCGGCCACGATGAACGCCCGCTCGCCGATACCCTTTTCCAGCACGCGACAGGCGCGCCCGAACTCCCACTTCGCCGCTGCCTCGACGGCGGGCACGCGCAGTTCCTTTGGCAGCGCGAATCGATGCTTCGCGATGGTCCACAGCGGCTGCTCGAATTCGGCGATCGCGAACGCCATCCACTGGTTGTAGCGCGCGCGATCCGCGGTGCCCCACGCCGGCGTGAGGTGCGAGGCCGGGTAGAGATCGCCGATGTAGGTGCAGATGGCCGCCGATTCACTCAGCACGAGATCGCCGTCGACGAGGACCGGCACCTTGCCCGACGGGCTGACGCGCAGGAAGGAGGGACGGCGCCCTTCCCCCTTGATCAGGACCACGGGCTCGTAGTGGTAGTCCAGGCCCGTTTCCTCCAGCGCCCACGCAGCGCGCATGGAGCGACTGTTCGGGCACCCGTACAGCTTCAGCATGGCGAACTCATGGGGTGTCTGGTGCGTGCCGAGCGTAATGAACGGCTGTTGAGGAGAGCCCGTTGACGCAAGACCGAAGCCATATTGCGCCACGGGCCTCCGCGTGCGTCATTCGAGAGCTTTCACGCCGGTGACGAAGTGCGACGTGTCGCCGAAGCACGTGGTCGGAATGAAGCGATGTTCCTCGTACTGCAGGCTCACTCGTTTTCCCGCCATACGGTTGATCGCCTCTGCGACGGCATCGTCCCGTACCGTGAAGTCGAACTTCTCGGGGATGGCACCCGGCAGCACGACCATATTGAGCTCGCCTTCCCACGTCTTGCATATCCAGCCCTTCTTGGAGAGCTTCTGCACGACTCCAACGCGCTCGCCGCTCGCGTAGCTCCAGCGGAGTGACAGCCACGTCCACGCCGCGGCAAGAGCGATGACGACGAGTACGATGATCAAGATCGCGGCGTAGCCGCGCTGATTCTTCATGATGTTGTGGGACGAAGGCACCGGCCGCAGCCGTGAAACCGGGATGATACCGGAGTCCGCTCACCGATCGGCAGGCATGAAGCTGCGCTCCAGCAACCACGGATCGTCGAAATGCCGGCGACCCACGAAAGCGGTCGCATGGCGACCACGCTGGCGCATCGCGCCGGGGTCGGGTACCCCCATCGGCCAGAACAGGAAGCGCTCCCCGCGGTCTGTTCCGGGCACGACGCCGTCCGGCCCGAAGAGGCTTGCCTGTACCCCTCCCCCCGTGTCGAGGGAGCGCAGGACATCGTAGCGCTGCACGTCGTAGGCGCGCCCCGCGACCGTCTCGCCCGCCGTCGCCGTAACCCGTTGCAGGTAATGCGTACGCGCCGCGATATGGAGCGTGAAACGCTCCCCGGGGTTGAGCACGGGCAATTGCTGGGGCACGAACGGCCGCTCCTCGGCGGCGGCCCCGTAAGCCACCGGCTGCAACGCCGGCGTCGGAAAGAAAAGGTGGTAGCAGCCGCAGTTGTGAATCGTGTCCGCGACCAGCACGCTGCCGTCGGGCGCGAGGGTCACGCGCCAGGTGATGCCATCGAGGTGCCCGGCGAGCAGGTCGAATGCGCCAGCGCTCGGCCGCGAGGGGAACCAGAAGACGTAGTTGAGCTGCGGCAGGATTTCGCCCCGCCAGCGCGCGTAGGAGGTGTAGACATAGACCAGGGGCGAGTCCACGGCGACGCGCGAGCGCCGCGCCGCGTCGAGCCCGATCGTGCCGATGCGGTCGTCCGCTGTCGCCGTGTCGACGACCAGCACCGGCGCATGCGCGAGCAGCAGGCCGTGCAACTCCGCGGGTGCAAACTCGGGGATGCCGAGACCTCTGGAGCGCCAACGTTCGATCCCGGCGGCCGTGCCGGACGACGCCTTCACCGCGGCCGGTGGCAGATAGCGCACCAGCTCGCCCTGCTGGGGCACGGTATCGAACGGGGCGCGGAACACGCGCTCCGTCTCGCTCTGCCACGCGTGCACCCCCGCGGCGAAGGGGATCTGTGTCAGCGGATACAGGCCGACCACTCGCTGCCAGCCCCGGTAATCGTCCGGCACCGTGACACGTATCGCAAGGTCGGCGCGCAGGTCGGGGGAGTCGACCAGTGCATGGCGCAGGATCGGGCCGCACACCTGGGCGCGCTGCGCCAGGGCACGCGGGTCCTGACCCTCGATCCCGAAGCGGGCCGCGAGATCGTCCCGGGCTCCCTGCGGAAGGTTGGCGATCTCGATGCGCCGGGCGTCGAGGTCGAGCGCTTGCAGCCGGTCCAGCCATTCGCCGAAGGCGTCCGCGCCGAGGGTGCCCGGCGGGAAGCTCGCGAGGAAGCGGTTCGCCCGCAGGAACGGGTAGCCATCGACCCGTGCGGCCTGCGCGTCCGTCACGCCATATGCCGACGCTTGACGGTCGAGCGCCTCGAGATACGTACGGCAGTCGCTGGCCTCGACCTGCGCGGCGTCGCGAACGGCAGGCGCCGACACACAACCGCCGGCAAGACCCGCGCAGACCACGAAGACCAGTATGCAGGCCCGCATCGAGCCACCGCCCGTGTGACGCGCTCAGGCGAGCCGTCTGTCGAGCGCGCCGAGCAGCCGCCCGAACGGCGTTTCGACCGCCATGCGCCCGAGCAGCGCGCCCAACGTGTTGGCAGCCATGTCGAACACGTCGAGGAAGCGGTAGCCGGTGGCCTGCTGCGCGAACTCGAGCGCCACACCCATCAGGATGAAAAGCAGGCAGGCTAGCCAGCGCTGCACGCGCTCCGGGTAAAGCATGCCCCACCAATAAGTGAGCGAGCCGTACGCGATCAGGTGTTCGACCTTGTCACCGTGCAGCCCGGGCGGTGGCGGCATCGTCGGCGCGAGGGACGCAACGCAGACGAGCAGCACCATCAGGATGCCGATCGCCTGCCACAGCCTGAAGTATCGTGCGTCCTGCACGATCAGCGTCCCGTGCAATGGCGGGCGCGCGCGAGGGGGAGATGGGTACCCGGGATCACTTCGTCGTTACGACCTTCCATTCTCCAGAGGGCTGCTTGCAGAAATTCCACCGCGCGCGGTTCTTGATCTGTTTCGTCTGCGCGAAAGTCTCGACACGACGGCACGCGCTTCCCTGCCGGGTGAAATCCTTGATCACCTTCACGCTGCCGAAGTTGCCAGTCGCCGAGTTCTTCCACTCCTTCGTCTGCCCCGCCGTCCCGCTGTCGAGCGCCTCGTCGAGCGTGCGCTTGTACATCTCGCGGTCTTCCGGGGTCATGGTGCCGAGCGGGGTGTCTTGGATGAACCACATATTGGCCGACCAGGCGACAGGGGCCGACAGCAGCAAAGCCGCGGTGATGGTCGCATGCAGCGCGGCTCGAACGGGAAACAGCATGAGTCTCTCCTCGAATATTTGGTACCCGGGCGATACGTAGCACAGGCGCAGGAACGCCGCAACGAAGTTAACCTGCCCGGGCACCCGCAGTATGCCAGCTAGACGTTGAACCGGAAGTGCACCACGTCACCGTCCCGCACGATGTATTCCTTGCCCTCGAGCCGCATTTTCCCGGCCTCCTTCGCGCCCTGTTCGCCGTTGCACCGGACGTAGTCGTCGAAGCCGATCACTTCCGCACGGATGAAGCCGCGTTCGAAATCGGTATGGATGACGCCTGCCGCCCGCGGCGCGGTGTCACCCCGGTGGATGGTCCACGCGCGCACTTCCTTGTCGCCCGCAGTGAAGTAGGTCTGCAAGCCGAGGAGGTCGTAGGCGGAGCGGATGAGCCGATTGAGCCCCGGCTCCCGCAGTCCGAGGTCGGCGAGGAACACCTCTTTGTCTTCATCGGAGAGATCCGCGATCTCGGCTTCCAGTGCGGCGCAGATCGGCAGCACCGGCGCCCCCTCGGCGGCGGCGTAGGCGCGCACACCGTCGAGCAACGGATTGCCCTCGAAGCCGTGCTCGTCGACGTTGGCGACGTACATCGCGGGTTTCGCGCTCAGCAGGCAAAGCGGATTCAGCAGCGCCTGCTCGTCGCGGTCGAACCCTGCGCTGCGCACCGGCTTCGCCTGATCGAGGTGGGCCTTCGCGCGCTCGAGCACCGCGAGCTCGCGTGTGGCCTGCTTGTCGCCGGCTTTGGCAGGCCGCAGCACGCGCGCAATCGCCTTCTCGACGGTGGCGAGATCGGCGAGCGCCAGTTCGGTGTGAATCACCTCGATATCGGAAGCCGGGTCCACCGCGCCCGCCACGTGGGTGACGTTCTCGTCCTCGAAGCAGCGCACCACGTGGGCGATGGCGTCGGTCTCGCGGATGTGCGCGAGGAACTGGTTGCCCAGCCCCTCGCCTTTCGACGCGCCGGCGACAAGTCCCGCGATGTCGACGAACTCCACGACCGCCGGAATCACCTTCTGCGGTCTCGCGATGTCCGCGATCGCCGCGAGACGAGAGTCGGGCACTTCCACCACACCCACGTTCGGTTCGATGGTGCAGAACGGATAGTTCTCGGCGGCGATGCCGGCCTTGGTGAGCGCGTTGAAGAGGGTCGACTTGCCAACGTTGGGCAGGCCGACGATGCCGCACTTGAGACTCATGAACGATCTTCCGGTGGTGTGTCCGCGGGGGCTTTCACCTTCGTGTGCAACTTGAGCATCGCCGCTTCCAGATCGCCGCGCGCGATGAACGGCCACACGTCGAGGCTCTTCCCGATCGCCTCGTCGATCAGCGCCTGCTCTTCGCCCCGCGGCGGGTGCAGCACGTAGTCGACCACGGTGGCACGGTCGCCAGGATGGCCGATGCCGAGCCGCAGGCGCCAGAAATCGCGGCTGCCCAGGTGTGCCGCGATGTCCTTGAGCCCGTTGTGTCCCGCCACGCCGCCGCCTTTCTTCAATCGCGGCGTGCCGGGCGGCAGATCGAGCTCGTCGTGCACGACCATAAGATCTTCGGGCGCGATCCGGTAGAAGCGCGCAAAGGCGCCGACCGAACGACCGCTCGCGTTCATGAAGGTCTGCGGCAGGAGCAGCCAGCAGTCCTCGCCCCCTGCAGGTAAACGGCCGACGCTGCCATGAAAGCGCGACTCGCCGCGGAGCCCGACACCCGCCTGTGACGCCAAGCGCTCGACGAACCAGTAACCGGCGTTGTGGCGGGTGGCTGCGTATTCCGGACCGGGATTGCCGAGTCCGACGACAAGGCGCATCGACTGCGGGGATCGAGGTGGGTCGCGCAAAAGGCCCGTCACAAAGTCGCCGCGGAGACGGCGGCCGACGGGCCTGGGCTCGGTTGCGGAAGCCGGATTACTTCTTCTCGGGTTCCTTCTCTTCCTTCTTCGCCACCAGCGGCACTTCCGTGGCAGTCGGGGCACCGGCTTCGGCCTCCTCCTCGACCGCGGCCCGCGGCAGGACGCACGTGGCAACCACCGGGTCCTCGCCGCCTTGCGTGGCGATCGCCACCCCCGCCGGCAGCTTGAGCGCGGACAGGTGGACGGAATCGCCCGCATCGAGCTGCGCGAGATCCACTTCGATGAACGCCGGCAGGTTCTTCGGCAGGCACACCACCTCGAGGTCGTTCATGACGTGGCTCACGATGCCGCCGGCAAGCTTGACGCCCGGCGCGATCTCGGCGTTCACGAAGTGCAGCGGCACCTTCACGTAGATTTCCTTGTCCTGGGCGACACGCTGGAAGTCGACGTGCAGGATCTCGGCGCGAAACGGATGCATCTGCACGTCCCGCAGGAGCACCGCCTGCTTCTTGCCGCTCACCGCCATGCTCAGGATCGACGCATGGAAGGCTTCGAGCTTGAGGTGCTGATACAGCGCGTTGTGGTCGAGCTCGATCGCCATGGGCGCGGCCTCGCCGCCGTAGACGATGCCCGGAACCTTGCCGCCACGGCGCAGACGGCGGCTCGCACCCGTACCTTGCGCCGATCGCGGAAACGCGACGACTTCGATTGCTGCCATTTCACTCTCCTAGGTTGCGCACTCCGCCAGCCGCGACCAGCCGCGAGATGCAAGAAAAAAGTCGTCCGCTCACTCCATGAAGAGCGAGCTGACCGAATCCTCGTTGCTGATGCGAAGCATCGTCTCCGCGATGAGCTCCGCCGCCGACACGCAGCGGATGCGTTTGCAACGCCTGGCGTCGTCGCGCAGCGGAATGGTGTCGGTCACGACGAGCTGATCGAGCTTCGAGGCATCCACCCGCTCCACGGCCCCTCCCGAAAGCACCGGGTGCGTGCAGTACGCGACGACCCGTTCGGCGCCGTTGTCCTTCAGCGCGCCCGCGGCTTCGCAGAGCGTGTTCGCCGTGTCCACGAGGTCGTCCATGATCACGCAGGTGCGCCCCTCGACATCGCCGATGATGTTCATGACGGTGGAAACGTTTGGTCGCGGACGCCGCTTGTCGATGATCGCGAGATCGCTGTCCAGCCGCTTGGCCACTGCCCGTGCGCGCACCACGCCGCCGACGTCGGGCGACACCACGATCATGTTCGGATACTCGTGCTTCCACAGGTCCGCGAGCAGGATCGGCGTGGCATAGACGTTGTCGACCGGGATGTCGAAGAAGCCCTGGATCTGATCGGAGTGCAGGTCCATCGTCAGCACCCGATCCACGCCAACGGTGGTGAGCATGTTCGCCACCACCTTGGCCGTGATCGGCACGCGCGCCGATCGCGGCCGCCGGTCCTGCCGGGCATAGCCGAGATACGGGATCGCCGCCGTGATGCGGCCGGCCGAAGCACGCTTCAACGCATCCACGATCACCAGCACTTCCATCAGATTGTCGTTCGTCGGCGCGCAGGTCGACTGCAGCACGAACACATCCTTACCGCGGACGTTTTCCAGGATCTCCACCTGCACTTCGCCGTCGCTGAAGCGTCCCACGTTCGCGCGCCCCAGGTTGATGTGCAGATGCCGCACCACGTCCTCCGCGAGCTTCGGGTTCGCGTTGCCGGTGAACACCATCAGGCTGTCATAAGCCATGCTCAGCCACCGGGCGGCAGGTGAAAGGAACACGGCCAGCTTCGCGCGCCGATAGCGCCAGGCGACTCACCGCGGCCGGACGGGGTACGGCAGCGCCGCCCGGGACGTCGGGCTGGGGAGGTAGGGATCGAACCTACGAATGCCGGAATCAAAATCCGGTGCCTTACCACTTGGCGACTCCCCACTTGTTTACTCTGCAAGGTCGTGCAGGGGATGACGATCGAGACCCTGCGCCACGAATCCGTTCATGCTCGCGGGCAGGACGCCGGCAACCCGCCGCGCCGCCGCCTCCGTCTCGAACTCCGCGAAGACGCAAGCCCCCGAACCCGTCAGCGCGGCGAACCCCGCCTCGCGCGCCTCGCGACGCAACCAGTCGAGGTGCTCGGCAACTTCGGGATAGGTCCGACACACGACCGGCTCAAGGTCGTTGTGCCCCCGCACAACCGAAAAGGCCGTAATTGTGACGGGCGTCGAGTTTCGTGTCAAATCAGGATGTTCGAACACTTTCCGGGTCGCCACGGCGAGCGGTGGCACGAGCACGAGGTACCACGCGGGCGGCAGGCTGATCGGCTGCAGACGCTCGCCGATCCCCTCGCCGAACGCGCTCTCGCCAAAGATGAACACCGGCACGTCGGCACCCAGGCGCAGCCCGAGTTCGGCCAGATCGCGCCGCTTGAGACCCACCTCCCAGATGCGGTTCAAAGCCAGGAGCACCGTCGCGGCATCGGAGCTGCCGCCCCCCAGTCCACCGCCCACGGGCAGCCGCTTCTGTACCCTGATCTCGACCCCGCGTCCGACCTGCGCTTCCTGCTGCAGCAACCGGGCGGCCTTGACGCAGATATCCTCGTCCGCGGGGATGCCGAGCACGCTGTTCACGCGCCGGATGCGGCCATCCTGGCGGGTGCGAAACTGGAGCACATCGCCGAAATCGATGAAGCGGAAGACCGTCTGCAGCAGGTGGTAGCCGTCGGCGCGGCGTCCCGTCACGCGCAGGAAGAGATTCAGTTTCCCCGGAGCGGGGTAGGTGACGAGGGATTCGTCCATGTCGACGCCGCGCAAGAGTCGGAAGAATACGCGAGCACGCCGCGCTTTGAAATCGGGAACGCGCGCATCGTCGCGCGCCCGCGGCAGTCAGGGCTGCAGCTCCCAGCGATCGACCGCCAGCCGGATCTGCAGGCTGCCGTATTCGAGATACATGAGCGCGGGCAGCGCCCCCCACTCGGTGTCGAGGTAGCGCCGAAACTCGATGTTCCAGCCGTCCTGGACGAGCCGCGTGAGCCGGCCGCTCCCAGCGTCGCGCTCGATGCGCGCAGGGTCCGGGTCCGGCGCGGGTCGACCGAGGATCCAGTGCTCGAGACCCGCCAGCGGCAAATCCCAACCGAGGGCAGCGCGCGTGAGCTCCTCTGCGGTGGCTGCCCGTCGTGGTGGATCGCGCCCGGTCACGAGCTCGACGCCGTCTTCGTCCCGCACCAGCATGGCGACGCTGCTGCCAAGCGGCGACGAGAACCAGATCTCGTCGGTTGCCGGCGCGTGCAGCCAGCGCAGGAGCCCCGACATGCCTTCGTCGCCGTGCTGGACCCCGATCCGGCCATCGAGCTCGAAGCGCACGCGATCGGGAGCGAACTGCGCCGGTGCCCGCTCCGGCGCTACGCCCGGTGCGGTGGCACAGGCAGCGAGCGATAGGATGACGGCGAGCGCCGCCCCCCAATGCAGCATCCGTGGGTAGTGCGGGCAGAGGACGCGGATCAGGGCAGAAACCGCTTGACCGCGGTCCGCAGCGCCTCGTTGTCGGGATTGTCCTGCAGCGCCTGGCGCCAGACCTTCTCGGCTTCTTCCTTCTGTCCCTGCGCCCAGAGCACTTCGCCCAGGTGAGCGGCGATCTCCGGATCGGGGCGCTCGGCGAAGGCGCGACGCAGGTACACCAGCGCTTCCTTCGGCTGGCCGCGGCGATAGAGGACCCAGCCCTTGCTGTCGAGGATGAACGGGTCGTCGGGCGCGATCCTGAGCGCCTTGTCGATGTACTCCTCCGCTTCCTTCAGGCGCTCGTTGCGATCGGCGAGCGTGTAGCCGAGCGCGTTGTAGGCGTGCGCGTGGTCCGGCTTGATGACGATGAGCTTCTTCAGATTCGATTCGAGCACATCGACGCGGTCAACCTTCTCGGCCGCCATCGCGTAGTCGTAGAGCAGGTCGGGATAGTTCGGCAGCTTGTCCAGCGACCGCCCGAGCAGGTCGTAGGCCTCCTGGTACTGGTTCTGATCGCGCAGCAGCTGCGCCTCGGCCTGGATCAGCTGCACCCGCTGCTGGTTGTTCTGCACTGGCAGTTGCTGCAGGTAGCGCCGCGCGCCCGCGAGATCGCCCTCCTTCGCCACGACCCCGGCATAGCGCACCTGGGCCGGGATGTACTGGTCGCCGCGCCCCACTTCCTGATACCAGCGCTTGGCGTCGTCGAAGCGCTTGCGCTCTTCGTCCACCTGGCCGAGATAGAGACGGATGCTGTCGCTGTCCTTCGGGTTCTGCGCGAGCGCGCGCTTGAGCGTCTGCTCGGCCGCGGCATAGTCCTTGAGCTCGATCGCGAGCAGGGCGACCGCCATCGTGACATCGGTGTTCTGCGGGAAATCCTTGCCGAGCCGCTCGAATTCCTTGCGCGCTTCCTCGTAGTTGCGGTCGCTTACCAGCAGGCGCGCATAGTTGAGCCGCACGTCCTTCGCCTGCGGATACTCCTTGAGATACGCCTTCCAGTAGGCGAGCGCCTCGGCGTTGGAACGGCGCTGCAATACCTGTCCCCGCATCAGCGCGGCGAGCTCCCAGTCCGGCCGCAGCGTGGTCGCCTCCTCGGCTTCGCGCGCGGCAAGCTCCAGATCGTCCGCGCCGAGCGCGGCTTGGGCCACTGCGAGATGCGCCTCGGCCACGTTCGGGTAAGGCTGCGCGAGATCGCGCACGAGTTGCAGGGCGGCTTTCCGGTCCGCGGCACGGGAGAGCAGGCTGCCCAGCTGCAGGAAGGCCGGTCCGACGTTCGCCTTCTCCTCCTTGAGGAGCTTTTCCAGCAGCGGCTTCGCCTCGGCCAGCTTGTTCGCGTTGACGAGCAACGCCGTCAACGCCTGCTGCGCGCGCACCGAGTCGGGATCGCCGGCGACCCAGATGCGCGCGGCTTCGAGGGCCTGGTCCTGAGCCCGCGCAAAAAGGGCGATCTCCGTCGCCCGCTGGGCGATCCGTGGATCCTTCGTCTTGCGCGCCATCTCGAGATAGGCCTGGGTGGCCACGTCGAGCCGGCCGCGCTGGCCCGCCACCTCGCCGATCAGAAAGCGGTACAGGATCTCGTTGGTCAGCTCCTGGTCAGGCAAGGTCGGCTGCCGCGCCGGCTCCGCCCGGGTCACGGTGGGCGGCGGCTTGGCGGCGGACTCCGCGGCCGGCTTCTGCGGGCTTTGCGCGCACGCAGAGAGGAGGACCGCGAGGAGCGGCACGGCCAGGATAACGATTCGATTCATCGAGGAAAACCTGCTCGGAAAACAACGTGAAGACATTAGAGGCGCGAGCGCGGGTCGAGGTTCGCGAACACCGCGCTGCGTTCCGCGAGACTGTATGGAACTCAACATATTAGGTATATTTACCGCCCGTTTCAATTGACGCCGGCCGCGGGGCAGTCGCCGTCAGTTCATGCCGCCGCGCTCGCCGATGTCCGATTCCGCTGCACCGTTTACCCTCGATGCCCGCGCGCTGTCGCGCAGTTTCGCCGGCCGTCCGGTGGTGCGCGATGTCGAGCTGAAGGTCGGGCGCGGCGAAGTGCTCGGCTTTCTCGGGCCCAACGGCGCGGGCAAGACGACCACGATGCAGATGCTCACCGGCAACCTGAGCCCGGGGGCCGGCAGCATCTCGATCTGCGGGGTGGATCTTCTGGCGCAGCCGGTCGCCGCGAAGCGCCATGTGGGATACCTGCCGGAGACGCCGCCGCTCTACGGGGAGTTGAGCGTCACCGAGTATCTGGAGCTTGCCGCGCGGCTGCGTCGCGTGCCGCAACGGCAAGTCGGCGGCGCAGCCGCGAACGCCGCCGAGCGCTGCGGACTTGCGGCCGTCGGCGGCCGCCTCATCGGGTCGCTGTCCAAGGGCTACCGGCAGCGTGTGGGCATCGCGCAGGCGATCGTGCACGAGCCCGATCTCATCATCCTCGACGAACCGACCGTGGGCCTCGACCCGAACCAGATCCGCGAGATCCGCGCGCTCATCCGCGCGCTCGGGCAGGGGCGCGGCGTCATCCTGTCCACCCACATCCTGCCCGAGGTGGAGACCGTGTGCGACCGTGTGCAGATCATGCACGAGGGCAGCGTCGTCTACAGCGGCACGGTCGAAGCGCTGCGGGCGCTGCGCGGCGGGCGCGCCCTGCTGGTGGGCTTGCGCCAGCCGCCGCCGCTCGCCGAGCTGCGGGCACTACCCGGGGTGGCACGGGCAGAAGCGGCAGGAGCGGATCTCTTCCGCATCGAGCCCGCGGCCGATGCCGATCCGGTAGAAGAGATCGTCCGCCACGCAGTGGCGCACGGCTGGCGCCTCTATCAGATCGCCCCCGCCCAGGCGAGCCTGGAGGACATCTTCGCGCACCTCACCCAGCGCGAAGATGCGACCGAGGAGGCGGTGACTTGATCCTCACTGTCGCGGCGAAGGAGCTGCGGGCGCTGTTCGTGTCGCCGCTGGCCTGGGTCGTCCTCGCATTCTTTCAGCTCGTCCTGGCGTGGATCTTCCTGTCCCGGCTCGACGCCTTTCTCGCGCTCCAGAGCCAGCTCGTCGTGCTCACGAATCCGCCCGGCGCGACCGAGCTCGTGATCTCGCCGGTGTTCGGCGTCGCGTCGATCGTGCTGGTCATGGCGGTGCCGCTGCTCTCGATGCGCCTGGTGGCGGAGGAGCGGCGCAATCAGACGATGACCTTGCTCCTGTCGGCGCCGCTGTCGATGACCGACATCGTGCTCGGCAAGTTTCTGGGCCTGCTCGCGTTCCTGCTGCTGCCCATCCTGCTGATCGGCGCGATGGGCGCGGCCCTCGCCGTGGGCGGGCGTCTGGATTGGGGGCTGGTGGCGTCGAACCTGATCGGCCTCGCGCTGGTGGCCGGCGGGCTCGCCGCGATCGGGCTCTACGCCTCGTGCCTCACGGCGCACCCGGTGGTCGCGGCGGTGGCTGCGCTGGCCATCTCGCTCGTGCTCTGGATGATCAACCTCGCCACTTCCGATCCAGCAAGCCCGCTGCATCTGGTGTCGCTGCTCAAGCACTTCGAGCCATTCACCAAGGGCGTCGTCGACACCGCGAATCTCGCGTACTTCGCGCTGCTGATCGTGCTCTTCCTGGTGCTCGCGATCCGTCGCCTCGACGCGGATCGGCTGCGAGGCTAGCGTGGAGGCGAGTCGTCAGCTTCGCCGCCGCCTGCTGCTGCAGAACGGTCTTTTCGTCCTCCTGCTGCTCGCGGCCGTGCTCATGCTGGCGCGCCTCGCGCAGGACTACCGCGTGCAGTGGGACCTCACGCAAAATCGCCGTCACACGCTGTCCAGGCCGACGCTGGACGTGCTCGGCCGGATGCAGGGGCCGGTCACGATCACCGCCTACGCCACCGAGCAGGACCCGGAGCTCGGCGACATCCGCAGGATCATCCGGGATTTCGTCGAGCCTTACCGGCGCGCCAAGCCGGACCTGACGCTGCGCATCGTCGACCCGCGCGAGTACCCGAAGCTCGCGGCGGAGGCGAAGGTGCGCGTCAATGGCGAGCTCGTCATCGCTCACGGCAATCGCTCGGAGCACTTGACCACCCTCAACGAACAGGCATTGACCAATCTGCTGATGCGTCTCGCGCGCGGCTCGGAGCGCATCGTTGCCGGCCTGGACGGGCACGGCGAGCGCCGGCTGACGGGAGCGGCCAATCACGATCTCGGCGACTTCGGCAAGCAGCTCGAGAGCAAGGGTCTGCGCCTCGGGACGGTGAACCTCGGCATCGCCCCGGCGGTTCCCGACAACACCGCCGTGCTCGTCATCGCGAGCCCGCAGATCGACCTGCTGCCCGGCGAGGTTGAGAAGGTGAAGCGATTCGTCGAGGCGGGCGGCAACCTCTTGTGGCTGATCGACCAGGAACCCCTGCATGGGCTGCAGCCCGTGGCAGAGTATCTCTCCCTCGTGCTCTCGCCCGGCACGGTGGTCGATCCGACGGCGCGGCAGATGGGACTGCCGCAGGCGAACGCGGTCATCCACGGCTACGGCAACCACCTGATCGTGCGCGAATTCCCGCTGAACGCGGTGTTCCCCTTCGCGCGCCAGATCGGTGTGGTCGAGGGCAAGGAATGGCGGGCGTTTCCACTGATGGAGGTGGCGCAGCGCGGCTGGCTCGAAAGCGGCGAAGCGAACGATTCCGCCACCTTCGACCGGGAGCACGACGCGGCGGGGCCCATCACCATCGGTTATGCCCTCGAGCGACGGGTGGACGATCGCACGCAGCGGGTCGTCGTCATCGGCAGCGCGCACTTTCTCGCCAACACCTACCTCGGCCTGGCGGGCAACCTGGATCTCGGGGTCAACATCGTGAACTGGCTCGTCGGCGACGACGATCTCATCACCATCCAGCCGCGCGCCACGGTCGACGCGAGTATCGAGCTCGGGCGCGTCGCGCTGTTCGCGATCGCTGCCTGCTTTCTGGTGCTGCTGCCGGTCGCGTTTCTGGCCACCGGCGCTGCCACATGGTGGCGCCGGCGCCGGTCATGAGCCGTGCGACGCTCGTCAACGTCGTCCTCGCCCTGCTCGTTGCCGGGCTCGCGGCCTTTCTCTACCTGCGACCGCGACCCGCCGCCGCACCCGAGCTCGCGCTCTCGTCGCTCGATCCCGAGCAGGTGACACGGATCCAGGTCGAGCGAGGCGGGCCGCCGCTCGTTCTCGAAAAGCGCGACGGCCACTGGTATCTCGTGCAGCCGTATCGCGCACGCGCCGATGCCTTTCGCATCAAGCAGCTGCTCGACCTGCTGCGCGCCAAGGCGAGCCGCCGGCTGGCAGCGACCGACCTCGACCGTTTCGACCTCGACCGGCCCGCCGCGCGCGTCGTGTTCGACGACCACGCGATCGCCTTCGGGACCGTGAACGAGCTCAGCAACGAACAGTACGTGGGCACGGGCGAGAACGTGTACCTCATCCCGCTGCGCCACGCCGCGGCGCTGCCTCAGGACGCGAAGGACATGACCGGACGCCAGCTCTTCGGACCGGACGAGCAGCCGGTGCGCATCGCGCTGGGCGGTGTCGAAATGGCGCTGGAGAACGGCATCTGGCGGCTGCAACCCGCCGCGGAGGGCCTGAGTCAGGACGATCTCAACCGCTGGGGTGACGATTGGCGGGGTGCGGCGAGCTTGCTCACGCAGCAGGGCAGCGGCGCGGGGAGCGGTGGAGAGATCACCGTCGCGCTCAAGAACGGCAATGTGGTGCGTCTGAAGGTCGTGCAGCGCGAGCCGGAGCTCGTGCTGCGGCGAGAAGACGAAGGCCTGCAGTACCACTTCTCCGCAGCAGTCGGGAAACGCCTGCTCACCCCGCCGGGCACGGATTCCAGGTAGCGCGCCCCGGATGCCTGAGCTGCCGGAAGTCGAAACCATCCGCCGCGGGCTCGCACCGCTCGTCACCGGACGGCGCATCACGCGCGCGACCGTACGCCACCGCGGCTTGCGCTGGCCGGTCGCCCGCGACTTCGAGCGCCAGGTCGAGGGACGCACCATCGTGCAGGTCGACCGCCGCGGGAAGTATCTCCTGATTCACTGCGACGGCGGTGCACTGATCGTGCACCTCGGCATGTCCGGCAGTCTGTGCGTGGTGCCATCCGGGAGGGCGCCGCACAAACACGATCACCTCGACCTCGCGCTCGACGATGGCCGGGCGCTGCGGTTCCACGATGCGCGCCGCTTCGGCAGCGTGCACTGGGTCGAGCACGATCCGCTCGACCATCCCCTGCTCGCAGACCTGGGTCCGGAGCCGCTCGCACCCGGCTTCGACGGCGACCGGCTGTATTTCGAGACCCGTCGGCGCAGCGCGGCGATCAAGCAGGTGCTCATGGACAGTCACGTGCTGGCCGGCATCGGCAACATCTACGCGAGCGAGGCGCTCTATCGCGCCGGCATTCATCCGGCGCGCAGCGCCAATCGTGTGAGCCGCGCGCGTTACCGGCGGCTGGCGGAGGCGATCCATGCGACGCTCGAGCTCGCACTCGCCGCGGGTGGCAGCACGCTGCGCGATTTCGTCGACGCCCACGGCGCGGCGGGCTGTTTCCAGCAGCAGTACGGGGTGTACGCCAGAGCCGGCGAGCCCTGCCGGCAGTGCGGATCGAAGGTCAGACTATTGCGCCAGGGACAGCGTTCGACCTTCTACTGCCCGCGCTGTCAGCGCTAGGCGGTCGCCTTCTCCGCCATCAGGCCGCGGTACTTGAGCTCGAGCGCTTCGCGGCTCTCGACCACGTCGGGATCGAGGACAATGCAGTCCACCGGGCAGACCTCGACGCACTGTGACGTCTCGTAGTGACCGACGCATTCCGTGCACAGAGCGGGAGCGATTACGTAGATCTCCTCACCCTGGGTGATCGCACCGTTCGGGCACTCGGGCTCGCAAACGTCGCAGTTGATGCAGGCATCGGTGATGAGCAGGGCCATGGCGGGCTAATTTCCTAGCGCGTTGATCAGGAATTGTTGCCTATTTTTTCACGCAGGCGCTGCGCGATCAAGGGTTGCACGAACTGGCTCACGTCGCCTCCGAGCGAGCCGATCTCCCGGACGATGCTGGCGGAGATGAACATGTACTGCTCCGAAGGGGTCAGGAACAGCGTCTCGACGTCGGGGTGGAGGATGCGATTCATGCCCGCCATCTGAAACTCGAACTCGAAATCGGACACGGCGCGCAGCCCGCGCAGAATCACCCGCGCCTGGTGTTCGCGCAGAAACTTCATCAGCAGTCCGGTGAAGCCCACCACTTCGACATTGGGATAGACCGCCAACACGGCGCGCGCCATCTGCACGCGCTCGTTCAGGTCGAAGATCGGGTGCTTGCCGCGGCTGTCGGCAACCCCGACGACGACCCGGTCGAAAAGGCGCGCCGCGCGGCGCACGAGATCCTCGTGCCCGAGCGTGATCGGATCGAACGTGCCTGGATAGAGCACCGTGTGGTTCATGAGGTCTCCCGGTCGAGGAGTTGGAAGTGGACGCGGCCGGCTTTCTGCTCGCGCAGCATCCGCCACGGCGCGCCCGCCGTCAACGGCCGGCCGCTTTCGACGTACACCCGCGCGCCGTCCGCGAGCCGCGGCAGAACGGCCGCCAGGACCGCGGGCAAAGCGTCTTCCGCGAACGGTGGATCGAGGAAGACGACATCGTAGTGTCGGGTGTCGTGGCGCAGATAGGCGTGCGCGTCGGCCTGCAGCACCTCCACCGCCGCGGCGCCGAGCCGCGCCGCGTTCTCGCGCAGCGCCCGCGCGGTGTCGCGATCCTGCTCGACCATCACGACGCGCGCGGCACCGCGCGAGGCGGCCTCGAATCCCAGCGCGCCGCTGCCGGCAAAGAGATCGAGGCAGGCAAGACCGCTCAGATCCTGACCGAGCCAGTTGAACAGTGTCTCGCGCACGCGGTCCGGCGACGGTCGCAATGCTTCGAGCGCGGGAAAATGCACGATGCGGCTGCGCCACGCACCGCCGATGATGCGCACCCGGTTCGCGTTCGCAGGTCCGCGCAGCGCGCGCCGAGTCACTGCGGTGCCGCGCTGGTCCTGGTCTCCGGCGCACCGACGACGACCGTCGCCAGGGCATCCGGATTGACGTGCTTCGCGAACGCGCGCCTGACGTCCTCGACCGTGACGCGCTGGACGTTCCTGGGAAACTCGTTCAGGTAATCGAGCGGCAGGTCGTAGTAACCAATGAGCGCGAGGTAGTCGTGGATCTTCTTGTTGCTGTCCATGCGCAGCGGAAACCCGCCCACGATGTTCTGCTTGGCCGCTCGCAGTTCCTGCTCGGTCGGCCCCTTGGCGATGAACTCCTTGAGCGTCACCCGCACCACGTCGAGCGCTTCGGCCGATTGCTCCTTCTTCGTCTGCAGGCCGATCTGGAACGGACCCTCGAAGCGCAGCGGATAGAAGGTACTGTAGACGCTGTAGGCGAGCCCACGCTTGCTGCGCACTTCCTCGGTGAAGCGGGACACGAAGCCGCCGCCGCCGAGCACGTAGTTGCCCACGAACAGCGCGAAGTAGTCCGGGTCGGCGCGGCGCACGCCCGGCGCGCCGATGAGTATGTGGCTTTGGGTCGCAGGGTGCGCGATGCGCTTCTCGGACGCCTTGTCGAGCGGCGTCACCCCCGGCAGCGGTGAACCTTCCTCCGGCGTCTGCGGCAGCCCATCGGTCAGGCGGCGGGCAAGGGCGTCGGCCTGCTCGCGCGTCACGTCGCCCATGATCGCCACCACCGCGCGGTGTGCGTTGTAGTGCGCTCGATAGAACGCCAGCAGATCCTCGCGGGTGATCCCGGATACGGTCTCCGGCGTGCCGGAAGTCGGCATCGCATACGGATGGTCGCCGTAGAGCGAAGCATAGAAGGCCTTCGCAGCGATGGTCTCGGGCTTCGTGTCGGCCTCCTTGAGTCCTGCAACGTGCCGTGCCTTTTCCCGCGCCACGGCGTCCGCCGGAAAGGACGGTGACTGCAGCATCTTCGCCAGCACGTCGATCGCCGCATCCTGCTCGCGCGCGCTCGCCAGTGTGCGCACGCCCAAGCCGCCGCGGTCGAGATCGAAGCGACCGGTGAGCTGCGCCCCGACATCGGCGATGCGGTTCGAGATCTCCGCCTCGGTGAGTCCGTCCGCGCCGAAGCGGAGCATATGCTGGGTGAGCGCCGCCACACCCGACTTGTCTCGCTTGTCGAACGACGAGCCCGCAGAGAAGTCGACGCTCACGTCGATGATCGGCAGTTCGTGGTTCTCGACGAAATAGACGCGCGCGCCGCCCGGTGTCGTCCACGTCTCGATCGTCGGCAATGCAACCGCCTGCCGCGCGACCAGCACGAAGACGAGCGCCAGCGCCCATGCCGCGCAGCGCGGGATGCTACTCGGCATGGCGGACTCCCTTCACCTGCGAGACCCGTCGCGCGCCGTCAAGCGGTTGCGGGTCGAGCACCGCCACCGTCAGCGCGTCGTCGCGGAAATACTTCTGCGCGACCTCCTGCACCTGGGCGGCGGTGACGGCCTTCAGTTTCTCGATCTGCACGTCGAGCGAGCGGTGCGGCAAGCCCGCCGTTTCGAGCGATCCGATCTGCATGGCCTGGTAGAACATGGAGTCGCGCTGGAACACCTCACCGGCGATCACCTGTGCCTTCACGCGCGCGAGCTCTTCCTCGCTCACGCCGTTCTCGGCCACGTTGCGCATCTCCTTGCGCAGTGCGGCTTCCAGATCCTGCACTGTCTTGCCCTCGGCAGGCGTGCCTTCGAGCAGGAACATCGTCGGCCCGCGCGCGACGCTGTCGTAGCTCGACGCCGCGCTGGTGGCGACGCGCGAATCGCGCACCAGCGACCGCGTGAGCCGTGCGCCCTCGTGACCGTCGAGGATGGCATCGAGCACGTCGAGCGCATAGGGCTCCCAGTCCCGTTCGACATCGTGAATCTTCGGGACGTGGTAGGCCATCACGAGGTGCGGCAGCTCGGCCGGCGCCTTCACCGTGAGGCGCCGCTCGCCGCGCTGGACCGGCTCGTCCTGCGGCTTGCGCGCGGGCAGCGGCCGCGCCTTGATCGGCCCGAAGTACTGCTCCGCCAGCTTGAAGACGTCCTGCGCGCGGACGTCGCCGACGACGACCAGGATCGCGTTGTTCGGTGCATACCAGTTCTGGTACCACTGGCGCGCGTCCTCCGCCTTCATGTTCTCGAGGTCGTTCATCCAGCCGATCACGGGCGTGCGATAGGGATGCGCGCTGTAGGTCGTCGCCAGCAGCTGTTCGTACAGGAGCGCGCGCGCCTTGTCGTCGGTGCGCAGCCGCCGCTCCTCCATCACGACCTTGATCTCCTTCGCGAACTCCTCGTCGGTCAGGTTCAGGTTCGCCATGCGGTCGGCCTCGAGCCGAAACATGAGCGGCAGCTCGGATTTCTGCACCTGCTGGAAATAGGCGGTGTAGTCGCGGTTGGTGAAGGCATTGTCGCGTCCACCCGCTGCCGCCACCAGCTTGTTGAACTGGCCATTGGGAACGTTCTTCGTGCCCTTGAACATCATATGCTCGAGCACGTGCGCGACACCGGTCCTGCCGTTCACCTCGTCCATGCTGCCGGCCTGGTACCAGACCATCGACACCACCACCGGGGCGCGGTTGTCCTCTTTCACGATGACGCGCATGCCATTGCCCAGGACCGTCTCGCTGGTCCTGGCTGCAGCGAAGGTCTGCGTGGCGCCGAGCGCCAGCGCTGCGAGCAGCGCGACGCCGCCAGCGCGGGAGCGAACGAGTCGACGAATCAAGCACATCTCCTTGGAGTTCGGACCCGCTGGGAAGGGCGCTGCGGTGCGCCAACGATCTGGTCCGGGCAGGGCATACCGACTAGAATTGCGGCCTGTTGTTTCAAGCGGCATCTCTGACAGGCCCCCCGATGCGAAGTTTCCTCAAGACCACCAAGGAAGGCTGGGCGAGCCGCCTCAAGCAGGGCCTCACGCGCACGCGCGAGCGCATGGGACGCGAGCTCACGGGGCTCTTCAGCCGCCATACGCAAGTCGACGAGTCGCTGTTCGAGGACCTGGAGACCGTGCTCATCACGTGCGACGTCGGGGTCCCGGCGACCGAGCATCTGCTGAAGGAAGTGCGGGCAGAGGTGCGTCGGCGCAAGCTCGCGGAGCCGGAAGCGGTCCGCCTCGCGCTCAAGTCGGCCCTGCTCGAGCTGCTGCGACCGCTGGCGGCGCCGCTCGAGGTCGGCGCCGCGAAGCCCTTCGTGGTCATGGTGGCGGGGGTCAACGGCAGCGGCAAGACCACCACCATCGGCAAGCTCGCCAAGCACTTCCAGAACGAGGGACGCTCCGTGATCCTGGCGGCCGGCGACACGTTCCGTGCCGCGGCCCGCGAGCAGCTGCGCATCTGGGGCGATCGCAACGACGTGCCCGTGATCTCGCAGGAGTCCGGCGACGCGGCGGCGGTGATCTTCGATGCCATCCAGTCCGCCAAGGCGCGCGGCATCGACGTGCTGATCGCGGACACCGCCGGACGGCTCCCCACGCAGCTGCACCTGATGGAGGAGATCAAGAAGGTCAAGCGTGTGGCGCAGAAGGCGATGGGCGACGCGCCGCACGAAATCATCCTGGTGGTGGACGCGAACACGGGTCAGAACGCAGTGGCCCAGGTGCGGGCCTTCGACGACGCGCTCGGCGTAACCGGCATCGTGCTGACCAAGCTCGACGGAACCGCGAAGGGCGGCTGCATCGCGGCGATCGCCCGCCAGAATCCGATTCCCATCCGCTTCGTCGGCGTGGGGGAGCAGATCGACGATCTGCGGCCGTTCGAAGCCGAGGAGTTCATCGATGCGCTCTTCGATTGAAGGCTGCGAGTGCCCGTCCGGCCGTTGCGCGCCACCCGCCCGGAAACTATCGCCCACCTTGGCACTCAAAATCCGCGAGTGCTAGAATCCACGCCCGGAGGAAATTCGACCCGATGACCACTGCCCTGACATTCGCCCTGCCTTCGCCGGTCGCGAGCCTGGATGGCTACATCCACAGCGTGAACCGCTTCCCGATCTTGAGCCCCGAACGTGAGCTGGAGCTTGCCTGGCGCTTCAAGCGCGAGAGCGACCTCGAGGCCGCGCGCGAGCTGGTGCTGTCGCACCTGCGCGTGGTCGTCGCGATCGCACGCGGCTACCACGGCTATGGACTGCCGCAGGCCGATCTCATTCAAGAAGGCAACATCGGTCTCATGAAGGCGGTGAAGCGCTTCGACCCGGAGCGCGGCTTCCGGCTGGTGTCGTTTGCGGTCCACTGGATCAAGGCCGAGATTCACGAGTTCATCCTGCGCAACTGGCGCATCGTGAAGATCGCCACCACCAAGGCGCAGCGCAAGCTGTTCTTCAACCTGCGCAGCATGAAGCAGGGCAGCGGCGCCCTGGGCACGACGGAAGCGACTGCGGTGGCGAAGCAGCTGGGCGTGAAACCGGAAGAGGTCTTCGAGATGGAGACGCGGCTTACCGGGCAGGACGTCGCCCTCGAGCCGCACGGTGACGACGAGGAGGACGCCTACGCGCCCATCGCGTATCTCTCGAATCCGGAGTTGGAGCCGTGCAGGCTGCTCGAACTCGACGAGAGCGAGCGGCTGCGGGAGGAAGGGCTGGAGCGTGCGCTGGAAGGTCTCGATGCGCGCAGCCGACGGATCATCGAGGCGCGCTGGCTGACCGAAGAGGGGTCTGCGACCCTGCACGACCTTGCCGCGGAATTCGGCGTCTCCGCCGAACGCATCCGGCAGATCGAGCAGAAAGCGATGCAGAAGATGAAGGCGCTGATGGCCCCTGCGAGCTGACGCCTGCCGCGCACGATTAAAAAAAGCCTCGCGACCGCGAGGCTTTTCTCTTTGGGAAGAACGTTAGCCCTGCTCCATCAGGAGCAGCTTGATGTCGTGGGCGAGCGCCTCCGGGCCCTGTCCGGCGCTCGCGAAGAGACGCAGTCGCCCCCGCGGATCGAAGACGAACGCCGCCGCCGTGTGGTCCAGCGTGTAGCGGTCGGGGGTCGCGCCCGGCACCTTCTGGTAGAAGACCTTGAACTCCTTCGCCGTGCGGGCGATGGCCGCCGGATCGCCGTAGAGTCCGACGAAACTCGGATCGAAGGACGGGACATACTCCTTCAGAATCTCCGGCCGGTCCCGCTCCGGGTCGAGCGTCACGAACACCACCTGCATGCGCTCGCCGTCGGCACCCAGCTGCTTTCGCACGAGCGCGAGCTCGGCGAGCGTTCCCGGGCAGACGTCTGGACAGTGCGTGAAACCGAAGAAGAGCACCACCACCTTGCCCTTGAAGTCGGCGAGCGTGGTCGGCTTGCCCGAAGTGTCGAGCAGTTCGAAGCCCTTCCCGAAGTCGGCACCGGAGATATCCGTCGTCTTGAACGCAGGCGGTTTGGTGCTCTCGCTGCACGCGCCGAGCGTTGCTGCCAGCAACAACGGGAGAAACCCGCGAAGCAGGACGACCCAACTCACGGCTTCAGCCGATACGCCAGTAGTGATCGACCAGCAGTGCAGCGAACAGCGCGGAAAGATAGGCGATCGAGTAACGGAAGGTCGAGTGCGCGACATGGTCCGTGTAGGCCGCGTAGACGCGCAGTGCATACCACAGGAACACCGCCCCCAGTACCAGCGCGGCCCCGAGGTAGAGCAGGCCGCTCATGCGCGTCACGAACGGCAGCATGCTCACCACGACGAGGATCACGGTATAGAGGAGGACATGCAGCCGCGTGTACTTGTCGCCGTGGGTGACGGGCAGCATGGGGATGCCGGCCTTGGCGTACTCGTGCTTGCGATAGAGCGCGAGCGCCCAGAAGTGCGGCGGCGTCCACGCGAAGATGATGAGGAAGAGCAGCAGCGCCTCCTGCGAGACCGTACCCGTCACCGCCGCCCAACCAAGCACCGGCGGCATCGCGCCCGACGCCCCGCCGATCACGATGTTCTGCGGCGTGAGCGGCTTCAGCACCACCGTGTAGATGATCGCGTAGCCGATGAAGGTGGCGAGCGTGAGCCACATCGTGAGCGGGTTCACGAGGTGGTAGAGCAGCCACATCCCGATCCCGCCGACCACCCCGGCAAAGGCGAGTGTCTGGGCCGAGGTAATGGCGCCGCGCGGCAGCGGCCGCGCCCGGGTGCGCGCCATGACCGCGTCGATCTTCTGCTCGACGAGGCAGTTCACCGCAGCGGCCGCACCAGCGACCAGTGCAATGCCGATCGTACCGAAGACGAGCGCCTGCATGGGCACCATGCCCGGCACCGCGAGGAACATCCCGATCACCGCCGTGAAGACGATCAGCGAGACGACCCGGGGCTTCGTGAGTTGCAGGAACTGGAGGGCAAGACCGGGCGTGCGACGCCCGCTGGCAGCGGCAGTGGACATGGGCTGGGCGGAGGAGACAAACCCGCGAAGTCTAGCATCGCCGCACTGCCGCGAACAAACGGAATCATCGCGTACCCACGGGCGCAGTTCAGCCGACCCGCGATACCTTCAGCAGTCTGACGAAATCCTTCTTCATGCCGTTCGGATCGGCGTCCCGCGGGTAGCGCATCATCAGGTTGCCGAGGGGATCGATCACATAGATGTAGTCGCGGGGTCGGTTCTGCGCTGGCAGAAGCCGGGCCAGATCCTGTCCGCTCGCGTCGAGCAGCCGCGCCCCCTGATGCACCCGGGACAGCTCCGGGTCCGGCGGCACGCCGTCGGAGACGAGCCAGACGCGCTCGATGCGGTCCATGTCCTTGCCCTGCATGAGCCGGATCTGGCGGATCTTGAACAGCTTCTCGCGGCACGCGACGTCGCACTCGCCGGAATCCACAGCCAGCATCACCCACTTCCCGCGCAGTTCGGACAGAGCGAACGATGCCCCGTCCAGCGTGCGCAGCGACACGTCGGGCAGCTGCCTCACTTCGAGGAGCTCCCCGTAGTTGGTGGTGCCCGACGGTTTCCACACGTAGAACATGAGGTACGACGCCACCACGGGCAGCACGCACACGAGCCCTACGAGGAGGAGATTACGTCTGCCCATGCGCGGTGGTAGAGCGTCGAAAGCCGAGCACGACGTAGATCACGAGGATGGCGAATGCCATGGCGAACCACTGGAACGCATAGGCGAGATGCTTGTCGCGCCCGGCGTCGGGGCGCTGCCAGGTGCGTTCGAGGCCGTCGTCCAGCTCGCTTTCCTGCTGCACGAGGAGCGGTTGCAGATCGAGGCGGGTCTCCTTGCGCAGCCGGTCCATGCTGAAGCTCAACCACACCCGTCCCTCCGGCCCGGAGTGCTCGAGCTGGTAGATGCGCTGCGCGGGAACCACGGTGCCTTCCACCGTCACCGGACCCGCCGGCGTCCTGACCTCGGGCAGCGTGTCCCGGCGCGCGGCTCCGGCGATCCAGCCACGATTCACCGCGACGAAGTGCTCGCTCTCGCCGATGCGCAGCGGCGTCACGATCTCGAAGCCGGGCACGCCGCGCCGTAATCGGTTGTCGAGATAGACGGTGTGCTCGGGAATGAAGGTGCCCGCGACCCGCACGCGCCGGTACAAGAGGTCCGCCTCCGTGACCGCGGAGGCCGGAACGCTGACCGGCGGCTCGCGCCGCAATGCGTCGAGCTGCTGCTGGCGGCGCGCCTTCTCGTCGGCACGACTCATCTGCCATGCGCCGGCGGCCACGGTGATCGCGATTCCGAGCAGCGCCGCAAGCGTCGCGCTGACACCCTGCCGGAAGCGCCGTGGCGCGCTCATGACGGAATGGCGAGCACCGGCCTCATCGGCTAGACTCGGGAGCAAGGAGGGACGCCATGATCAAGATCATCGTCCTCGCGCTCGTTGCGCTCATACTCGTGAGCCTCGCCTCCGGCCTCTACTACCTGATCAAGGACAGGGGCACGTCGGAGCGCACCGTCAAGGCGCTCACGTGGCGGGTGGGCCTGTCGGCCGCGCTCTTCGCATTGCTGATGGCTGGCTACTATCTCGGCTTCATTCCGAAGACCGGTCTCTGATCGAACATCGGGGCGCACGGTCGCTCGCTCAAGAAAAACGCCGCACCTGGGTGCGGCGTCGCTATGCTCCCTCTCGCGAGGGGATCCTCCTCCTGTTGTTCCGGGGTCGTTCAGACGAGCCAGTATACGAAGATGAAAAGCAGAATCCACACATAATCGACGAAGTGCCAGTACCACGACACTGCCTCGAAGCCGAAATGACGCTCCGGCGTGAAGTGGCCGGCAACCGCCCGGAAGAAGATCACGATCAGCATGATCGTGCCGAGCGTCACGTGCAAACCGTGAAACCCCGTGAGCAGGAAGAAGGTCGAGCCGTACGCGCCGGTCGACAGCTTCAGGTTGAGCTCCGAATACGCATGTCCGTACTCGTAGGCCTGAAAGCCGAGGAACGTGACGCCCAGAATGATGGTGAGCGCGAGCCCGAGCACCAGCTGTCCGCGGTTGTTCTTCTTCAACCCCCAGTGCGCCCAAGTCACGGTCACGGCCGAGCTGAGGAGAAGCAGAGTGTTGAGGGCGGGAATGCCGGCCGCGCCCATCGGCGTGAAGCTCTCCTCGATACCGGGGCCGGCGACTGGCCAGGTCGCGGTGAAGTCCGGCCACAGCAGCTTGTTGTCGAAGTCCCCCAGCCAGGGCACGGACAGCACCCGCATGTAGAAGAGCGCGCCAAAGAAGGCTGCGAAGAACATCACTTCCGAGAAGATGAACCAGCCCATGCTCCAGCGGAAGGATCCGTCGACGTGCATGTTGTAGAGACCCTTCTGGTTCTCGCGAATCACCGTGCCGAACCAGCCGAACAGCATGTAGATCAGCACCGCCGCCCCGGCAGCCAGCACCCACGGACCGACCACGACCTCGCGGTTCATCCACATCGTGGCGCCGAAAGCCATGAGCAGGAGCCCGATGGAGCCGAAGATCGGCCAGCGCGAGGGCTCCGGTACGAAGTACTTGCTGGCGTCAGTGGCCGTCCCCATGTTTCCTCCCGTTACGAATCCTGACCGCAGGCGCCTACCCGGTGATCCAGCCGACCAGCAGCACCAGACTCAATACGAACAGCACGCCGGCGATGATGCCGGTAACGATGATCTGCACCGGCGTGAGCGTGGCGAGATCCTGGGCGTGATCGCCGCGCCGCCGCACGCCGAAAAAAGCCCAGAAGATCGCCTTCGCGGCGGCGAGCGGTCCCGCCTTCCGCGGCCCTTCGGACTCCTCCGCCATCACCCGCGATCGCCGAGCGCTGCATCCGCCGACTTCCGTCCGGTCCCCTCGACCTCGAAGAGCGTATAGCTCAGGGTCACGGTGCTAAGATCGACTGGCGCGCTCGGATCGATCACGAACACCACGGGCATCTGCCGCACCTCGCCCGGTTGCAGCACCTGTTGCTTGAAGCAGAAGCAGTCGAGCTTCTTGAAATACTGGGCCGCACGTTGGGGCCCGTAGCTCGGGATCGCCTGCAGCGTGACCGGCACCGCGGCGTCGTTGCGAACCTCGTAGGTGACCTGCGCGAGTTGCCCAGGGTGGATGCGGACACTGCGCTCGAGCGGCGTGAACGTCCACGGCAGTCCGTTGCGGGCATTCGCATCGAACTCGATCGTCATGAAGCGCGAGGCGTCGACCTGCGTATTGGTCACCTCCTCCCGCTGGACGACGCTGTTCAGCCCCGCCACCTCGCAGATCGCCTGGTAGAACGGCACCAGCAAGAAGCCGAAGCCGAACATCGCGACCGCGGCCACGACGAGCTTGCGCAGGGTGACGGCGTTCTCGCTGGCGACGCTCATGACCAGTGCCGCGCGATCACGCCGAGAAAGAAGACGAGCGCAATCGACGCGAGAATGAGCGCGGTGCGGATCCTGCGCCTGCCTGCGTCGCGCGACTCCATTCCGACACCCCGATCACTTCACCACGGGGGGCGTCTCGAACGTGTGATACGGCGCCGGAGACGGCACCGTCCATTCGAGACCATGCGCGCCCTCCCACGGGCTTGCCGGCGCCTTGGCGCCGCCACGGATGCACTTCAGCACCACCCACAGGAAGATCAACTGCGTCAGCCCGAACCCGAACGCGCCGATCGAGGCGACCATGTTGAAGTCCGCGAACTGGATCGAGTAGTCGGGAATGCGCCGCGGCATGCCGGCGAGCCCGAGGAAGTGCATGAAGAAGAACGTGAGATTGAAGAAGATGAGCGTGAGCCAGAAGTGCAGCTTGCCCAGCTTCTCGTCGTACATGTGGCCGGTCCATTTCGGCAGCCAGTAGTAGGCGCCGCCGAAGATCGCGAAGAGCGAGCCCGCCACCAGCACGTAATGGAAATGCGCGACGACGTAGTAGGTGTCGTGGAGCTGGATGTCTACCGGCACGATCGCCAGGATGAGGCCGGTGAAGCCCCCCATGGAAAAGACGAAGATGAACCCGATGGAAAACAGCATCGGCGTCTCGAAAGTCATCGACCCTTTCCACATGGTCGCGAGCCAGTTGAAAACCTTTACACCCGTCGGCACCGCGATCAGGGTGGTGGCGTACATGAAGAAGAGCTGACCGGCCGCCGGCATGCCGACGGTGAACATGTGATGCGCCCACACGATGAAGGACAGGATCGCGATCGAGGATGTCGCGTACACCATGGAGGAGTAGCCGAAGAGCGGCTTGCGTGCGAACGCCGGGATGATCTCCGAGACGATACCGAACGCCGGCAGAATCATGATGTACACCTCGGGATGCCCGAAGAACCAGAAGATGTGCTGAAACAGCACGGGATCGCCGCCGCCTGCCGCATTGAAGAAGTGGGTGCCGAAGTGGCGGTCAGTGAGGGTCATGGTCACCGCGCCCGCCAGCACCGGCATCACCGCGATCAGCAGATAGGCGGTGATCAGCCACGTCCAGCAGAAGAGCGGCATCTTCATGAGCGTCATGCCCGGCGCGCGCATGTTCAGCAGCGTGGTGATAATGTTGATCGAGCCCATGATGGACGAGGCGCCCATGATGTGGATCGCGAAGATTATGAGGTCCATGCCCGGGCCCATCTGCACCGTGAGCGGCGCATACAGCGTCCAGCCGGCCGCGGGCGCACCGCCCGGGACGAAGAACGACGTGATGAGCAGGATCGCGGCGGGCGGCAGCAGCCAGAAGCTCCAGTTGTTCATGCGCGCGAACGCCATGTCGGGGGCGCCGATCATGAGCGGTACCTGCCAGTTCGCGAACCCCACGAATGCCGGCATGATCGCGCCGAACACCATGATGAGGCCGTGCATGGTCGTGAGCTGATTGAAGAACTCCGGCTGCCAGAACTGAAGCCCCGGCTGGAACAGTTCGGCGCGGATCCCGAACGCGAGCAGCCCGCCGACGAAGAACATCGCGAAGCTGAACCACAGGTACAGCGTCCCGATGTCCTTGTGGTTGGTCGTCGTCACCCAGCGCATGATCCCCGTCGGATGATGCGCGTGTTCGTGGTCGTGGTCGTGGACGGTACCGGGTACGGCTGCCATCAGGGTCTCCTGGGGCGAAAAAGGGTGTCTTCCGATGCGGCGGATTACTTCAGGGCGACCGTCGCGCCACGCAGCGCCTTCACGTCGGCGGCCTGCACGACTTCACCGGTCTTGTTCGCCCAGCTGTTGCGCTCATAGGTCACGACCGCCGCGATCTCGATGTCCGAGAGCTGCTTGAAGGAGGCCATGGCCGTACCCGGCTTGCCGTTCAGCACGAGCTTGATCTGGTCGGCGACCGGGCCGGTCGTCACTTTCGAGCCCGAGAGGGCCGGGAAGGCACCCGGCACCCCCATGCCGTTGGCCTGATGACAGGCCGCGCAGTTGCTCTGGTACACCTTCTCGCCCTGTGCCTTGAGCTCTGCCAGCGTATAGGTCTTGTTCGGGTCGATGCGCGAGGCCTCGATCTCCTTCTTCTTCGCCGCGACCCACTGCTTGTAGTCGCCATCGTTCATGACGTGGATCACGATCGGCATGAAGCCGTGGTCCTTGCCGCAGAGCTCGACACACTGGCCGCGATAGACGCCAGGGTTCTCGGCGAGGAACCAGGTGTCGCGCACGAAGCCCGGAATCGCATCCTGCTTGAAGCCGAGCGCGCCCACCCAGAAGGAGTGGATCACGTCGTTGGCGGTCGTCAGCACGCGGATCTTCTTGCCCACCGGCACCACCAGCGGATTGTCGACTTCCAGAAGATATTCCGGACCCTTGGGTGCTTCGTTGTGGATCTGCGCGTAAGGCGTCGTGAGGTTGCTGTAGAAGCTGATGCCTTCGCCCTCGCCCTTCAGGTAGTCGTAGCCCCACTTCCACTGATAGCCCGTGACCTTGATCGTCATCTCGGCTTCCGACGTGTCCTTCATGGCGAGCACGGTGCGGGTGGCGGGGATCGCCATGCTGACCAGGATCACGAACGGCACGATGGTCCAGATCACTTCGACAGTCGTGTTCTCGTGGAAGGTGGCGGGCTTGGCACCGAGCGACTTCCGGTGTTTGAAGATCGAGTAGAACATCACGCTGAAGACCGCGATGAACACCACGACGCAGATGCCGAAAATGAGCGAGTGCAGGTCGTAGATCTGCTGTGCGATGGGTGACTCGGGCGCCTGCAATCCGAGCTGGCGAGCCTGCGCGAGACTCGCGCCCAGCAGCAAGACGGCGCCCGCCGCACACTTTCTTCCCATGTTTCCCCCTGTCGTTCCTGGCTCGTTCACGAAGCCTTCCTCAGCTGCTTCAGGAGTTCGCGGCCGACCCGCTCGCGCTCCTCGTTGGTCAGATGGCGCCCGAACTCGACCTCGCGTCCGTGCGATCGGAGCGCCAGACGCCGCCGCCCGGAAATATCGGCCATCACCACCTGCGCCCAATGCCGATTGAGTTCCACGCGGCGCACATCGCGGCCGTCGCGGATCTCGATGCGGACACGATCGCCGTTGATCTCCAGGCACTCGTAGTCCGCTGCATGCCGGTCGACATGCCGGAAAGCGGCGTACAGAACCGCCATCTCGATACCGGCGAAAGGGAGAACGGGCCACGCGCCCAGCACCGTGAAGGCAAGAGCGATGAGTACCGAGGCCCCGAAGATAAACCAGAAAGCCCGCTGCCGATGCAATCGCGAGAGGGAGTTGTTGCGTTGGGCGAGGAGCAAATATTCCGCACGCTGCCCTGCATCGATCGGATTCATCCGCGCCGCCCCGCCCTCAAGCTCTCGACGCCCATCGGACACCTGGCCGGCCGTCCAAATCCCGGCAAAGGTATCACAGCGCTCGCGCAAAGAGCAAGGGAGCGCAGGCTCGTACGCGCGTCACCGATGACGCCGACCCTGCCGCGGGCAGACGGTCAGATGAACATCGACGCGCTCGGCGGTGAGTCGCGCCGCATCGCGCTCAGGATCGCCGGCGCATCCAGCGCGTCGGCGGCGGCCTTTGCATTTTCCGCTGCCAGGAACGGCACGCGGCCCAGGAGCGGCACGGGCAGTCGCCGTACGAGCGTCTCCACGTTCTCGTCGGGCACGGCCATCTCCGGGTCCACGTGGTTCGCGATCCAGCCGCACCACGGCAGTCCGCAGCGGTCGATCGCCTCCGCCGTGAGCAGTGCATGGCTGAGGCATCCCAGGCGCATGCCCACCACCAGCACCACCGGCAGGTCCAGCCGCCGCGCCAGGTCGGCGAGGTCCTCCTCTTCGTTCAGCGGCACGCGCAGCCCGCCCACGCCTTCCACCACGACGCAGTCCGCGAAGCGACCGAGCGCGCGGTAGGCGGCCTCGATGCGCTGCAGGTCGACGCGCACGCCGGCCCGCGCCGCCGCGATGTGCGGCGCGATGGCTGGCTGCAAGCGATAGAGATTGACGAGCTCGACTGGCGCGTCGAGACCCGACGCACCGGCAAGCCGTGCGGCATCGTCGGACACGAGTCCGGCGGCGGTGGCCTCGCACCCCGACGCGACCGGCTTCATGCCGGCGACCCGCAGACCGGTCCGGCGCAATGCCAGGATGATCGCGCAGGAGATCAGAGTCTTGCCGACCCCGGTGTCGGTGGCGGTGACGAAGAGTCCCGAGACGCCGCGCATTACCGCAGCGCACGGCGATGGAACTGCACCACCGCGTGGCCTTCCGCGGTGAGCTCCGGCCCGCCCGTGGGTGCCCACGCGTGCCCGTAGACGACCTCGTAGGTTGCCGGCAGCACGCCGTTGCGCCGCCACGCTTCGTAGTACTGCTCCACCGCCGCCAGCGCCTGCCTGCCGCCCAGCCCGCGCGGCCGTCCGGCGGTGACGTTGTGGGCACCGATCGCCTTCAGGTCGCGCATGAGGTCGCGCACGGTACCGTATGTCATGGTGATGTGCTCCATGTCCATCACCGGGTCGGCGAGGCGCGCCTGCACCAGCAGGTCGCCGATGTCGTGCATGTCGACGAAGCGGTTCACGTGCGAGTGCCCGTCGCTAGCCGCGAACGCCGCTCGCAGCTCTTTCAGGGTATCGGGGCCGAACGTCGAGAACATGAGCAGACCGCCCGGCCGCAACACCCGCCGCAGCTCCTTCAGGGTTGCCGGCAAGTCGGTGGCCCACTGCAGCGTGGCGTTGGACCAGATGAGGTCCACGCTGCCGCCCTTGAGCGGCAGTCGCTCGACGTCGGCGCACACGCAGGCGATCCGGCTGCGACCGACTCCCAGCCGCTGCAGCAGCGAGCGCGGCCCGCGCGCGGCCTCGAGCATGGTAAGCGCGATGTCGAGCGCGATCAGCCGCGCTCGCGGGTAACGGCGTGCCAGCTCCCGCGCCCCGGTGCCGGTGCCGCTGCCCGCATCGAGCACGGTGGCCGGCGCGAGTTTCACATAGTCGAGTCGCTCGAACATGCGTCTTTCCACTTCGCGCTGCAGCACCGCCGCCGCATCGTAGGTGGCGGCCGCGCGCTCGAAGGAGCGACGGACATTGCGCTTGTCGAACTCGTGCGACTCACTCATCGAAGTGCTCCACCAGCGCCCGCGCGCATTCGGCTTCGTGCGACACGAAAGGGCCGTGCCCCGCCGCTGGAATGACCTGCAGACGGCCGTTCGGCAGCGCGCGCGCGAGCCACTCGCCCGCCGCTTCCGGCACCACCGCGTCGCGTTCGCCGTGCAGGATCAGCGTCGGTTGGTGCAGGCGGCCGACTTCGCTGCGCAGATCCGTGGTCGCGAGCAGGCGCAGCCCTGCGTCGAGTGCCTCCATGTCCGGCGCAGCAGCGTGAGCGAGTCGCCGACGGAAGTCCGCGATCACCGCCCGCGGCGCCGGGCTGCCCATTGCCTGCAGCGCGATGAAGCGATCCAGCGTGCCGCGGTAGTCCGCATGCAGCGCGCGCGCGAACGCTTCGAGATCCCCCAGCGCCGACCCGGCTGGCCATCCGTCGCCCGCCGGAAAGCGGGGCGTGGCCGCGATCAGCGCGAGCCGCCGGATCTGGGACGGCCGGTCGAGCGACCAGCGCATCGCCACCAGGGCACCGAGCGACCAGCCACACAGACGCGTCGCCGTCGGAAAGCAATCCGCGAGGCCGCGCGCCAGGTCGGCGAGCTCCGGCAACGACTCGCCACGGCTCTTGCCATGACCGGGCAGATCGGGCACGTGCACCCGGTACCTCGCGGCCAGCCGTTCCGCGAGCCCGTGACAGACCTCGCCGTGCATGGACCAGCCATGCACCAGGACGAGTTCCGGCCCTGTGCCCAGGCTCTCGACGTGGAGCTTCACCGCAGGCGATCGAGGCCATCGAGCAGGGAGGCGACATCGGCTTCGGTATGCGCCGCCGAGAGCGAGATGCGCAGCCGCGCAGTGCCTTTCGGTACCGTCGGCGGACGGATGACCGGCACCCAGATCCCGGCGTCCTCCAGCGCCGTCCCCACCAAGAGCGCGGCGTCGTTGGCACCGATCAGGAGCGGCTGGATCGGCGTGTCGGAGGCGAGGAGCCGCATGCGACCGGGGCGCAGCGCCGACTTCAATTGCGCGATCAGCGCTGCGAGCCGTTCCCGGCGCCAGCCTTCCCGCTCGATCACGTCGAGCGACGCGAGCAACGCCCGGGCGAGAAGCGGCGGAGCCGCAGTGGTGTAGATGTAAGGACGTGCGCGTTGCAGCAGCAGGTCGATCAGCGCCGCGTCACCGGCGACGAACGCGCCGAACACGCCCGCTGCCTTGCCGAGGGTGCCCATGTGGATCAAGTGCGGCGAGCGCACGTCGAAGTGCGACGGTGTGCCCCGGCCGTCGCGGCCGAGCACGCCGAACCCGTGCGCGTCGTCGAGCAGAAGCCACGCACCGTGGCGCTCGCACAGGGCGATCAGCTCGGGCACCGGAGCCAGGTCGCCGTCCATGCTGAAGACCGCGTCGCTCGCGACGAGCTTGCGCGGGGCCGTCGATGCCGCGAGCAGCCGCTCCAGCGCACCGACGTCGCTGTGCGGATAGCGCTGGAAGGTGGCGCGGGAGAGCAGCGCTGCGTCGTTCAGGCACGCGTGGTTGAGGCGGTCGGCGAAGACGGCGTCGTGACGGTCGAGCAGAGCCGTGACGATGCCGAGATTCGCCATGTAGCCGGTCGAGAAGACGAGCGCGCGCGGCATCCCGACGAACTTGGCGATCCTCGCCTCGAGCGCTTCGTGCGCGGCGTTGTGGCCGCAGACCAGGTGCGACGCGCCGGCGCCGACGCCGAGTTCGTGCGCCCCCTCGCAGGCGGCAGCGACGAGCCGCGCATCCGCCGCCAGTCCGAGGTAGTCGTTCGAGCCGAAGCAGAGCAGATCACGCCCGTCGACCCGGACGCGGGGACCGAGCGGACCCTCGATCGTCCGACGCCGCCGCAGCAGCCCATCGGCTGCGAGCGCCGCGAGCGCGGGTGCCAAGTCCGGAATCTTCATGCGGCGCCGACCCGACGCGCACCCGCCGGACTCAACCGGCCGCGCGCAGGCCGAGCTTGGCGAAGAGCTGCTGGTCCCGCGACGTTTCCGGATTGCCGGTGGTGAGCAGCTTCTCGCCGTAGAAGATGGAGTTCGCCCCGGCGAGGAAGCACAGCGCCTGCACCGCCTCGGACATCGCCTCGCGCCCGGCCGACAGCCGCACGTAAGCGGTCGGCATCGTGATGCGGGCGCAGGCGATGGTGCGAATGAACTCGAACGGATCGAGCGCCTCGGTGCCGGCGAGCGGCGTGCCTTCGACCTGCACCAGGTTGTTGATCGGCACGCTCTCGGGATACGGATCGAGGTTCGCCAGTTGCGCGATCAGCTCCGCGCGGTGGCGGCGCGATTCGCCCATGCCGACGATGCCGCCGCAGCACACGTGCAGCCCGGCGGCGCGCACCTGAGCGAGCGTGTCGAGGCGGTCGTCGTAGGTGCGAGTTCCGATGACCTCGCCGTAGAACTCGGCGGAGGTGTCGAGATTGTGGTTGTAGTAGTCGAGGCCCGCCGCCTTCAGTGCCTCGGCCTGGCCGGGCTTCAGCATGCCGAGCGTCGCGCAGGTCTCGAGCCCGAGATCCTTCACCGCTCGCACCATGTCCGCGACGCGCTCGATGTCCCGCGCCTTCGGGCCGCGCCAGGCCGCCCCCATGCAGAAGCGGGTCGCGCCTTTGTCCTTCGCCGCGCGCGCGGCCTCGACCACCGACTCGATCGGCAGCAGATCGGCGTCCGCCACGCCGGTCCGGTAGCGCACCGACTGTGAGCAGTAGCCGCAATCCTCGGAGCAGCCGCCGGTCTTGACCGAGAGCAGCGTCGAGAGCTGCACCTGCGCCGGATCGAAGTGCTCGCGGTGTACGGTCTGGGCACGGAAGATGAGATCGGGGAAAGGCAACGCGAAGAGCGCCTCCACGGCCTGCGGTGCCCAACGTGTCTTGGCGGCCGAAGCGTTCCCTTCGTTCGCCGCGTCTACGGTCTGCATTTATACTCACTCCCCTTCGAACAAGGCCAAGGGCATCGAGTCTCGGCGATGGCAGGAACCTTGTCAATTCTGGCAGCCCGCTTTTTGAACAGCCAGCCCCTCCTGCAGGACCTGCCAGGACCTCGGGTGTGCCTCCTGTGCGGAACGCGCGCCGAGCGCGACGGACTGTGCCCGGGATGTCGGGCCGCGCTGCCCTGGCTGCCGGCCGTGCGCTGTCCGACCTGCGCATCGCCGGTGCCGCAGCCCCTCACCTGCGGACGGTGTCTCGCCCACCCGCCCGTGGTAGACGGGGTCGAAGCGGCGCTCGCCTATGCCTTTCCGGTCGATGGCCTCATCCACGCGCTCAAGTACCGGCATCACCTCGCGATCGCCCAGTGCCTGGGACGCTTGCTCGCCCAGGCAGTGCGGGAGATGCCACGCCCCGACCTCGTGGTGGCCGTCCCGCTCGGCGCGCAGCGTCTCACCGAGCGCGGATTCAACCAGTCGCTCGAGATCGCGCGGGTCGCGGCGCGGGTGCTCGAGGTGCCGCTCGCACTGGAGGCCTGTCGCCGCGTCCGCGACACCCTGCCCCAGGCGTCGCTCGCATTCGGCGAACGGGCCAAGAACGTCCGCCGTGCATTCGTCTGCGGCTCGGGCCTCGAGGGCAAGCGTGTGGCGCTCGTCGATGACGTGCTCACGACCGGAGCGTCCTTGAACGAGTGCGCGCGGGCGCTCAAAAAGGGCGGCGCGGCGCAGGTGGTGGGCTGGGTCGCTGCCCGCACGCTCCTCGACGCGTAAGGATGTTCCACGTCGTTCTGTTCGAACCCGAGATTCCACCCAACACCGGCAATATCGTGCGTCTGTGCGCGAACACGGGCAGCACGCTACACCTCGTCCGACCGTTGGGATTCTCGCTGCGCGATCGCCAGCTCGTACGCGCCGGGCTCGACTACGACGAGCTGGCGCGCGTGGTCGTCCACGACCGTTGGGAGGCATGCCGGGCCGCGCTCCACGACCGGCGCCTGTTCGCCGTCTCGACGCGGGGCGACACGCATTACGACCGCGTGCACTACCGGGCCGGCGATGCCCTGCTCTTCGGCCCCGAGACCCGCGGGCTACCCGAAGCTTTGCTGGACACCGTGGCGCCGGGGCACTGCGTGCGCATCCCGATGACCGCCGGCAGCCGCAGCCTCAACCTCGCGAATGCCGTGGCGGTCGTCGTGTACGAAGCGTGGCGACAGCTCGGGTTCGCGCCCCGCTGATACGGTCGCTCAGCGCAGTCGGCGCACGGGGATTTCGGTGCGCGTTCGATCGCGCACACCCACCTCCACCTCGATGCGCCCGTCGGCGGAGGCCGCCCACGGCAGCGGCAGGTTGTCCGGCACGATGCCCAGCACATGCTTGCCGGCGGCCACCGAAGCAAACTCGAAGCGTCCCTGTGAATCGGTGCGCACGGTAAACCGGCCGTCGAGCAGGATCGTGACGTTGGGGGCACCCGCCTCGCCTGCATCGAGCCTGCCGTTGTCGTTGGCATCGAGGAAGAGCACGCCGGCGACGGCGCCCGAGCCGGTTCCGGGCTGTCCACCCAGCGGCACGACCGGGGTCCCGGCCTGCCAGTCGTAGCGCAGCGAGAGAAACACGCCGCGGTCGTTCAGCCGCTGGTAGAGCGGAAACGGTTCGGGGATCGGGGAGGTGACGACGAGTGGCAGCCGGCCGGTATTGCGGTTCTCGTAATAGCTCGCGCTCGCGATCCAGCCCGAGGAAATGCCCCAGTTGAGCGCTGCGTTGGCGAGGACGTTCTGCGAGG
>JBDHRV010000167.1:0-6834 GCA_039807745.1 Burkholderiales bacterium
GGGGTGAGAGGATTCGAACCTCCGACTCCTGCGTCCCGAACGCAGTACTCTACCAGGCTGAGCTACACCCCGAAAAAATTTGGCCGGCATGAAGAGCTCTGCCGGCGCCGATTCACCACCACGGGACTTCAGAAACTCCGCGCGACCGCGAAGTCGGCCAATTGTAGCAAAGATTCCTTGAAGGTTGAACGCTGCAGGCCCGCGATGGCATCGCACGCCTTGCGGGCTTCCACCTGGGCGAGGTCTCGCGTGTAATCGAGCGCCCCGGTGTCGCGGATGATCTGCAGCACCGGACCGAATTCGCCGGCTCCCCCGCTCTCGATCGCACCGCGGATCAGCGCCGACTGCTCCGCCGTGCCGCACGCAATGGCACGAATGAGGGGTAGCGTCGGCTTGCCTTCGGCGAGGTCGTCACCGAGATTCTTGCCGGTGGTGTCGAGGTCGCCGGAGTAATCGAGCACGTCGTCGATCAACTGGAACGCCGTGCCGAGATGCATGCCGTAGCGGGTGGCGGCCTCTTCCTGTTCGTCTTCGGCGCCACCCAGTATGGCTCCGATCCGCGACGCCGCCTCGAAGAGCTTCGCGGTCTTGTAGCGGATGACGCGCAGGTACCCTTCCTCCTCGATCCCGGCATTGTGGCAGTTGAGCAGCTGGAGGACTTCGCCTTCGGCGATGACGTTGGTGGCATCGGCGAGCACTTCGAGCACCCGCGCGTTGCCCACCGTGACCATCATCTGGAACGCGCGCGAATAGAGGAAGTCGCCCACCAGCACGCTCGCCTCGTTGCCGAAGAGCGAGTTCGCGGTGGCACGGCCGCGGCGCATCTGCGAGGCGTCGACGACGTCATCGTGCAGCAGCGTCGCAGTGTGGATGAACTCGACCACTGCCGCGAGCGCGTGGTGGTGCAGCGCCTGGTAGCCATGCGCGCGCGCCGAGAGGCACAGCAGCGCGGGGCGCAGCCGCTTGCCGCCGCTCTGGACGATGTACTCGGCCACCTGCCTGATCAGAACGACGTCGGAGCTCAGATGGTGGCGGATGGATTCGTCCACCGCCCGCATGTCGTCTGCGACGGCGGCGCGAACCGCTTCAAGGGAAGACACGGCGCGCAGCAAGGGAAAAAGGCAGGATGGTAGGCAGCGCGCTCCGCTGGGTCAAGCATCGCCCAGCCAGGTGGCGCCCGGCAGCGCGTCGAAGCCCGAGGTTGAGCCGCACACCGGCCCGCGCTATACTGCACGGCTTTTCGAAAGAGCCATTGTCGGAGCAGAAATGTTTGCGGTCATCAAAACCGGTGGCAAGCAATACCGGGTCGCGAGCGGCGACCAACTCAAGGTCGAGAAGCTTGCCGGAGAAATCGGCAGCGAGATCGTGCTCGACCAGGTACTCGCGGTGGGCCAAGGCGCCGAGCTCGCGCTCGGATCCCCCCTCGTAACCGGCGCTTCGGTGCGCGCGACCGTCGTGTCCCAAGGGCGACACGACAAGGTCACCATCTTCAAGATGCGTCGCCGCAAGCACTACAAGAAGTCCCAGGGTCATCGTCAGAGCTACACCGAGATTCGGATCGACGCCATCACCGTCTAGGATCGCGCGAGGAGTGTAATCATGGCACACAAGAAAGCGGGCGGCAGCTCTCGTAACGGACGCGACTCGCAGTCAAAACGCCTCGGCGTGAAGCGTTTCGGCGGCCAGGTCATTGCGGCGGGCAGCATCATCGTCCGCCAGCGCGGCACCCAGGTGCACCCCGGCGACAACGTCGGGATGGGCCGCGATCATACCCTCTTCGCGAAGGTCGCCGGGCAAGTGCTGTTCTCCGTGAAAGGGCCGGCGAAGCGCAAGGTCGTGAGCATCGTCCCGGCCTGAGCCGCGCTCGCTCAGACGAGGCCCTATCGTTCGCGGTAGGGCCTTTTTCATTCCCGTACGTTCCGCTTTGCGCATGAAGTTCGTCGATGAAGCCGTGATCGAAGTTCACGCCGGCAATGGCGGCGACGGCGTCGTGAGCTTCCGGCGCGAGAAGTACGTGCCACGCGGCGGGCCCAACGGAGGCGACGGCGGGCGCGGCGGCAGCGTCTACGCGCTTGCCGACCGCAACGTCAACACGCTGGTCGAGTACCGCTTCGCGCGTCTGCACCGTGCGAAGAACGGACAGAACGGCATGGGGTCGGAGTGCACCGGCCGCAGCGCAGACGATGTCGTGCTCTCGATGCCCGTCGGCACCATCGTCAAGGATGCCGACACCGATCGGGTCATCGCGGATCTGTGCCGCCACGGTCAGCGGGCGTTGCTTGCGCGCGGCGGACAAGGCGGGCTCGGCAACGTTCATTTCAAGTCGAGTACCAACCGCGCACCGCGGCAATGCACGCCCGGGGAACCGGGACAGGCACGGCGGCTCGCGCTCGAGTTGCGGGTGTTGGCCGACGTCGGACTGCTGGGCCTGCCGAACGCGGGCAAGTCGACTTTCATCCGTGCCGTGTCGGCGGCCCGTCCCAAGGTTGCGGACTATCCCTTCACCACCTTGCATCCCAATCTCGGCGTGGTGCGCGTGGACGAGGGCAGGAGCTTCGTCGTCGCCGACATCCCGGGGCTCATCGCGGGTGCGGCTGACGGCGCCGGCCTCGGGCATCAGTTCCTGCGGCACCTGGCGCGCACGCGGCTGCTGCTGCACATCGTCGATGTTGCGCCCTTCGACCCCGACGCCGAGCCGGTGCGCGACGCTGCCGCCATCGTTCGCGAGCTGCGGCGGCATGACGAGGCGCTCTACCAGAAGCCGAGATGGCTGGTCCTGAACAAGCTCGACCTCATTCCCGACCATGAGCGTACACGCAGGGTCGAGGAGCTGGTCGAGCGCTTCGGTCGACCGGCGCAGGTGTTCGAGGTTTCCGCCCTCACGGGTGAGGGTTGCCGCGCGCTATGCTTCGCGGTCATGGACCACCTGGATGCCAACCGCCGGCCGGACACCGGCGACGACGCGGGTCTCGAGACCGACGACGCGATGCCCGAGACGCGTGATGATTGAGACACAATGGCGAGGTAAGCGCTGATGGCATCCGTGCTCGCCGGTGCGAATCGGCTGGTGATCAAGGTCGGCAGCAGCCTCGTCACGAACGACGGACAGGGGCTGGACCACGCGGCGCTCGCGGGCTGGGCGGAACAGGTTGCGGCGCTGCGCGAGCGCGGGCGAGAGGTGATCGTCGTCTCGAGCGGCGCGATCGCCGAGGGCATGCAGCGCCTAGGGTGGAGGAAGCGTCCGCGCTCCGTGCACGAGCTGCAGGCCGCGGCAGCGGTCGGCCAGATGGGACTCGTGCAAGCCTACGAGTCCTGCTTCGCGAAGCACAAGCTCACGACGTCGCAGGTCCTGCTGACACACGACGATCTCGCGGACCGCAAGCGTTACCTGAACGCGCGTTCCACCCTGCGCACGCTGCTCAAGCTGGGTGCGATCCCGATCATCAACGAGAACGACACGGTCGTCACCGACGAGATCCGCTTCGGCGACAACGATACCCTGGCGGCGCTCGTCACCAACCTCGTCGAAGCCGACGCACTCGTCATCCTCACCGATCAGGCCGGTCTCTACACCGCCGATCCCAGGAAGGATGCACGGGCCGAGCTGGTGCGCAACGCAGCCGCGGGTGACCCGGCACTGGAACGCATGGCGGGCAGCGCCGGCAGCGACATCGGCCGCGGCGGCATGCTGACGAAGGTGATCGCGGCCAAGCGCGCATCCCGCAGCGGCGCCCATACCGTCATCGTTTCCGGACGCGAACCCGACGTGCTCGTGCGCCTCACCTCCGGAGAAGCGATCGGCACCGAGCTCGCCGCCGTCGCCATGACCCTTGCCGCACGCAAGCAATGGATCGCGGACCACCTGCAGGTCAAAGGCCGGCTCGAGCTCGACGCGGGCGCGGCGCGCGCCCTGTTGCGGGAAGGGAAAAGCCTGCTGCCGATCGGCGTGCAGGCGCTGACGGGCGAGTTCGAGCGGGGGGAAGTGGTGAGCTGCGTCGACCCCGCGGGACGCGAGATTGCGCGCGGGCTGGTCAACTACGGCGCGAGCGAAGCGCGTCGCATCCTGCGTGTGCCGAGCGCCGAGATCGAAAGCCGGCTCGGTTACATCGACGAGCCCGAGCTCATTCACCGCGACAACCTCGTTCTCTTGTGACGCGCGCGCTGCACGAACCGCCGTGCGGCTCCGTCAGAAGCTGTCGTCGGCCCGGGAATTTGCCCCTGACTTGAGCGCGCGGATGGCCTCGCCAGGGCTTCTGACCGGCACCTTCTTCGGGCAGAAGAAATCCTTGAACAGAACGATGCGGTAGCGGTTTACCTCGGTGAAGGCGATCGGTCGCCATTCCGGCTGCTTCACCGGCGACCACGTGCCATCGGCGCGTCCCATTGCGTAGAGCTTGTACGTGTAGCCCGTGCAGTCGAGCCCCTCGTAGGTGACGCTGCGCGCGCCGCTCGGCGAGACGACCACCGTCGTGTAACGGATCGCCCAGTCCTCGCCGATGCTGATGGACTCGGGGTCGACGAAGAACGTGTTGCGCGAAACACCGCCGATGTCGAAGCGAAGCAGGCGGTCATCCGCCGGAAACGGCGGCAAGGCTGGCGTGTCCTCCTTGCGCGGGCCTTCGTCGGCTCTTTTCTCGTCGGGATCGGGCACCCGCAGCCAGCGGTCCTCCGCGCTCTTGCAAGCGCAGAGCGCGAACGAGATCGCCACGACGGCGAGCGCAAGCCGCAGCCTGGCAGCGCGCACGGGTGGCCTCAATGCTCCTGAAAATCGCCGATGAGCGAGGCCCTGGTGGCGGGATCCGTGATGACGACCGCCGCCGGGTAGTGCTGATGGTCGATGCCCATGGCAAGCCCACCGCCGGCGCGCAGCGCCGCGCGCATCTCACCCGTGAGCTCGAACCGGAGAAAATGGACCGATGCCGTTTTCTCCTCGTTCGAGCGCTCCAGGTCTTCGTCGGCGATGGCGTGGACCTTGTCGAATCCCTCGATGCGGACCCAGACATGGTTCTCCACGCCGATCAGCCTGGCGAGCATCTGCCTGCGCTCGTCGATGTCCGTGTACTCGACCAGCATGGTCGCCTTCCAGTTGGTGCCAGTCGGAACGAGCGGGTTGTACGCGGACAGCTCGCCGTCGATGCCGTCCTCCTCGAAGATCTTCTCGATGCGCAGCATTTCCTGGATCTGGTAGCGAATCGTCAACTCGTCCTCGAAGATCAGCGTGACGTGCGGCCCAACGGCCACCGTCCGGTGTTTCTTGTGCGCGAGCACCTTGGCTCGGAAGTCCTTGCGCGTACGCGCGTAGACCTCCAGCGGCATCAGGCTTTCTCTCGAAATAGCTGCCATCGGCGGTTTCCTGTCTGACGCGCCCACGAGGCGGGGCGCTATGGTTGGGTCATAGGCCATAGGCGGTCCGGACCAACGTGAGCGGATGCGCGAGTTCGGCCTGCGTGAGACCGCCCTCGTGAGTACCCTGTTCGATGTGCCGCCCGCCGAGCTGGCAATCGGAGCTGATGAAATCGGGCTTCGCCGCCCCCGCCATCGCCTTGAACACCGGCTTGCCGATCTTCATCGCCATCGCATGAAATTCCTTCTTGGTGCCCCAGGCGCCGGAGTGCCCCGAACAGCGCTCGACGGTCGTGACGGTCGTGTCCGGGATGAGCTTCAGCAGCTCTTCGGTCTTCTTGCCGATGTTCTGCACCCGCAGATGACAGGCAACCTGGTACGACACGCGCCCCAGAGGCCGCTTGAAGTCGGTCTTGAGCAGCCCGTCCTTGTGGCGTGCAACCAGGTACTCGAAAGGATCGAACATCGCCTCGCGCACGAGCTGCACATCGGCATCGTCCCTGAACATGAGCGGCAGCTCCTGCTTGAACATGAGGGTACAGGAGGGGATCGGCGTCATGATGGCGTAGCCCTCCCGCGCGAGTTTCGCCATGTGCGGGATGTTGTGATTCTTGCGCTTCTCGATCTCATCGAGCTCGCCGTTCTCCATCTGCGGCATGCCGCAGCACTTCTCCTCGATCAGTACGTACGGGATCTCGTTGTGGTCGAGGATGCGCAACAGATCGAGCCCGAAACCAGGCTCGTTGTAGCGCGCATAACAGGTGTAGAACACGGCCACCTTGCCGGGGGTGCGCTCGCCGTCGCGCACCGGATGATCCTTGCTGTCGGCAGCAAGCGAGGTCAGACGCTTGGTCGCAAACTCGGGAATCCAGGCCTTCCGATCCACGCCGAGCGCTTTCTCCATCACGCCCCGGACCGACGCCTTGCGGTTCAGGGCGTTGACGGTCGGCGTGACCACGGGGATGCCCGCGAGCTGGCCGACGAGGTCGGTATTGTTCAGCATCTTGTCGCGCCAGCGCGTTTTTCCGTTGCGGTTCTTCACCGCCTTCGCGCGCAGCATGAGGTGCGGGAAATCGAGGTTCCACGGGTGCGGCGGTACGTATGGGCACTTCGTCATGAAGCACATGTCGCACAGGTAGCATTGGTCGACCACATCCCAGAAGGACTGCTTGTCGACGGCGTCCAGCTCGCCGGACTCGCCGTTGTCGATGAGGTCGAAGAGCGTGGGGAACGAGCCGCACAGACTCACGCAGCGACGACAGCCGTGGCAGATGTCGAAGACGCGTTCGAGCTCCTTGAAGAGGCTTTCTTCCTGGAAGAACTCGGGGTTCTTCCAATCGATGGGATGTCTCTTGGGCGCTTCCAGGCTTCCTTCGCGGACAGTCATCCTGGTCCTTGTCGATGGGGTGAGGGTGTGGCGAAAAAACACCGCGCGCCCTGCGGCGCGCGGTGTCGGGACTGCGGCGCGACTCTCAGTCAGCGAGGTTGTCG
>JBDHRV010000168.1:0-6588 GCA_039807745.1 Burkholderiales bacterium
CTTGTAAGAGTCATTCCAGCAGTCCTGCAACCACTCCCAGACATTGCCGATCATGTCGTAGAGGCCGAAGGCGTTAGGTTCGAAGCTGCCGACAGGCGATGTCTGCTTGCCGCTCCACTGGCTACCGGAGTTTTGGAAGTTCGCGAGATTGGTGCCCGGCTCGTCGCCCCAGGGATAGCGTGTTGTCGTGCCGGCGCGGGCGGCGTATTCCCACTCCGCCTCGGACAACAGTCGGTAGGACTTCCCGGTCTTCTTCGACAGCCACGCGACATACTCCTGGGCGTCGTCCCAGCTCACGTTGATGGCCGGGCGCCTGCTGCGGCCCCAGCCTGCGTCCTCGGGCTTGTATTTGCAGCCTCCTGCCGCCACGCAGGCGTCCCACTCGTCGAAGGTAACTGGATACTTGCCGACGGCGAAGGGACGCGCGATCGTGACCTTGTGCTGTGTCCCTTCGCCCATCATGAACTCGCCGGCAGGCACGACCACCATCTCCGGGCAGTCGTCGCCGTCGCGGAAGACGGTGCCTGCTGGAAGCTCTGCGGGAGCGGTTTCGAACCTCGGCGTCCAACCGTCCCAACCGTCGCTAATTGCCGCCGCTTCGGGAGTGTGTTCAACATGTCGCTGTTGCCTGTTCCGAAACGCTTTGAAGGTACGAAGCACCTTCTCGGTCTGGCGGAATTGCCTCAACTCCTGGACGGTACGCTCGACCGCTGTGGCGATGTCGTCGAACGCCGCGTCGCGATTTGACCACTCACTGACCGCCTTGGCATCCTTCGGCACCGCCTGCAGCTTTCCTAGCCGGGTGCTCATCCACCGGCACGGCCGGAGGATAACCGGGATGACGCGCGCCTCGCCGCGCTCGTGCCGTGCGAGCGCCTTCGTCATCTCCTCGCCCCAGCAGTAGTCCGACGCGATGAAATCGGCGCTGACGAGAAGGAGGACGATGTCGGCGGTGCCGATGTAATGGTCGATCTGCGCCTTCCATTCGCCTCCCCCGTCGATCTTACGGTCGTGCCACTCGGCGATCAGATTGCCGCGCTTCAGGAACGACAAGTGCGCTTCGAGCTCCTGGCGGAGGGTCTCGTCGCGATGCGAATAGGAATAGAAGAGGCTGATCGGGCCGATCGTCACTTCGCTACTGTCCATCCTCGACTGATCCCCTCTCGATGGCGGTCAGCGCGCCGCAAGTGGCGAACCCCTCGCGCAAGGTTACGGCCCGACGATTTCCAGCCGCCGTTCGATGCGTTCGAGCCGGTCCGAGAAGCGATCGAGGCGCGTCGATTGCTCGGCGAGATACACGTGCAGTTGCGCCACGTCCGTTTCCAGCCGCCCCAGACGGGCCTTGATTTCCCGCATGTCCTCCCGGATGTCCTTCTGCCCATCCAACACCTTCTGAACCATTTGCATCAGCAAGTCCAGTTTTGGTTCAGCCATGGCAATCGACTCCTCGTTTCCGGTCAACCCAATGTTCGCAGCTATGTCTGCGCTCTGGCAAGCAACGGCCCCTGGATCGCGCAGGCATTACAGCGCCACCACCTGCACGTCGACCGTCAATATCGGCCACTGACCCGCTGGACCGATGAAGGTCCCCGCGACCGGCGGCACCGATTCGGGGTGGCGCGCGACGGCGACCGGGATATGGCGCGTGCCGGTGACTTCTCCAGTGGTGGAGTCGAAGCCCTTCCAGCCCGGCCCCGGCAAGTACACCTCCGACCATGCGTGGGTGGACGCATTGCCGGCTTCGGTGGCGGGTGCATGCAGGTAGCCGCTCACGAACCGGCTCGCGAGCCCGAGCGCGCGGCACGCTTCGACGAATAGCGCGGCGTAGTCGCGACACGAGCCCATGCGGGTCTGCAGCGTGTACGCGGGCGACTGTACGCCCTGCTCTTCGCGCACGACATAAGTGAAGTAAGGATTCGCGATGGCGCGATTGAGCTGGTCGAGCAGCGCGAAGGTCTCGATGCCGCTGCCCTGGCACCCGATGCTCTCGAGCCACGCCACGATCTGGCGCCGGTCGTTGGGCCACACGGCCTGCTGGTACGCGGCGAGTTCGGTGCGCTCTTCGCCGTCGTACAGGAACGGGTAGCGCAGCGCATAGTCCTCGACCAGGAAATCGAGCGGCGCTTCCTCGTAGTGCTCGATGATGACCTCGCTCGCGATGGCGAGTCGCATGCCTCCCTCGCGGAAGTTCACGAGCGCCACCGAGTTGTCGAACACGTCGCGATGCCACTTGATGTCGTACGCCGGCGCGATGTCGAGCCGCGACGCCTGAATGCGCACGTCGTGGCCTTCGCGTGGGCGCAGCCGCAAGCGGTGCGGCCCGAAGGTGACCCAGCCGGCATACCGGTATTCGGTCAGATGGCTGATCCTCAGACGCTGCACGATTCACCACGCCCGATCATTGGAGCACGACCTCCGCCCGCACTACCCCGGCCCGTTCGTGCCTTGCGACGAGCTTCACCGAAGTACCCGCCGCCGCGCGGACCACCCATTCAACTTTCACGCGATCGTCGGTCGCATCCCCGCTCCACCCGCCCCAGCCGCTCGGCGCGGCGGGCGTATACGCGCGGCCTTCGAGCTGGCCCAACTCTTCGCGCGCCTTACCTGTTTCGAGCGACGCGCCGGCGGGCAGCTCGAGCTCCGCGACCACACCCCGCACGCGCCTGTTCTCGAGCGCGCGCTTGGTCACGTAGCTCGGCAGCCAGCCGGTGTTGTGCACGACGAGACGCACGCGCCACGAGTCGGGTCCGAGGCGCGCGGCGCTCGCCTCGAGCAGCTCCAGCCGCGGCGACACGAGCAGGTGCCACACCAGCCACTTCGGAAAGAGCGCGAGCTCCTTTTCCAGCAGCGCGTGCGGCGGATTGCTCCAGGTGTAGAGCGCGTCCCAGCCGCCGAGCTCGATCTCTCCCAGCTGCGGGTGACGGAAGGGATACCAGTCGACAAACCCGCGTCCCCCGAGCACGCCGTCATTCCACGCGAGGAGCTTGAGATCGTCTTCGACCGGATGCTCGCGATACCACTCGATGAACTTGTAGTCCGCGATGCCGGCCACCCGCTGCGGACTCCAGATTTCCACCGTCCACGCGAACACGCCCAAGTGATCGTAGGCCCAGTCGTCGAACGAACCGGTGATCACCTCCTTCGGGTGATAGCGGAAGTCGTGGAAGACGGATATGTTCGGATAGCCGGTCATCTCGGTGCCCGCCGCGCCGAGCTTTTGATAGGTGCGCAGATCCTCGGTCGGCAACGTGTCGTCGGCGCGGTGCGAGTAAGGACGCAGCAGCACGCCGCTGTACGTGTGGAAGAGCACAGCGCCCGTGATGTTCGGGTGCGTCGTCACGAAGGCGACAGCCGTCCTCACTTCCGGTTCGGAAGTCGGGAATGGACCGGCCCCCACCTGCTCGTGCTCCTGCCGCCAGCCTGCCGGGAAGTTGCGGTTGAGATCGAGCTGTTCCTTGCGCGGCGCGAGCCTGAGCGTGACGCCGTCCCAGTTGTCGATCACGCCTTCGGGCAGCAGGCGGAAGTAGCGGCCGCCGGTCTCCGTCGGATCGCGCCGGACCATGAGTCGCGGATCACGATCGGAGATCTTCCACGGTCCGTTCGGGTCGGGCACGCGCATCGTGAGCACGCGACCGTCGCCGTCGATGTCCTCGCGCCGCAGCCCCGCCACTGGCTCCTCGTCGTAAGGGTACGGACGCGTGCTCGAGCGGATGATCTTCGGCGTGTCCGCCAGCGCCCATTCCGCCCCGTCCGGGTTGAGCCGCGGGCACACGTAGAAAACGCGGGTATCGAGGCAGCGCGTGACATCGGCATCCCGGCCATAGCGGGTGACGAGATGGTGCAACAGATACAGACACGCCATCGAGCCCGCCACCTCGGTCGCGTGGATGTTGCCGTCGACCCAGAGCGCAGGCTTCTCGCAATCCGCGCCCGTGTCGAAGCGGGTCGCGGTCGCGAGCCAGATGTCGCGCCCCTCGAAGCTCTCGCCGATGCTCTCGACGCGCAGCAGTTCGGGGTGCTCGGCCGCGAGCGCGTGCAGCGCGCGGGTCAACTCGTCGTAGCGGAGATAAGTGTCGAAGCGCATCGAGGGTTGAGGGTGTCTCGGAGCGCCATTATGCCCCGAGTTCAGGTCGACGCTGGTCGCTCGATGTCGCTCTCGATGTGAACCCCCGCACGCGCCCGATGAAGTGGTCAGCGACGCAGCCTCGCAGTGGCGTCGTGAGTTGCTGCGCTCTCCCTCGACGAGAACGATCGGACGGAACGACCTGCTAAGGGGAGTTTACTGCCGATCAGCCGGAATGAGAGTCCGCTTCACCGAACCCGAAGGCTCCGGAGCGCGTCGAGTCCGATCGAATCACGGCAGCACGTCGCACGTCGCGTTGCTGCTGTCCCGCAGGAAGGTCGACGCAATGTCGCTCACGGTAGCGTCGGCACGCAACACGACCGTGATCAGATGCCGCGTTTGACGGCTGCTAAAGGCGACGATTCTCGACCCCAGAGGCAGGTCGAGCTCCGGGGTGCCCGGAAAGCCCTCGCCGGGCGACACGCCTTTCAGCCGCCATTCGTCTTCGAGCGTCTCGTTGCCCCGGGTGAGGCTGACACGGAAGGTGTTCGAGCGCCCGATGCGTTCCGCGGTGCCGGTGAACTGCGCCGCCGGTCCGTCCCTCAGCACACCCCAGCGGACGTTGAGCCGGTCGCGCGACAGGAACGGGTTCGCGATGCCCTCGATTTCGCCGAGGCCCGTTGCAATTTGAATCGGATTGTCGGAGCGGTGCGTAATGTCGTTCTCGACGAAGATCGAGCCTTCGATCGCGAGCCGCTTAAGATTGCGCAGCGATGTAAGCGGCGAAAGATCGGTGATGCGATTGCCCGAGAGCTCGAGCTCCTCGATGCCTGTGCAGCCCTGCAACGGCGCGAGATCGGTGATCTCGTTGCGCGCCAGATCGAGCTTGCGCAGCGACGTCATGCCTGCGAGCGGGGCGACATCGCCGATCCGGTTCGTCGAGACATCGAGCGTGCGCAGGCTCGTGAACCGTTCCAGACCACGCAAGGTGAGCAGCGCGCGGTTCTTCGCCAGCGACAGATCGACGATCTTGTCCGCCGGCAGCATCAGCGGCAGATGCGCGACTGCGGTCACGTTCAGCGGCTCGAACACCGGGAGCTCGAAGGCGGTCAGATCGTTGACGACCGGCGCAAGCGCGTCGCCCCGCATGCGCTCGGTCTTCAGCGGATCGCCCCCCGGATCGGCGATCTGGAAGAAGCCGCTGATGCCCTGCCGCGCCTGTTCCGCGATGTGGTTCACGAGCTTCTGGTCGTCCGACAGAATGCCCGGCCGGTCGCGCATCACGTACCAGTCGACGAAGCTGCGCTCGACGCCGCCGACCTTCCTGCGCAAGGTGATGACCGGCAACTGAAGCGGCGGCACGACCCTCGTGACGTCGAACAGTTGCGGCGGGTCGATCTCGCCTCTCGATAGCGCAACGGCATGCTGGATCGCGGCGTTGGTCGCGCGCAGGTACGACTGCGCTGCCGCTCGCAACACGTCAGGAGGCGGTGGATCGACGAAGAACTCAGGATGCTCCGCAGCGAACTCGAGATCGTTGCGCCGCTGCAGGAACCCGAGCTTCTTCTGCTCGGCGTCGGCGAGCGCAAGCAGGAAATTCTCTTCCTGCGCCTTCGGCGGCAGCGGAATGGGCACCGTGTCGTACGTCGCGACCTCGATCTCATACGGGAACGGATGGTTCGCGACTGCCGTGGGCAGCGTCTTCAGCCGTTGTTTCACGTCGTCGATGGAGAGCGTCGTGCCAATCTCCTCTGCCCCCGTGCCGCCCTTTTGATAGAAGACGACGTGAAACTCGGAGCGCGAATGGCTCTCGCTGTTTGCCTTCGCGAACTTGCCGTTGAACGAGCCGCCGGCGACGATGCCATTGATTTCTGCCTGCACCGCCACGGCAAGATCGGTCTGCGTCGCCGTGTCGAGCGAGGTGATGCGCATCACTGCGAAAAACTCGCCGCCCGTGAAATGCCCGCGGACGAACGAATCGCCGAACGCGGTGTTGAACTCCTCGCGCCGGTTAGTTTCGAGCAGCACACGCGCTTCCGGCTTGATGCGGAAGTTGCGCGCGCGCCGGACCTGGTTGTTGATGATCATCTTCGCGACGACGAACGAAGAGACCGAGTTGAAAGACGTCTTCTTCGAAAAGTCGACTTTCAGGCTGGCGGAGGAGAACCCATAGTGACCTTTGGCCTCGGCGGAGACGCCGAGTGACTCCATCATCGAGTCGTGCGTCGTCACGATGTGCGCCGACGCCTGCGCCTCCTGCCCGGGCTCCGCGGTCGGCGGGTCAAAGTCGAGCGCGGTGCCAACAGCCAAACCGCTGTCGCTGTTGAAACCCATTCCGATGTCTTCGCCGTTGAAGAGCAGGACCCGAACTTGCGGAATCTTTCTGGCCACGGTCGTTCTCCTCACTCAAGCCGTTGGCGGAACCGTCTTGTTCTCGACCCGTTGTCGGCGAAGCCTGGGTTCTGCAACGCGCTCCCCACAATAGCCTCCGCGGACCCAACTTACAATCGACTGTTCGACCTAAG
>JBDHRV010000169.1:0-6582 GCA_039807745.1 Burkholderiales bacterium
ACCTCGCCGTGCCAGCGGCCCTCCGCGATGAGCGGCTCGGGATCGTCGGGGCGGCGCACCAGCACCATCACGCAGTAGTAGTGCGCGCGGCGCTCGCCCGTGCCTGTGAGCGCTGCCACCAGCTTGCGGTTGTTGGCGTCGTCGGATCGCGGATGGCCCGCGTAGTAGGCAGAGTGCACGCCGGGCTCGCCGTCGAGCGCGACGGCACAGATGCCGGAATCGTCGGCGAGCGCCGGCAGACCGCTCGCCTGCGCGGCGTGGCGCGCCTTCGCAAGCGCGTTCTCGACGAACGTGTGGTGCGGCTCCTCCGCCTCCGGAATGCGCAGCGCACCCTGCGGGATCACGTCGAGGTCGAGCGGCGCGAGCAGGTCGTGGATCTCCCTGACCTTGCCTGCATTGTTGCTCGCGAGAACGATGCGCTTCATCTTGCGCCGGGATCGCGGGGAACCAGCCCCAGCGCACCCTGCTGCGCCGCGACGAGCGCGCCGATGCCAAAGGCCGCGAGATCGATCATGCCGTCGAGCTGATCCCGGGTGAAAGGCGTGCCCTCGGCCGTGCCCTGTACCTCGACCAGACCGCCCGAGGCCGTCATCACGACGTTCATGTCGGTGTCGCAGGTCGAGTCCTCGCGGTAATCGAGATCGAGCAGCGGGACACCGTCGCTGATACCCACCGACACCGCTGCCACGGGCTCGAGGATCGGCGAGGTGCGAATCGTGCCGGCAGCAAGCATATGGGAGACGGCATCGTGCACGGCGACGAACGCTCCCGTGATGCTCGCGGTGCGGGTGCCGCCGTCGGCCTGGATCACGTCGCAGTCGATGTGGATGGTGCGCTCGCCCAGGCCCGCGAGGTCCACCACCGCGCGCAGCGCCCGGCCGATCAGGCGCTGGATCTCCTGGGTGCGTCCGCTCTGTTTGCCGCGGGCGGCCTCGCGGTCGGTGCGCGTGTGGGTGGAGCGCGGCAGCATGCCGTATTCGGCGGTGAGCCAACCCTGATTGCGCCCGCGCAGGAACAGGGGCACCTTTTCTTCCACGCTCGCGGTGCAGATCACCCGTGTCTCGCCGAACTCGATCAGCACCGAGCCCTCGGCGTGGCGGGTAAAGCGCCGCGTGATCACGACCGGACGCAACTGGTCGGGACGCCGGCCGCTGGGACGCTGGATGGTCATCGAAGGGAACGGTACACGGTCAGGTGATCGGGCTCGACGCCGGCCCGTGGCGGACGGTGACCTCGCCCGGCGCGAGGGCATCGATGTCGACGCCATCTTCGTCCGCGTCGTCGGCCACCGCCAGCGCGACATAGCTCAGATTGTCCGCGTACGCAGCGGCACGGCCCTCGGCCTCGCTCAGGAGCGCCTGGAGCGCCGTGGACCAGGTGTCGGAAGCAAGGGCGGCGGCGATCTCCTCGTTCGTGACCGGCGCCCACAGGCCGTCGCTGCAAAGCATGATCCGGTCGCCGACGGCGAGCGTGACGGGGCGCGACATCTCGATGTCGGGGGCGATCTCCCCGCCGAGACAGTTGTAGACGAAGTTGCGATCCGGGTGCACGCGCGCCTCGTGCGGCTCGATCACGCCCTGCTCCACCAAGAGCCAGGCGCCCGAATGGTCTCTCGTCGTCGCGAGCACGGCCCCGTCCCGCACGAGGTACAACCGCGAATCGCCGACGTGGCACCACGTCGCGGCGCCCTCGTGCACGACGCAGGCAGTGCAGGTCGTGCGCGGATAGTCCCAGAGCCGCTCCTCCCGGGCGCGCTCGTGAATCGCGCGATGCGCCGCATCGAGCGCGCCGCGCAACATGCCTTCCGCATCGCGATGGCCCCGCCGCGACCAGTCGGCGAAGCGCGCGAGCACGCTGTCCACCGCGATCTGCGCCGCGAGCTCGCCGCGCGGATGCCCGCCCATGCCGTCGGCCACGACCAGCAGCGCCCGGTGCGCGCCGTACGCAAAGCCGGTGCGGTCCTGGTTGCTGGGCCTGCGCCCGATGCGGCTGTCCTGAAAGATCCTGAATCTCATGCGCCTCGCCCCACCTGTATCGCGCCCTCCTGGCTGCGCGCGCAGCAACGACATTATGTGTTATCTTTCCGCGCCCTGCCATCGTTGCGCGGGGCGCCGCCCGGAGCATGCCGGACGGCCGACAACGGATCCGGGCGCCACCATGATCTACAGCATGACCGGCTATGCCAGCGTCGCACGCGAGCTGCCAGAAGGGGTGCTCAATCTCGAGCTCAGGGCGGTCAATCACCGCTTTCTCGACATCCAGATGCGGATGCCGGAAGAGCTGCGGTTCGTCGAGCCCTCGCTGCGCGAGCTCTTCGCGGGGAAAGTATCGCGCGGCAAGGTGGAATGCCGGCTGGGCTTCACCGAGGCCGCCGCGGGCGCCGCGAAGCTCGAGCTGAACGAGGCGCTCACGCGCCAGCTCGGCGCGCTCAACCGGCAGGTGCAGGCGCTGCTGCCGGACAGCGAGGGATTGCGGGTGGTGGACGTGCTGCGCTGGCCCGGCGTGCTCGCGTCGAATGCGCTGCCGCTCGACGCGATGCGCGACTTGTGTATCGCACTGACCCGGTCCGGGCTCGACGACTTCAACGCCTTTCGCAGCCGCGAGGGCGAGCGCCTGAAGACCTTTCTCATCGAGCGCGTGACGCAGATGGAAGCGCTGACCGCGACCATCGCACCGCGCATGCCGCAAGTGCTCGCTGCCTACTACGAGAAACTCGCCGCGCGGCTCAGGGAAGCGATCGGCAGCGCGGACGACGAACGCATCCGGCAGGAGCTCGCGCTCTTCATGACCCGCAGCGACGTGGACGAAGAGCTCTCGCGCCTCGGCACCCATCTCACCGAAGTGCGTCGCGTCCTCGACCGCGGCGGCACGGTGGGCAAGCGGCTCGACTTCCTGATGCAGGAGCTCAACCGCGAGGCGAATACGCTCGGCTCGAAGGCCGCCGACAACGAGGTGTCCCAGACCGCGGTCGAGCTCAAGGTGCTGATCGAGCAGATGCGGGAGCAGGTGCAGAACGTGGAGTAGCGGCGTCGCGCCGCGTCGTCAGGCACCAGCCGCCGGCTGTTCATACGTCAACCCGAACACCGTGTCCGTCAGCCAGCGCCGGAACGACTCGTTGTCCATGAACTGCTTGAACAGCTCGACTTCGTCGTTCACGAACGCCGTCATCACGCGAGCCAGTGCCCTGTCGTGCTCGATCCTGGCGTTCTGGCGGTCGGAGTTCTGCATCGCGTTGCGGTACGCGGCGTCCGCCGCTACCCGTGCCGGAACCTCCTCGACGATCCGCTTGTGCACGCGGTCGGCGTCGTCCCACGGGATGTTGCCGAACTGGTCGTTGAACCCCTTCAGGATGCTCGACAGCCGGTCGAGTTCCGGCTCCGGCTTGCGGCCGCCGCCCGCGGTCGGCACCGGCCCGATCTCGCCTTGCGCATCGGGCAGCCGGATCGCCATCGCTGCCTGTTTCTCGGCCCGGTAGCTGTCCATGTCGATGGCTTCGAGGATGCCCTTCGACAGATCCTTCTCCACCGGCGCCGGCAGCCTGGAGACGAGAAAGTTCAGGAAGATCGAGAGCTTCTCCCACGCGGCGTTCGTGTACGGCAGCACCATCGAGAGGAAGCCGTAGGTGCGCACGAAGGCCTTGGCCTTGCCCTTGAAGTCGACCTGCGCGTCCTCGTCGAGTTGCTCGCGGTAGGTGGCCACGCAGGCGTCGAGAATCGGGTCGAGCTGCTCGCGGGGCGCCCCGCCCAGGTAGCGCTCGACGAAGGTGTCGATCTGCGCCGGCTCGCAGACCTGCGCGTCATCGAGCGCGGCCTTCAGGTCGTGCAGCTTGTTCGGGTCGGTCTCCTCGGCGAGGATCGTCGTTCGGTAGTACGGCGCGAACGACTCGCGGATCACATCCGCATCGTTCATGAAGTCGAGCACGAACACGTCGTGCTTCTTCGGGTGCGCGCGGTTCAGCCTGGAGAGCGTCTGCACCGCCTTGATGCCCGCGAGCGCTTTGTCGACATACATCGTGTGCAGCAGCGGCTCGTCGTAGCCGGTCTGGAACTTGTCGGCGCAGATGAGGAAGCGGTACGGGTCCTGCTGGATTCGCTCGGCGATCAGGCTCGACGCGAAGCCGTTCAGCGACGCCTCGGTCACTTTCGCCCCGCCGTAGTCGTGCTCGCCCGAGAAGGCGACGATCGCCTTGTAGCGGCTCTTGCGCTCGCCCAGGTAGTCGCGGATCGCGTGGAAGTACTGGATCGCGCGCTCGATGCCGCTCGTCACCACCATCGCCCGCGCCTCGCCCCCGATCTTTGCGAGCGCCAGCACCTGCTCGTGGAAATGGTCGACCATGATCTCCGCCTTGAGCCGGATCGCGTGGTCGTGGCTCTCGACGTAGCGGCGCAGCTTCTTCTTCGCACGCCTGGTGTCGAACTCGGGGTCGTCTTCTGTCGTCTTCACCAGCTTGTACCAGCTGTCGATCGGCGTGTAGTGCTTCAGCACGTCGAGGATGAAGCCCTCCTGCACCGCCTGCTTCATCGTGTAGCCGTGAAAGGGCCGGTGCTTGACCGTGCCATCGGGCTGCGGATCGGACTCCCCGAAGATCTCCAGCGTTTTGTTCTTCGGCGTGGCGGTGAAGGCGAAGTAGCTCGCGTTGGGCAGCAGCTTCTTCGCCTCCATCAGCCGGTTGATCCTGTCTTCCAGCGTCTCGTCGTCGTCCTCGGTGCCCGCCGCGGAGAGCGCCATCGACACTGCGGCCGACGTGCGCCCGCCCTGGCTGGAATGCGCCTCGTCGATGACGATCGCGAACTGGCGCCCGCGGTGCTCGGCCCCGATCTCGTCGAGCACGAACGGGAACTTCTGCACCGTGGTGATGACGATCTTCTTTCCTTCGGCGATGAACCTCCGCAGGTCGCCCGAGTGCTCGGCATGGCCGACGGTGGCGCCGACCTGCGCGAACTGTCTGATCGTGTCGCGGATCTGCTGGTCGAGGATGCGCCGGTCGGTGACGACGACGATCGAGTCGAACACCGCCCGCCCTTCACGCGCCAGGCTGATCAGCTGGTGCGCGAGCCAGGCGATCGAGTTGCTCTTGCCGCTGCCGGCCGAGTGCTGGATCAGGTAGCGCCGGCCCGCGCCGTGCTGGGCGGCGTCGGCCAACAGCCGCCGCACCACGTCGAGCTGGTGGTAGCGCGGCCAGACCTGCACCCGCTTCTTCCTGGCTGTCTTCGGATCCTTGAATTCGACGACCTGCGCGTAGTTCTCCAGGATGTCGGTGAGCCCATCGCGCGTGAGGATGCGCCTCCACAGGTAGTCGGTCTTCAGTCCATCCGGGTTCGGCGGGTTGCCGGCGCCGTCGTCCCAGCCCTGGTTGAAGGGCAGGAACCACGAGCCCGCGCCCTGCAGTTGCGTGCAGAAGCGCACCTCGTGCTCGTCGAGGGCGAAGTGCACGACGCAGCGCCCGAACTCGAAGAGCTTCTCACGCGGGTCGCGGTCGCGCCGGTACTGCGCCACCGCATCGTCCACCGTCTGCTTGGTCAGGCTGTTTTTCAGCTCGAAGGTGGCCACCGGCAGCCCGTTGACGAAGAGGCCCAAGTCGAGCGCGCGCTGCGTCTCGTCGCGGCTGTAGCGCAGCTGCCGCGTGACGCTGAAGCGGTTGGCGCGGTTCAGCGCCTCGGCCTTGGTGTTGCCGGGCGTCGGCGTGCCGTAGAAGCTGTCGATGTGCAGCGCGCCGTGCTTCACGCCGTGGCGCAGCACGTCGATCGTGCCACGCTTCGTGATCTCGCCCTGCAGCCGCGCCAGGAATTTGCGGCGCGTCGGGCTGTCGTGGTCCAGGTCCAGCGCGTCGGCCGCCTCACGCTGCGTCGCGCGCAGGAAGATGGATAGTTGCCGCAGGTCGACGCAGTATTCGCGGTCGTAGTCGCCCGGCTCGCCGCCCACCCAGCCGGCGCCGTGTGTGGCGGGGCGCTCCTGCACCGTGTCACGCGGCACCGAACCTGGATCGCAGGGATCGCCGGTGAGCGCGGTGCAGATCAGCCGTTCGAGGCCGCGCTCGGAGGTGTCGGTCGTCAAAGCGGCCTCCCCGGGTGCGGACCGGCCGCGATCAAGCAACCGTCAAGCAACCGACGTTCACGATAAGCCTTATCAAGCAATAACTTATCGATCATCCAGGGTGCGGAACCACCGATCTGCCGAGTTTCCATCAAGCATTCCCCGCCGGCAACCGGCCCGGAGCGGCCCAGAACGGCAAGTAGCTTCGTGCCCGCGTACCCACTTCGGGATCCTCAGGACCACCGGGCGATCCTCCACGACGACGTGGAAGAAGCGGAAGTCGATCTTGGGTTCCAGCAGGCGCAGCAGCCAGTTCTCCAGCGCCTCGTTCCCCACGCATGCCTTGCTCGGATCGAAGCGCGTGCCCACCACCGCATGGTCCTCGTTCTGCACACCCCAGACCACGTAGGCGAAGGCCTTGCCCACGAGCGCCGCCGCGTTGGCGAGCGCCGAGATGTACTCGCCGATCGCCTGCGGCTCGGCGTCGTTCACCTTGAACTCCACCCACTCCGTCTCGCGCGGCAATGCGCGCAACTCGTGCACGAGGCT
>JBDHRV010000170.1:0-6550 GCA_039807745.1 Burkholderiales bacterium
ACCCGCACAAGCCGGAAGCCGCCTCACGGGATCTCGGGCGGGCATCGAGGAAGGCACGTGGTGCGGCAACAAAAAAGCCGCCCGCAGGCGGCCTTTTTTGTTCTTGCCAGGATCGGTCAGTCGATCTTCGCCTTGGCGCGCACCTCGCCGATCGCCTTCTGCTGCATCTGCCCCTGCATGCCCTGCTCGATCTGGCCCTTGACCTCGTCGTACGGCGGGAATACGTACGGCCGCTCGTTCTCGACCTTGATCACGTGCCAGCCGAACTGGGTCTGAACGGGCTTGTCGCTGATCTGCCCAGGCTTCATGCCCTGCACCGCGTCGCCGAAGGGCTTCACGAAGTTCCCGGTCGTCTGCCAGCCGAGGTCGCCGCCCTTGGTCTTGGAGCCCGGGTCGGTTGACTTGGCGGCGGCAACCTTCTCGAAGTTGCCGCCCTTTTTCAGCTCAGCGATGATCTTCTGCGCTTCGGCCTCGTTCGCGACCAGGATGTGGCGCAGCTTGTATTCCTTCGCACTGCCCTGGACCGACTTGATCTTGTCGTACTCGGCCTTCATCTGTTCGTCGGTGACTGGGTGGGACTTGCGGTAATTGTCGAGATAAGCAGACGCGAGAATCTGCTGGCGCGCGAGCTCGAGGCGAGTCGCGACATCCGGGGACCTGTCGAGCCCCATCCGCGTTGCCTCTTGGGCGAGCGCCTCCATCGTGATCAGCTGTTCCTTGATCGCCGTGCGGGTCTCGGCGGAATCGGGCTGTCCCTGCGCGGCGCGGTCCTTGACGATGAGGTCCAGGCGCGATTGGGGTATCGCGACACCGTTGACCTTTGCGACCTGACCGCCGCCGTTGGACGCTGCCGCGGCCGGCTGCGGTCTCGTGTCCTGGGCCAGGGATATCCCGGGCAGCGCGAGATACAGCGCCGCGACGAGAGCCAGCCGATTGAATTTGATAGCTTGCATGCGAATTCCTTTGCAGTGGTTGACTTCAGATTTCGTTCGGAGCGAGAGCGCGGATCGCGAGGGCGTGGATCTCGTTGCGCATCAGATCACCCAGCGCCTCGTACACCAGACGGTGGCGTACCACGCTCGAGCAGCCGGCGAATCGCGACGACACGATGAGCAGATCGTAATGCCCGCCGCCGCCTTTCGCGCCCTCATGACCCACGTGCTTTCCGCCTTCATCCAGGATCTCGATGTTCTCCGGAGCAAGCGCCTGGAGGCGCTCCTCCATTTTCTTGACCGTGTTCATGCCGGAAGCACCTTCTTGAAGGGCTTGACCGTCACGCGGGCGAACACGCCTTCGATGGTGTAGGGATCCGCGCGCGCCCACGCTTCGGCCGCTTCCAGCGAATCGAATTCGGCGACGATCAGGCTGCCGGTGAAGCCGCTCGCGCCCGGGTCGGGGCTGTCGACCGCGGGAAGCGGTCCGGCAACGAACAACCGGCCCTCGGCCTGCAGCGCCTGCAGTCGCTCCAGGTGAGCGGGTCGCGCGGCCAGTCGCTGCGCGAGACTGTTCGGCACGTCCTCTCCGAAGATCGCATACAGCATCATTTGTTCCCCTCCGGTTCCACGAAACGCGCCAGCGCGATCGCCTGCAGCACGACAAAAGCGAGGGTCAGACCGAGTCCCCCGAACACCTTGAAATTCACCCAGGTGTCCGTATCGAAGTTGTACGCGACGAAAAGGTTGACGATTCCCATCACGCCGAAGAACACGACCCAGCTCGCGTTGAGCCTGTTCCAGATGTCATCCGGCAGCCTGATCTCCTTGCCCATCAACGCCCGGATGAGGTTTCTGCCGAAGAGGACCTGCGCACCGAGCAGCACACCGCCGAAGAGCCAGTAGAGCACGGATGGCTTCCACTTGATGAACGTCTCGTCGTGCAGGAGCAACGTCGCGCCACCGAAGACCACGATCACCGCGAGACTCACCCAGAGCATCCCATCGACTTTCCGGTGCCTGAGCCAGACCCACCCGATCTGCAGGAAGGTGGCGACGATAGCTACCGCTGTCGCGACGTAGATGCCCTGGAGCTTGAAGGCCAAGAAAAAAACGACGACCGGAAAGAGGTCGAACAAGAACTTCATGAAGGGCCGGGCGGCTGCAATCGCGGCATTATCCGGATTTGCCGCCCCCTTGTCCAACCGTGCCGAGCGCTTCGATCGTCGCCTTCACGGCCCTCGTCCCCGGCTTTTTCACCAGCATTGGACCCCGCCACGGGTCTCCGCAGCTTCGCACCCGCACCTATTATAATCGCGCCTTCGGCCTCGACTTCGAACGACCATGATCCACATTGGCAGACGGGGTTGGTTCGCTGCGCTCTTCTGCGTGCTGCTGCCGACTTACCTCGGTAGTAGCGCCTTCGCGCAGGACGGAGCCAAGCGCATCCGCGACGAGCTAACCCTCGTACAGCAGGAGCAGCAGGCCGTGTTCCAGCAGTTCCAGATGGTGCGGGAGCTGCGCAACGAGCTGATGATGCCCCCTCCCACGCAGCCGGCGCTCTCCGGCTACGGTATGGGACAGGCGATACCGAATTACGAGGACGTGGTCGCCGCACAGAGGGATCGCGACCAGCGGCTCGTCGAGTACAGCCAGCGTATGGAGCAGCTCTACGCACGCTACCAGGAGCTCGACGGGCGACGCCAGGCACTCGTCGAGGAGCTCGCCCGAACGGGTAGCCGCTAGGGAATTCATGAGCGGCCGAAGTCGAGGGCGCGTCGCAGCAGCCCGGTGATGTGCAGGACCTCACGTCCGGTCCCTTGGCGGATCTGCCAGCGAACCGCCGCAGTCCACGAGATGCGCACGAGCACCGCAAGTCAGCTCAAGTGACTTGTCACGGTGAGCGTTTGGGAATAACTTACCGAACGGATAGTTATATGGGACTCGTGGGCGTTGGCGGTTCGATTCGCAGGTAAGGGGGCCGACCATTCGCTGCGGCCCGCTTCGCGCATCTCATCCCGGAAAGGGCCGCGCCGCGGCCCCGAGGGGTTTTATCAACAGCCTGCTAGGCCCCCCATGATGAGCTGCGCCCGTACCAAGCCCGCCCCGCGCTGGCTGCGCCGCAAGGATGATCGTCCCGCCGAGCTCACTGCGGCGGCGCTGCAGCTCTTCGTCGAGCGCGGCTATGCGGCGACCCGGCTCGAGGATGTCGCGGCACGCGCCAGCGTGAGCAAAGGCACCCTCTATCTTTATTTTCGCAACAAGGAAGAGCTCTTCCAGGCGGTGGTTCGGAAAGGGCTGGTCGAGACGATCGAGATGGGCGAAGCCCTGGTCGCGGAGTTTCGCGGCGATGCGGCCGAACTCCTCGTCCTCCTGATCCGCGGCTGGTGGGATGCGCTCGTGCTGTCACCCTTCAGCGGCATTCCGAAGCTCGTGATCGGCGAGTCCGGCAATTTCCCGGAGCTCGCGCGCATCTACTTCGAGGAGGTGATCGACCGCGGCTCCCGCCTGGTCGAGTCGGTGCTCGCGCGCGGCGTCAAGGCCGGCGACTTCCGCGCTTTCGACCCGCACCACCTGACGCGCGTGGCGATCGCGCCGGTGGTGATGGCGGCGCTGTGGAAGCACTCGTTCGGGCGCCTCGAAGCGCGCAACATCGCCGAGGAAGCCTATCTCGACACTCATCTGCGGGCGCTCCTGATGGGCATCGCAACCGACCCGGCGCAGGTGCGCGCAGTCGACACGCCGTTGCCGCTGGAGGTCGAGAAATGAGCCGGTCGCGCGCGCGCCCCGACATGCGCCCGACGCTGGCCGCGTTGCTGGGGCTTTGCATCCTCGCCGGCTGCGGCAAGGACGATGCGCCGCCGGACGCGGCACCTCCGGTACGCGTCGTCCCCGCCCTGGTCACCGATCAGCGCCTGCACGCAACCTATTCCGGCGACGTGCGGGCGCGTTACGAAACCGACCTGGGCTTTCGCGTCGGCGGCAAGATCCTGACGCGGGAGGTGGAAGTCGGCAGTGTAGTGAAGTCCGGCGAGCCCCTCGCCAAGCTCGATCCACAGGACCTGCAACTCAACATCCTGTCTGCGCGCTCGCAGCTCGAGGCGGCTCGTTCCGATCACCATCAGGCGGCGGCCGATCTCGATCGCTACCGCAACCTGCTCAAGAAGCGCTTCATCAGCGAGGCCGAGTTCGACCGTCGCGAGAACCAGAATCGAGTTGCCAGAGCTCGACTCGATCAGGCGAAGGCGCAGGTCGGCGTGGCGGAGAATCAGGCGGCATACGCGACCTTGCGTCCGGACGGCGACGGCGTGATTACCGCGATCCTGGCGGAGGCGGGGCAGGTGGTGGCGGCGGGTCAGACCGTGATGCGAATGGCGCGCGGGGATGAGCGCGAAGTCGTGATCAGCGTGCCGGAGAACCGCCTGAACGAGCTCAAGGCGGCGAACGACATCCGCATCAGTCTCTGGGCGGACCCCGGTGTCATCTACAAGGGCCAGGTGCGGGAGGTGTCGCCGGGCGCCGATGCGGTCACGCGCACCTACACGGTGAAGGTGAGCATTCTCGAAGCCGATTCGCGCGTGCGCCTCGGCATGACCGCGAACGTTCTGCTCGGCAGCACGCTCGCCGAGCAGGCGATCGAGTTGCCGTTGACTGCGCTCTATCGAAAGGACGCAGGCGCTGCCGTCTGGGTCGTGGATCCGGCGACCAGCACCGTGAACCTTGCCCCGGTCCGCCTGGGCGAGTACCACGAGAACACCTTCACGGTGCTGGACGGGTTGCAGGCCGATGCGCTGGTGGTCACTGCCGGCGTGCACAAGCTCGTTCCGGGACAGAAGGTGAAGGTGCACCGACCGAGTCCGTCGTGAGCGTCAACCTGTCCGAGTGGGCGCTGCGCCACCAGGTGCTGACGCTCTATCTCATGGCCGCGCTGCTGGTGGCCGGGGTGTTCGCCTATTTCAAGCTCGGCCGGGCCGAGGATCCGGACTTCACCGTGAAGGTCATGGTGGTGCGCACGCTGTGGCCGGGCGCGACTGCCGCCGAGATCGAACAGCAGGTCACCGACCGCATCGAGAAGAAGCTGCAGGAGACGCCGTGGCTGGATCACGTGCGCAGCTATTCGAAGCCCGGCGAGTCGCTGATCTTCGTCACGCTGAAGGATTCGACGCAGCCAAAGCTCGTGCCCGAGACCTGGTATCAGGTGCGCAAGAAGGTGTCCGACGTGCGCGACCGCCTGCCGGGCGGGATCCGCGGCCCGTACTTCAACGACGAATTCGGCGACACTTTCGGCACGCTCTACGCGTTCACCAGCGAGGGCTTTACGCACGCCGAGTTGAAGGACGTGGTGGAGGATGTGCGGCAGACCCTGCTGCGGCTGCCGGACGTGTCGAAGGTGGAGCTCGTCGGCGTGCAGGACGAGAAGATCTACATCGAGCTCTCGCACAAGAAACTCGCGACGCTGAACATCGATCCGCTGCTCATCTTCAACACGTTGCGCGCCCAGAACGCGGTGGCGCCGACCGGCAGCGTCGAGACTGCGAGCGACCGCGTCCATATCCGCATCACCGGCGATTTCGAATCGATCGAGAGCCTGCGCGAGATCGGCATTCGCGCCAACGGCCGCCTGTTCCGGCTGGGCGACATCGCGCACGTGTACCGCGACTATGTCGATCCACCCACGATGAAGATGCGCTATCGCGGCGAGCCTGCCATCGGCCTTGCGATCTCCATGGTGAGCGGTGGCAACGTGCTCGCCCTGGGCGAGAACCTCGGCCACGCGATGGCGGCGGTGAAGGCGCGTCTGCCGGTCGGCATCGACATGTACCAGGTCGCCGATCAGCCGCGGGTGGTCGAGCGCTCCGTGAACGAGTTCATGCAGACGCTGCTGGAGGCGCTCGTGATCGTGCTCGGCGTAAGCTTCGTGAGCCTGGGGCTGCGCGCCGGCATGGTCGTGGCGCTGTCGATCCCGCTGGTGCTCGCGTGCACCTTCCTCTTCATGCTGATCTTCGGCGTGGCGCTCCAGCGCATCTCGCTCGGCGCGCTCATCATCGCGCTCGGCCTGCTGGTCGACGACGCCATCATCTCGACGGAGATGATGGTGATCAAGATGGAACAAGGCTGGGATCGCTTCCGTGCGGCGAGTTTCGCCTACACGACGGCCGCCTTTCCGATGCTGACCGGCACGCTCGTCACGGCGGCCGGCTTCATTCCGGTCGGCTTCGCGCGCTCGGCGGCGGGGGAATACACCTTCTCCATCTTCGTGGTCGTGGTCACGGCGCTGCTCGTCTCGTGGATTGCGGCGGTCGTCTTCACCCCCGTGATCGGCTTCAGGATTCTGCCCGACTCCGGCGCGGGCAGCAGTGGTCACACGGACGTCTATGCGAGCCCGTTCTACCGGCGGCTGCGGGAGAGCGTCGAGTGGTGTCTCACGCAGCGCAGGACCGTCATCGTTGCCACCATCGCGCTCTTCCTCGCCGCGCTCGTCGGATTCGGCTTCGTGGAGCAGCAGTTCTTCCCGTCGGCGAACCGTCCGGAACTGCTGGTGGATCTGTGGCTGCCCGGCGGTGCGTCGATCCGCGCGACGCAAACCGAGGTCGAGCGCTTCGACCGGGTGCTCGCGG
>JBDHRV010000171.1:0-6502 GCA_039807745.1 Burkholderiales bacterium
GCCGTTGCCATCGATCTGCAGGTATTCCGCATCCGTTCCGAAAACCTGCAGCGCACTTGCCATCTCCAGAGGCACCTTGGTCTGGCTTGTACCCACGAACACCTTGATCTTGAAGGGCCCACCGCTCAGCACGCCGACATTCTGCGACTTGACGTTCTCGAAATCGATAAGCACAAAGTTGGTTTTCAACGTCCGCCGCTCCCTTGCAGATAAGCCAGGGACAGGGCTTAGCAAGAACTGGACGACGGAATAGAGCCGGCTGGACGCTACTTGATCCCCACCACCATCGAGTCCGGCCCGACGAGGTGCTCCACGTACACTTCGCTGAAACCCGCTTCCATCATCCATCCGGCGCAGTCGGCACCGGTGTAGTCGAACCCGCCCGGGGTCTCGATCAGCATGTTGAGACTCATGAGAAGCCCGAACGTGTTCTCGCGGCGCGCGTCGTCGATCAGGGACTCGTAGACGATCATCGCACCGCCGCTCGGCAATGCCTCCCAGGCCTTGCGAAGGAGTTGTCCCTTCTGGTCCAGATCCCAGTCGTGGAGGATGTGTCCCATCATCACGACGTCCGCATTCGGAATGGGATCGACGAAGAAGTTCCCCGCCGCGAATTTCAGCCGGTGGTCGACCCCCAGCGATGCCGTGTACGCCTCGAAGATCGGCCCGACCTCGGCCAGGTCGAAGCCCAGGCCGACGAGATGCGGATGCGCGAGCGCCACCTGCGCCGCGAGATCGCCCTGCGCCGTGCCGACATCGACGAAGCTGCGATACTGGCGCCAGGGGAACTTCTCGGCGATGGCGAGATTGGCCCCGCGGCTGACGCCCGTCATGGCCCGCAGGAATTCCTTGAGCCGCGCAGGGTCGGCGTAGAGCGTGGAGAACAGCGATTCACCGCCGCCCTTCAATTCGTTCTGCGGCCGGCCGGTGCGCAAGCCCTCGGTCAGCCCGCCCCAGAACCGGTACAGCCGGTGGTTCGCCATTTCGAGAATGCCGCCGATGTACGAGGGTTTGCGCTTGTCGAGGAAGCGCTCGGTCGCCGGCGTGTTGCAATAGATCCCGTCGATACGATCCAGGAAACCCATGGCGACGAGCGCGTCGAGAAAGTCGCGGGCCGACCGTGGATGCAGGCCGAGGCGACCCTGAAGGTCCTCCATGGTCCCGGGGCGCCTCGCCAGTTCCGTGAACACCTCCATCTCCACGGCGCTCAGGAGCATCTTCGACCCCCAGAAGGCGAACCCGGTGTGCAGGATGTGCTCAGGGCCGATCGGCACGGTCGAATCCGGATCCATCGTCATGTTCTCCTTCGGGTAGCCAGCACATTGCGGCAGCTCGAATTCTGGCAGATAACCGCGCCGGGAAACGCCTCGCGCCCTCATCCCCTGCCATCGGCCCGGCCAGGACTTGCCTGAAATGGTTGCGATTGCTACATTATCCGTTGCATCATCAACGCAAGGCACAACCATGGAAGCAACCGCGCTCCAGGCAGAAGAGTTCCAAGCCGCCGATCTCAGAACACGCGACGCGCGGGAGCGTTTGGCCCGCATCGTCACGCAACTCTTCGTGCATTGGGGCCTGTCCACGCCCGAGCAGGCTGCTCTCCTGGGGCTGTCTCCCGACAACCGCTCGACCCTTTCGCGCTACCGCAAGGGCGAGCCGCTTGCCGACAGTCGCGACTTGCTCGATCGCGCAGGTCACCTGCTGGGCATCCACAAGTCGCTGCGGATTCTCTTCCCGCAGGACCGCGACCTCGCCTATCGGTGGATGACCACCCCGAACCGGCGGCTGAGCGGAAGGCCTGTTGACATCGTCGTCGAGCGCGGCTTCGAGGGATTGCTCGCGCTGCGGCGCTACCTCGACTTCGAGCGTGGCACCTGAGTGTACGACGACCTGCTGCGGAGGAATGTCGCCTTTCAGGGCGACCTCGTTCGAAACATCAAGACCATACGCGAGTCGCAACAGCTCTTCGACGACCTGTCGGCCGACCCGCTGGATTGGGCGGTTGCCACCGCAGCAGAAGCCGAGGAGCGCGTGCCGACCGCGGCCGCGATCGTCACCCGGCCATTCGACTATGGATCGGTGATCCACTATTCCTTCGATCCGTCGTCGTGGCAGGCCACGCGCTTCAGCGACGCGCGCCGCTTCGGGGTCTGGTATGGCTCGCTCGATGCGGTAACGACCATCTACGAGACGGTATTCCACTGGCACCGATTCGTGATGGACAGCTACGCGGCGGAAGACCGCGAGATTACGGGCGAGCGCCGGCTCTTCGATGTCCGCTGCGATGCCCTGCTGATCGACCTTCGCGGCAGGGAGGTCGACTATCCGGACCTGGTGAGCCGTACGAGTTACGCGTTTACCCAATCGCTGGGCGACTATCTCTTCGACCAGGGTGCGAACGGCGTCCTCGTGAAGTCTGCCCGGTGTACGGGCATCAACGCGGCCGTCTTCCGACGGGAGCGATTGTCCAACGTCCGGGAGAAGATGCTACTTACCTATCGCTGCAACCCCGTCCGGGATCTGTGCAACGTCGAGCGAGCGCCGGGGGACCTTTGGATGAGCGTGAAACCAAGCTCGCTGTACTTAGAACCCCGCTCCTTGAGTGTCGAGACGGACGCGAAAGAGCGTCGTGCCGGCGGTGATGTATAGCACCGAGCCGTCATCGCCCCACGCGCAGTTGCCGGTGGCGACGCCGAGATCGATGGTGCCGAGATGCCTGCCCGTGCGATCGAAGATGTAGATGCCGCCTGGACCTGCGGAGAAGAGATTGCCCGCGCGGTCCACCTTCAAACCGTCCGGACCGCCGGGACGAGACTCCGCGAAGCGCGCACCGTCGACCAACACGCGACGCTCACCCAGGGCTCCGTCGGACAACACCTCGTAGGCGAGCCACTGCGGCCGCTCGCGATCGGCATTGGTCACATAGAGCGTCTTCTCGTCCGGCGAGAATGCGACGCCGTTCGGTGCCTTGAGGTCGCGGACGAGGAGCGTGACCGTGCCGTCCTGCGCCAGCCGGTACACCCCGCTGAACGGGATTTCCTTGCTCTCGTCGTCGAACGTCCGCGGCAGCCCGAACGGCGGATCGGTGAAATAGAGATCGCCGTTCGACTTGAATGCGAGATCGTTCGGGCTGTTCAGGCGCTTGCCCTCGAAGGTCGCTACGAGCATGGTCCATGTGCCGTCCGCCTCGACCCGAACGATGCGCCGGTCGCCGTGTTGCGCGATGATGAGCCGTCCCTCGCGGTCGAGCGCAAGCCCATTCGAGCCGGGCTCGGGCCCGGTGAAGGGTGCCGCTCCTGTATATCCGGAAGGCTTCAAATGCACGCTCACGCCAGCGCCTTCCTGCCACTTGAAGATCGTGTTCTGCGCCACGTCGGAGAAGAGCAGGTAGCGCCCCTCGCGGTGCCACACCGGCCCTTCGATCCAGACGAAACCCTCCGCGATACGCTCGACCTTCGCATCGCGCGGCAGCAAGCGATCGAGGGCGGGATCGATGCGAACGATGCGGATCGGTTCGGCAGCACCGCCCGACGTCGCGAGCAGGAGGGCGAGCCAAACGAAGATCAGTCGCGCGTGGGTTTGCGTGCGCAAGTTCGCCGCCGCCGGACACCCGACTACAAGCGTTCCTCGACCCAGTCGCGCACCGACGATAGCGCCGCGGGCAGCCGCCCCGGCTCGGTGCCGCCCGCCTGCGCCATGTCCGGCCGCCCCCCGCCCTTCCCGCCCACCTGCCCCGCCACGTAGTTCGCGAGCTCACCCGCCTTCACCTTGCCCGTCAGGTCCGGTGTGACGCCGACGACCAGCGAGACCTTCTGCCCGTCGACGGATGCGAGCACGACGGCGGCGCTCTTGAGCTTGTCCTTGAGCTTGTCCATCGCTTCGCGCAACGCCTTGGCGTCGGCGCCGTCGAGCGCCGCGGCGAGCACCTGGGTGCCCTTCACCGCTACCGCCTGGGCCGCCAGATCGTCGCCCTGGGTCGACGCGAGCTTCGACTTGAGCCGCGCGAGTTCCTTCTCCAACTGCTTCACGTTGTCGACGATCTGGGCGATCTTCTGTGTGACCTCTTGCGTCGGTGACTTGAGCGAGGCCGCGATCTCTTCCAGCTGCGCCTGCTGCTGCTGGATGTACGCGAGCGCCGAATCCCCGGTCGTCGCCTCCACCCGGCGTATGCCTGCGGCTACCCCCGTCTCGTAGAGGATCTTGAAAAAGCCGATGTCACCGGTGCGCTTCACGTGCGTGCCGCCGCAAAGCTCGGTGGAGAAGTTGCCCATGCCAATCACGCGCACCTCGTCGCCGTACTTCTCGCCGAAGAGCGCCATCGCGCCACTCTTGATCGCCTCGTCGTACTTCATGTGCCGTGGCTGGACCTTCGAGTTGCGCCGGATCTCTACGTTGACCAGGGCCTCGACGCGCCGGATCTCGTCAGGGGTCATCGGCGAAGGATGCGAGAAGTCGAACCGGGTCTTCCACTGATCGACCAGCGAGCCCTTCTGCGTGACGTGTGTCCCGAGCACCTTGCGCAGCGCCGCGTGCATGAGGTGCGTCGCGGAGTGGTTGTACATCGTGCGCGAGCGCGTCACCGGATCGACGTGCGCCACGACCTCGTCACCCACCGCGAGCCGCCCGGTACGCAGCAACCCCTTGTGTCCGAACACTTCCGCCTGGATCTTCTGCGTGTCGCCCACGGTGAACGTGCCGTTGCCCGAGTGCAGCTCGCCGGTGTCGCCCACCTGTCCGCCCGACTCGGCGTAGAAAGGTGTCTGGTCGAGCACGACGACGGCTTCTTCGCCGGCCTCGATGAACTTGACCGCGGTGCCTGCGCGATAAAGCGCGACGACCTCGGCCTCCAGGGTCAACGTGTCGTAGCCGTGAAACTCCGTCGCACGTCCCACGTAGTCGACGCCGGTCTGCATCTGGAACCGGGAGGCGGCGCGTGCGCGTTCGCGCTGGCGCTGCATGGCCTCTTCGAACCCCGCGAAATCGACCGTGATGCCGCGCTCGCGGGCGATGTCGGCGGTGAGATCGACCGGGAAGCCGAAGGTGTCATAGAGCTTGAACACCATCTCGCCGTCGAGCATGCGGTCCTCGCGCTTGAGCGCACCCTCGAGCACGGCCATGCCGTGGTGCAGTGTTTCCGCGAAGCGCTCCTCTTCCTGTTTGAGTACCTGCGTCACGCGCTCCTGCGCTGCGGCCAGCTCGGGATAGGCCTCGCCCATGGCGCGCGCGAGGTCGGGCACCAGCGCATGGAAGAACGGCTCCTTCTTGCCGAGCTTGTAGCCGTGACGGATGGCGCGTCGGACGATGCGGCGGAGCACGTAGCCGCGGCCCTCGTTGCCCGGTATGACACCGTCGGTGATGAGGAAGGCGCAGGCGCGGATGTGATCCGCGATCACCTTGAGCGAGTTGCTGTCGAGGTCGCTCGCCCCGGTCTCGCGCGCGGCTGCGCGGATGAGATCCTGAAACAGGTCGATGTCGTAGTTGGAGTGCACGCCCTGCAGCACCGCGGCGATGCGCTCGAGCCCCATGCCGGTGTCCACCGACGGCTTGGGCAGCGGATTGAGCGTGCCGTGCTCGTCGCGGTTGTACTGCATGAAGACGAGATTCCAGATCTCGATGAAGCGATCGCCCTCCGCCTCGGTCGATCCCGGCGGGCCGCCTTCGACCTCCGGCCCGTGATCGTAGAAGATCTCGGTGCACGGGCCGCACGGACCCGTGTCGCCCATCTGCCAGAAGTTGTCCAGGGTCGGGATGCGCGCCACGCGCTCCGCCGGCACGCCCACTTCGTTCAGCCAGATATCGGCCGCCTCGTCGTCTTCGGCGTACACCGTGACCCAGAGCCGGTCGGCGGGAATCTTCAGCTCGTCGACCAGAAACTCCCACGCATACTTGATCGCATTGCGCTTGAAGTAATCGCCGAAGCTGAAGTTGCCCAGCATCTCGAAGAACGTGTGATGACGTGCGGTGTACCCGACGTTTTCCAGGTCGTTGTGCTTGCCGCCGGCGCGCAGACTGCGCTGGCAGCTCGCAGCGCGGGTGTAAGGGCGCTTGTCCTGCCCGAGGAACACGTCCTTGAACTGCACCATCCCCGAGTTCGTGAAAAGCAGCGTGGGATCGTTGATCGGAACGAGCGGACTCGACGCGACCACGGTGTGCCCGTGACCCTCGAAGAAGCTCAGGAATGCCTTGCGAATGTCGGCGGATTTCATCGGCGAAGTTGAGCGCGAGCCCAAGGACCGCGCGCGGGAATCGAAAGTAAGCCGAAGATTGTCGCCGGAACACGTGCGCTGCGCAATGGAGGCGGCGTGGCAGCGGGGTTTACGACGCGTCGTCCTCGCCCTCTACGACGCTGCGGATGACCTCGCTCGCGAAGCCACGGCTCTGCAGGAAGCGCATCTGCTTCGCGCGCTCCTGCGCGTTGCGTGGCGGTGTGCCGAAGCGTTTGCGCCAGACCTCGCGCGCCCGCTCGAGGTCGGTGCGGCGTGCCTCTGCGACGACCCGTTCG
>JBDHRV010000172.1:0-6497 GCA_039807745.1 Burkholderiales bacterium
GGTTTGCCGATGCCGAAGCTGCGCTTCTGGGTGATCTTCAACAATCAGTTCCGCCCGGTGCCGCAAGTGACGGAGCCGAACTGGCCGGCGGTCATTCAACGCAGCATGGAGACCTCCACGCGCGCGGCCACGGCCACCGCCGTCCGGCATCTGTTCGCTATGGCCGAGATCTCGCGGCTCAAGCGCAAGGCCGACGTCGAGGTGCGTGTCGTGTCGATCCCCGGCGACTGGGTTCCGCCGGTCCCCGGCGTGTTCGTCAAGGAGACCATGAACGATCTGGCGGACCGGGGTGAGAAGATGGGCGCGGACCCCGCGAGCTGGAGCGACGCGCCGCCGGCATTTTGACGCGCTGCGTGGACAGAACCCGAGCATCAGCCGTCTGGAGGTAGTCGCCATGTCGAAGAAGCATCCCATCATCGCCGTCACCGGTTCGTCGGGCGCCGGCACGACCACGGTCAGGCAGGCGCTGGCCCATATTTTCGCGCGGGTCGATGCCAAGGCGATTTTCGTCGAAGGCGACAGCTTTCACCGCTTCGATCGCGCGGAAATGAAGCGGGAGGTCGAGCGCGCCAACCGCGACAACCGGAATCTCAGTCACTTCGGCCCCGAAGGCAATCTGTTCGACCGGCAGGCGCAACTCTTCAAGAGCTACGGCGAGACCGGCACCGGAGAGCTGCGGCACTACCTCCACAATGAGGAAGAAGCGGCCCCTTACGACCAGGAGCCGGGGACCTTCACGCCGTGGGAGCCAGTGCCGCCGAATACCGACCTCCTGTTCTACGAGGGTCTGCACGGCGGGGTGGTGGCGGACGACATCGACATGGCGCAGCACGTCGATCTCCTGATCGGCGTGGCGCCCACCATCAACCTCGAGTGGATACAGAAGATCCACCGCGACACGAAGGAGCGGGGTTACGCGACGGCGGAGGTGATGCGCACGATCCATCGCCGCATGTACGACTACATGCACTACATCGTGCCGCAGTTCTCGCGCACGCACATCAACTTTCAGCGCATCCCGATGGTCGACACCTCCAACCCGTTCGTGGCGCGGGACGTGCCGACGCTCGACCAGAGCCTGGTGCTGATCCACTTCCTGAAGCCGAAGCCAGACGTCGAGTACAAGCTGCATCTGAAGGGGCTGATCGAGGGATCGACGATCACCGGGTTCAACACCCTGGTGATCCCCGGCGGGAAGATGATGTACGCGATGGAATTGATCCTGACGCGGCGCATCCTGGAGTTGATGGAGCGGCGGAAACGGCCCGTCTGAGGACAAGCCGAGGCGACCCGCTCGGCGACGCTGCGCGGGCGGCGTACAATTGCGCGACTTCGACCCGCGCGCTGCCCGCGCGGCCGTGCCCTCGACGGTACCTCCTTCCGAACATTTCGCCGTGTCGCTCTCCACCATTCCCGAAATCCTCGACGAGATCCGCGACGGGCGGATGGTGGTGCTGGTCGACGAGGAGGATCGCGAGAACGAGGGCGATCTCGTGCTCGCCGCCGATTTCGTCACGCCCGAGGCGATCAATTTCATGGCGCGCTACGGGCGCGGACTCATCTGCCTCACGCTCCCCGAGGAGCGCTGCCGGCAACTGAATCTGCCGCCGATGGCGGTCTCGAACCGCTCGCCGCTCGGCACCAACTTCACCGTGTCGATCGAGGCGGCGGAAGGCGTCACCACCGGCATCTCCGCGGCCGACCGCGCGCGCACGATCCGGGTCGCGGTGGCCAAACACGCGCGGGCGTCGGACATCGTGCAGCCGGGGCACGTCTTTCCGCTGATGGCGCACAAGGGCGGGGTGCTGGCGCGCGCCGGACACACCGAGGCCGGCTGCGACCTCGCACAGCTCGCCGGCCTCACGCCCGCGGCGGTGATCTGCGAGATCCTGAAGGACGACGGCTCGATGGCGCGGCTCGCCGACCTCGTCGAATTCGCGCGCATGCACCAGCTCAGGATCGGCAGCATCGCCGATCTCATCCACTATCGCGGCCGCACCGAGTCGCTGGTCGAGCGCGTGCTGGAGCGCGACATCGAGACCAGTTACGGACGCTTCCGGCTCATCGCCTATCGCGACAAGACCGGCGATGCCACCCACATCGCGCTCGTGCGCGGCACGATCGCGCCGGAGACCGAAGTGCTCGTGCGCGTGCACGAACCCCTGTCGGTGGTGGACATGCTCGACCTCGAAAGCCGCCGGCACTCGTGGAGCCTGCACCGCGCGATGGAACTGGTCGCGGCCGCGCCGTGCGGGGTCCTCGTCCTGCTCCACCGCACCGAATCGGGGGCGGACGTGCTCGCGCGCTTGCAGCCGGACGCCGTCGGGCGCTGGGAGGGCAAGACTCTGCGCAACTATGGCATCGGGACCCAGATTCTGCGCGACCTCGGCATTGCCCGCATGAAGCTGCTCGCCGTACCGCGCAAGATGCCGAGCTGGAGCGGCTTCGACCTCGATGTGACGGGCTATCTGCAGCCCGACGCGGGGCTTGAAACGTTCAAGGAGACGTAGAGTTGAGCCGATACGACGACATCCGGGAGGTCGAGCGCAGCCTCGAGGGCGAGGGGCTGCGCATCGGTATCGCCATGTCCCGCTTCAATCCCGAGGTCGGGGACGGGCTGCTGTCGAGCTGCACCGCGACGCTCATCAAGCTCGGCGTCGCGCGCGAGGACGTTCTGATCGTGACCGTGCCGGGTGCGCTCGAGCTGCCGCTGGCGCTGCAGAAGCTGGCGAACTCGGGACGCTTCGACGCGCTGATCGCGCTCGGCGCCGTGATCCGTGGCGAGACCTATCACTTCGAAGTGGTGTCGGACCGTTCCGCCGAGGGCATCATGACCGTGCAGCTCGATGCCGGGCTGCCGGTCGCCAACGGTGTGCTGACGACGGAGGACGACGATCAGGCACTGGCCCGCATGGGTCTGAAGGGAGCCGAGTGCGCCGAAGCGGCAGTCGAGATGGCGAACCTGCTGCGGCGGATCGATGGCAAGGGCTGAGGCGCCAGACGACGGCGCGAAGTCGCGCGGCGGACGGCGGCGCGCGCGCGAGCTCGCGCTGCAGGGTCTCTACCAGTGGCTGGTCGGCGGCCAGGATGCAGGCGCGATCCTCGCCCACTTGCAGGAAGACGAGGCGTACCGGCTCGCCGAGCGGGAATATGTCGAAGTGCTGCTCCGGGGGGTCGTCGACGATGCGGCGGCGTTGCGCGACGCGCTCACGCCTTACCTCGATCGCGCCCCGAACGCGCTCTCGCCCGTGGAGCACGCGATCCTGCTGATAGGCGCCTACGAGCTCGTGCATCGTCCGGAGATCCCGCGCCGCGTCGTCATCAACGAGGCGATCGAGATCGCGAAGTCCTTCGGCGGCACGGACGGCTACAAGTACGTGAACGGCGTGCTCGACCGCTTTGCGGCGAAGGCGCGGGCAGGGGAGTGAGGGCGCGGCTGCCCGCGAGGCGTCAGCGCAGCCGCTTCATCATCGCCTTGCTGCCCCGGCACGCGCTGTCGTATTCCTTGGTCTCGCGAATCGCCTCCGGCAGCTCCCAGTGCTCGAGATCGTCGTAGTCCAGCGCGCGAAAGAAATGTCTCGCGGTCGTCGTGAGGAGATAGAGTCCGCGTAACCTCGCCTCGTCCGCGCGCGCCTCGCACGCGGCGACCAGATGCCGCCCGATACCCTGTCCGCGCCGGTCCGGTCGCACCGCCAGCGACCGCAGCAGCCCGAAGCTGCCACACGGTTCGACGGCAGCGGTGCCCACCACGACGTCCCCTTCCACGGCCAGCAGGAACCACGGGGCGCTCCACGCGGTGATGTCCGCCGTGGGCAAGCCTGTCGCTGCCAGAAGGGCGCGGATTGCCGGCAAGTCGCCGGCTTCGGCGCGCCTCGTGGCGACTGCGGCGATCATCGGCCACGCCCGAGCACGGCTTGCGCCGCGGCGCGACGCCGGTCGCGCCGGATGAACCAGGCCGCGACCGTGACGAGCGTGAGTCCGAAGAGGATGCCGAATGCCGCAATCATTGGATGCGATCGGGTGACGGGGTGCTGGTTAGCGGTCGCCATATCCCTTTAGAATGGCCCTTTCCCAGATTCGATCGACGCCATGCTCTCCGAGTTCGACCTCATCCGTCGCTTTTTCACGCGCCCTGCACCGCAGGCGATATTGGGTGTGGGCGACGACTGCGCCCTGATCCGGTTGACGCCCGATGCCGACCTCGTGGTGTCTACCGACATGCTCATCGCGGGGCGCCACTTCCATCGGGACGCCGACCCCGTCAAACTCGGCCACAAGGCGCTCGCGGTCAACCTGTCCGACATGGCGGCGATGGGGGCCACGCCGCGGTGGGCCACACTCGCACTGGCGCTGCCCGAAGCCAACGAGCTGTGGCTCGAGCCCTTCGCCCGCGGCTTCCTGCAACTCGCCAAACGCTACCGGGTCGATCTCGTCGGCGGCGACACGACGCGCGGACCGCTCACCATCTGCGTCCAGATCATGGGCGAGGTGGCACCGGGCGCTGCGCTGCGGCGCGACGGCGCCAAACCGGGGGACGAGATCTGGGTATCGGGGCAGCTGGGCGACGCCGCGCTCGTGCTCGCACATCTCGATCACTCGATCGTGCTGGAGCCGCACGAGGTGGCGATGTACTCGCCGCGACTGCACGAGCCGTCGCCGCGCGTGGGGCTCGGCCGCGCCCTGGTCGGGATCGCGCACAGTTGCATCGATGTCTCCGACGGCCTGGCAGCCGACCTCGGTCACATTCTCGAGCGCTCGCAGGTGGCCGGTGTGATCGAGCTGGCGCGGGTACCGCGCTCGCGTCTGGTCGATCGCAAGCTGCCGGCCGCGGCGGCATTGCGGGCGATGCTGGCCGGCGGCGACGACTACGAGCTCTGCTTTACCGCGCCCGCCGAGCGCCATGGCGACGCCCTGCAGATCGGCAAGCGGGCCGGCATTGCGCTGACCTGCATCGGACGCATCGAAGAAGGGGCCGGTCTTACCATCGTCGACGCGAAGGGCGAGCCGGTGAGCATCGGCATCACCGGCTGGGACCACTTCGGCGCGCTCGCGCGCGATTCCGGATTCGTCCCGCCGGAGCAGCCGTGAGCGCGGTCGCGGCACCGCCGCGCCAGCCGAGCTGGCGCTTCGTGCTGGGTCACCCTTCGCACTTTCTCGCCTTCGGCTTCGGGATCGGGCTGATCCCGTTCGCGCCGGGCACCTTCGGGACGCTGCTGGCGTTTCCGATCTTCGCCGTCCTCGACCCCAGGCTGGATGCGCTCACCTGGGTGTTCGCGCTGGCGGCGCTGTTCTGGGTCGGCGTCTGGGCCACCGGCCGCACCGGCCACGCGCTGGGCGTGCACGACCACGGCGGCATGGTGTTCGACGAGACCGTGGCGTTCCTCGCCGTGCTCTTTCTCACGCCTCGCACGCTGCTGTGGCAGGCATTCGCGTTTCTGCTCTTTCGCCTCTTCGACATCTTGAAGCCGCCGCCCATACGGTACATCGACCGTCACCTGAAGGATGGGTTGGGGGTGATGCTCGACGACATGGTGGCGGCGCTTTTCGCCCTGCTGTGCCTGGCGGGGTGGAAAATGGTGGCGGGGTAAGGATATGGCGCCGTCGGCCCGCGGGCCGGCGCGGATCTCGGCATAATCAATCCGAGACGTTTCAAGGGGGGAGTCCACCGCGATGCCGAAGAAGAGAACCGGCTCTGTTGCCGCGCCGGTAGCCACGCGTGCCGACCCGGCCGTCACCGACTACCGCTTCGACGCGCGGCGCACGAACATTCCGCCGGCAGGGTTGGCTGCGCAGGGCAAGCTGCAGCAGGCGCCGCGCATCCGCTACGAATACGATCCGCACCGGCCGCCGGTGCTGCGCTTCGATGGCACCGGTGCGGCCGACCGGCTGCCGGAGTTGCTGGAGATCGCCCGCCGGCGGGCGCAGCGCGACGAGGAAGCGGCGCAGCTCGCCGAGGCGCTGCGCGATCGCGAGCCTTGGCTCGAATGGGCGGGCAAGCGCGAGAAGCGCGGATTCGAAGTGGAGCCCGTCGCACTCCACATCCACGAGCGCATCGCCGCCCAGGCCATCGTCAAGGTCGCCGCGCGGCAGGACGTGCAGCGCGATCTCTTCGCCGATCCCCAGTTGAGCTACCGCGAGGCGGTGCAGTTCTACCAGCACGACATGGACTGGGCGAACCGCATGATTCTCGGCGACAGCCTGCAGGTGATGGCGTCGCTCGCGCGGCGCGAGAACCTCGCCGGCCGCGTGCAGACGATCTACATCGATCCGCCCTACGGCATCAAGTTCGCCTCCAACTTCCAGCCCGAGGTCGGCCGGCGCGACGTGAAGGACAAGGAGGCTGACCTTACTCGCGAGCCCGAGATGGTGAAGGCGTACCGGGACACCTGGACCCTTGGTGTCCATTCCTATCTCGCCTATCTGCGCGACCGCCTGATGGTGGCGAAGGAGCTGCTGACCGACAGCGGGTCGATCTTCGTGCAGATCTCGGACGAGAA
>JBDHRV010000173.1:0-6373 GCA_039807745.1 Burkholderiales bacterium
CCGATCGCGACCTTGAGCGGCTCGGCCCAGCGATGGCCGTCGACGGGTGCCACTTCGCTGGCGCCGGTGCGCACCATCAGCTGCGGGCGATCGACGGATTCGGGGACGACGACGGCGCCGATGTAAACGCTAAGCGAGGAATCCGCACTGCCCGCACCACCCGGCACGGCGGCATCGAGCGTATAGAGGCGCGGCGCGTGAGCGCTCCCACACCCGGCCGCCACGAGCACCGCGAGCACCAGCAGCCAGCTGCGCATCATGGCAGCGCTTCCTCCGTCTTGCCGCGAATCAGTGCCCCCGGTTGGCGCTCGAGCAGATCGGTCAGCGCACGCAGCGAAGCGGCAGCGCGCGCAATTTCGCGCAAGGCTTCGCGCGTCTCCTGCTGCATCGGCGAATCCGCGGCGAGCGTGCGCTCGGCGCTCGCAATGGTGCGGCGCGCTTCGGCGAGCGTCGCTTTGACCTCGGGCGTCAACTCGGCGTCGAGCCGCCTGACCAGGGTGTCGACACCGCCGAGCATCCGATCGAGCGACTGCAGCGACTGCCGCAGGTCGTCCGAGATCTTGTCGTAGGGGATCTTGTCGAGCTTCGTCGCGATGCTGGTAAGGGTGGTCTGCAGCTCCTGGAGACCACCGGAGATGGTCGGCAGCTCGGGCGGCGATTTGTTCCAGTCCACCTGCGCCTTGGCCGCCTTGGGAAAGAAGTCGAGCGCGACGTAGAGCTGGCCGGTGATCAGGTTGCCGGTGCGCAACTGCGCACGAAAGCCGGCAGCAACCATACGGTCGATCTGCGTGTGGATATCGGTCTCCGTTGTTTCCGCGTCCTTTTCCTTTGCTTCCCGCGCGAGTCGCCGCAGCCGCCGCGGAAAGACGCGCAACTCGACCGCCATGACGACCTCCTTGCGACCGGGAGAGAAGTCGACCTCGATCGCGGACACCTCGCCGATGATGATGCCGCGGAAATCCACCGGCGCGCCCACCTCCAGGCCCCGTACGGATTCACGGAACACGGCCACGTATCGCTGCTCGACCGTATCCTCGCGCTTGAACGCCGCAGCACGGGTGTCGAAGAGTGTGAACGGGGTTCCGGCGTCGGCAGGCTGGGGCGGTGCCGCGTCGGGCGGCGTGCCGAATGCGATGCCTCCGAGAAGCATGGCGGAGAACGATTCGGTATTGACCTGGAGGCCGCTCGCACTGAGTGCGACATCGATGCCGCTCGCCTGCCAGAAGCGCGTGTTCCGCCGCACGAAGCGGTCGTACGGTGCGTTCACGAACACGCGCACGTTGAACCCGCTGCCATCCTCGTCGAGATCGTACGCGATCACCTCGCCGACTTCGAGCCGGCGGAAATACACCGGCGTGCCGAACGTGATCGAGCCCAGACTGTCGGCCCGCAACTTGTACTCGCTGCCTGGCAGGCCGGCGGTGAGCACGGGTGGCGCCTCGAGCCCGATGAAACTGCGCCGCGCGGTCGTGGAGTCACCGTCGTCCATGCCGATGTATGCCCCGGACAGCAGTGTGCCGATGCCGGAAATGCCGCCGCCCGTGATGCGCGGACGCACCACCCAGAAGCGCGTGTCCTCCACGATGAGGTTCTCGGCCGACTTGGCGATGTCGGCGGTCACCACCACGCCGGTGCGGTCGCTGGAGAGCGTGATCGCCGTCACCGTGCCGATCTCGACCTCCTTGAACCGAATCTTCGTCTTGCCCGCCTCGAGTCCCTCGGCGGAGCGGAAAGTGATCGTGATGGTGGGTCCGTGCTCGAGGATCGCCCGCACGGCGAGCCAGCCGCCGACCGCGATCGCAATGACCGGCAGCAGCCATACGAGGGGCAGCGAGTGGCGGCGTGGAGGTTCCGCAACGGCTTCGGGCACGTCGGGCAGACCCGGCGACTCAGGCACGGCGCGCCCTCGCTTCGCTCACGGGATCCCAAATGAGGCGCGGGTCGAACGCCATCGCCGCGAACATCGTGGTCACCACGACCGCGCCGAAGGCCACGGCACCCGTGCCCGCCGTGATCGTCGCGAGCGACTGGAAGTGCACCAGCGTTGCGAGCAGTGCGACGACGTAGACATCCAGCATCGACCACTTGCCGACGAACTCGACCGCGCGGTAGAGCTTCGCGCGCTGCATCGGCTGCCACGTCGAGCGCCGCTGCACCGACACCAGCAGGAACGCGAGCGCGATGAGCTTGGCGAGCGGCACCACGATGCTCGCGACGAACACGATGACGGCGAGATCCCACGAGCCGGCGTGCCAGAGATACACGATGCCGCTCAGGATGGTGTCGCTCTGCGCGCCGAAGAGCGATCCGGTGTGCATGATCGGCAGCACGTTCGCGGGCACGTACAGCACCGCCGCGGTGATGAGCAGCGCCCAGGACCGGGCGATGCTGCCCGGCTTGCGCAAGTGCACGGACGCGCCGCAGCGTGGGCAATGCGCCGCGTGCACGTCACGCCCCAGGCGGCTCACGAGATCGCAGGCGTGACACACCGCGAGACCCGCGCTCGCGGCGGTCGTTTCCGGTGTCACGTGGTGGCGCCCCCGATGCTCGTCAGGCGCGCCCAGATACGATGGGAGTCATAGGAGCGCGCCGCGGCGATGAACGCGAACATCAGCGCGGCATACGCCCACAGACCCACGCCCGGAACGACGGAGGCCAGGTGCGCGAGCTTCACCAGCGCCACGATGATGCCGAGCATGAACACTTCGAGCATCCCCCACGGCGAAGCGGACTGAACCAGACGCGCCAGCGACATGCTGCCGGGTGCGCTGCGGCCGAACCACAGCGGCAGGAGCAGGTAGAGCATCGCGGCGATGCCGAGCCCAGGCGCCGCGATGGTCGTTCCGACCACCAGCAGCGCGACAACGGTCATGCCCTGGTCGTGCAGTGCACGGGCCGCTCCGTGCAGGGTCGCCGAGGTTTGTTGCCCGCCGATGTCCAGGCTCACGAGCGGGAACGCGTTGGCGATGAGAAAAAGCGCGGCGGCGGCGAGCAGCCAGGCGAGGGTGTGGTCGACACCGTGCTTCGGGCGGCGGTAGAGAGTCGCCGCGCAGCGGCGGCAACGCGCGACCCCGCCGGGCGGCAACTCTACCTCCCGCTGCAGGAGGTCGCATTCATGACAGGCGATCAGGGTGGCGGTCACGCCCGATTAAAGCGCGAATCGCGCGTCGGGCGCAACCTCGGTATCGAACGATGCGGCCCGCTACAGCTTCGACTTGACGAGCGCGTAGACGGCGGCGCCGTCCTCGCCGCCGGCGTCGATCAGCGCGGCGATCGCCTTGCTCGCACCCTCGGCGAAGGCCTTGTCCTCGATGCTGGGCACATTGATCCACACATTGAGCGCCGCGCTCTTAAGCCCCGCCTCGGCCGCGGCGACGGCGACTCCGGCATCGCTCACGACCTGCAGGCTGCCCTTCTCCGCAGCTTCGCGCGAAAGCGCGATGGCCTCCACGCAGGCGCGGGCGCAGGCGAGCGGGACTTCCGTCGCACGCTTGAGCGCTTCCTGGATCGCCTGCTTGCGCGCGGCCTTCTCCTCGTCGGTCTGCTTCGGCAGCCCGTATGCCGACATCAGCGTCCTGAAGACCGCCTGGTCGTCTTCCATCATCGCGGTCAGGCGCGCGCGCAGAGCCTCGGACTGCTCGCGCAGTGCGCTCATGTCGCCTTCCACCTCGGCGTATTTCGGCTTGCCAAGGGTCAGGTTGCACACCATCGAAACCAGCGCGGCGCCGGTGGCGCCCATCAGCGCCGCGGCCGCACCGCCGCCGGGGGCCGGCGCATTGCTCGCGAGTGCGTCGAGAAAGGATTGCAGAGTCTGGCTCATGATGTCACCTCACGCCATTTCCTTGGCAACGGCATAGATCTCTTCCGCGTCGAAGACGCGGTCGTTGGCCTCGAACAGCTTGCCGACGCACGCGCGGTGCACCGCGAGCTTGAGCGCGCCGAAACCGATCGCGCCCCACACCACCTTGTCGCCACGCTCCTTGGCCTTGTCGAACATCTCGACCCCGTCCACGCCGAGCGGCGGCGTCGCGTTCGCGTCGGCGATCAGTTGCAGCGTCGGGTGCTCCTGCCAGTGGCTCTTCTCCAGCAGCTGCGCGCCTGCCGCACCGGTCGCGAAGCACACGTGCGCGCCCTGCAGCGCCGCCGCGCGGTCCTCGTTGCTCATTGCCTGCACCGGCGTCACTGTCACCCCGAAGCTCTTCTGAATCTGGTCGCACGAGGCTTGCGCGCGCTCCATCTTGCGCGAAGTGAGCGTAACCGTCGCACCTTCGCGCGCGAGCATCACGGCGGCGCGCATGCCGACCGGGCCGGTGCCGGCAAGCACCACGGCCTTCTTGCCGGCGAGGCCGCGGTTCTTCGCCATCACCGCAACGCCCGCTGCGGCGGTCGTGTTCGAGCCGTTGGAGTCGAGCATCACCGATACGCGAAAATCGGCGAAGAATTTCTTCTTCACCGCCTTGAACAGCGTCTCGCCTTTCGCCATGTTGCTGCCGCCGACGAAGATCGCGGTGAACCGCTTATCCTTCGGCGCGCGGGTGAAGATCGCGCCATCGGTAATCCAGTGCACGTTGTCGGGATCGATGTTGGGGTAGGTCACCACGTGATCGGCGCCGCCGTCGTAGGCAACCACCGTATCGAAGGTGGCGGGAATCGGATCGGGATCGATCTGCAGGAGTAGCTTCTTCATGTGCGCGTCCAGTCGTGAAAGTGAAGCTGACGGAGAGGTTCGGCCGAAGCAACGCCGCCGAGCAGTGGAACTCGGCGGCGTGAGCTGTCTCTCGCTTATTGTCCTTCGAGCGAGCCCGCCGAGTGCGACGCGTAGACCACTTCCTGGCGACTCACGCGCTTCTTCGGCACCGGGTCGGTACGGCGCCAGTATTCCTGCGCGGCGGCCACACCGCTGCCGGGTTCGATGTCGATACCGACGTCACGCATCGCCATCTCGGCGCCACCCAAGGCGCCGAGCAGCATCAGCTCGTTCAGATCGCCGAGGTGGCCGATGCGGAACACCTTGCCCGCGACCTTCGAAAGGCCCGCACCCAGCGCCAGATTGTAACGACGGAACGCGACGTCGATCACGTGCGCGCCGTTGATACCTTCGGGGACGACGATTGCGCTCACCGTGTCCGACCACCATTTCGGCTCCTTCGCGCACAGCCGCAACCCCCAACCGTTGATGACCGCTTCGCGCACCCCCTGGGCGAGACGGTTGTGCCGCGCAAAGATGTCTTCGAGTCCCTCCTCGAAAATGATGTTGAGCGATTCGCGCAGACCGTAGAGCAGCGGCAGCGCCGGCGTGTAGGGGAAGTAGCCGGAGGGGTTGCTCTTGATCATGTCGTCGAGATCGAAGTAGCAGCGCTTCATCTGCGCGCTGGCGCGTGCGTCGAGCGCCTTCTGGCTCGTGGCGAGGATGGCGAGTCCGGCCGGCAGCATCAAACCTTTCTGCGAACCGCTCACGACGCAGTCGGCCCGCCACTCGTCCATGCGGAAATCGATGCTGGCGAGCGAGCTCACCGTGTCGACGAAGAGCAGCGCCGGGTGCTTCGCTGCGTCCATCGCCTTGCGCACGGCCTCGATGTCGCTCGTCACACCGGTCGCGGTCTCGTTGTGGCAGACGATGACCGCCTTGATCTTGTTCCCCTTGTCCGCGCGCAGCTTGGATTCCACAACGTCGGGCGGCACGCCCTCGCCCCACTCGACGTCGACGACGTCCGGCTCGAGCCCCAGGCGCTCCGCCATGTCGGCCCACAGATGACTGAACTGCCCGAAGCGGAACGTCAGAACCTTGTCGCCCGGCGAGAGGGTGTTGGTGATCGCGGCTTCCCACGCGCCGGTGCCGGACGACGGGAAGATGAAGACCTGCCCGGTCTCGGTCTTGAAGACCTTTTTCAGGTCTTCGAACAGGCTCTTGGTGAGGTCCGGAAAGCGGGAGGAGCGGTGGTCCTCCATGGCTACCATCATCGCGCGCTGGACGCGGTCCGGTACGTTGGTTGGTCCGGGAACGAAGAGGAAGTTGCGTCCGGGTATGCGGTTCATGTCGTTTGCCTCCATCCGAATGGTCTATTTGCTTCTGGAAAGCAGGTCACACGCGGTGCATGGCCGCGTGGCCTGCGTCTTGAGGGTCGTCGAGCATCGGCGTCCGGTGCGCGCCACCACCGGACGAAGGTGCTCAAGCGTACACCGGAAACTTATTGCAGAGGTTCTGGACCTCGGTGGCCACGCGCTTCAAGTTGGCCTCGTCCCCGGGGGCCTCCAGCACCTCGGCGATCAGATTGGCGAGCGTCTCGGCCTCGGCCTCCCTGAACCCGCGCGTGGTCATCGCCGGCGAGCCGATGCGAATGCCGGAGGTCACGAAGGGCTTCTGCGGATCGTT
>JBDHRV010000174.1:0-6365 GCA_039807745.1 Burkholderiales bacterium
GCGCCGGCGCGCGCTCATCGCCATGGACGTCGTGTTCCGCGCCGCGGCGCGGTGCTGTGGGGCTCAAGCTGCGAGATCCTGTGCGGTGGGGATGGGGCACACATGATACCGAGGCGGCGAGGGCGGCGCGTTCGCATGCGGCGGGTACCGCTACAATGCGCGGTGTTCGTGCGCGAGATTCGCTCCCTGCCATGTCGAACGTCGCCCTTCGCACTGCCTCGCCGATCGCCCTGCTGGTCTGGTTCGCCGTGACGCTTGCAGGCACGGCCGCGACGGCTGCCGACCTGCAAGACCTCGCACAGCCCCCGACCCGTGAAGGCCGGCCCCGCATCGGGCTGGTGCTCTCGGGCGGCGGCGCCCGCGGCTTCGCGCATATCGGCGTGCTCAAGGTGCTGGAGGAACTGCGCGTGCCGATCGACTGCATCGCGGGCACGAGCATGGGCGCGGTCGTGGGCGGCGTCTATGCCGCGGGGATCGCGCCGGAGGAGATGGAGCGGCGCGTGTCGAAGCTCGAATGGGACGATCTCCTCATCGACGACCCGGGGCGGCTGGATCGTCCGATGCGCCGCCGCAAGGACGATTTCACGTCGCTCTGGGATATCGAGCTCGGCTATCGGGACGGTGAGGTGCAGCTTCCGGCGGGTACCACGTCCGGCTACAAGTTCGAGCTCTTCCTGCGCGATCTGATCACGATCTCGGGCGGCGTGGCGATCGCCAACTTCGACGAGCTGCCGGTGCCCTATCGCGCGGTGGCGACGAACCTCGAAACCGGCGAGATGCGCGTCTTCGACCACGGCGATCTTACGCGCGTGATGCGGGCCAGCATGTCGGTGCCGGGCGCGTTCGCACCGGTGCAGATCGACGGTCAGCTCTACGTCGACGGCGGTCTCGTGCGCAACCTGCCGGTCGATGTCGCGCGCGCCACCTGCGCCGACGTGGTCATCGCGGTCAACCTCGGCACGCCGCTCGGCAAGCGCGACCAGTTGAAGTCCGTGTTCGCGGTCGCGCTGCAGTCGGTCAATCTCATGACCGAGCTCAACGTGTCGCAGTCGTTGAGCTCCCTCAAGGAGACCGATGTCCTGATTACCCCGGAGCTGACCGGCATCAGCTCCGCCGACTTCGCGCGCTACGCCGAGGCGATCCGGAGCGGGAGCAAAGCCGCGCGCGGCGAAACGCAGCGGCTGCTCGCCCTGCAGCTGCCGGAGCCCGACTACGCGGCCTGGGTGGCGGCGCGCGAGAGCCGGCGTACCGCGCCGGTCCCGATCGCGGAGATCCGGGTTGCGACCGGCACCAAGCTGGTCAACCCGGAGGTGATCAAGTCCGAGCTCAGCGTGCAGCCCGGCGACGCGTTCACGAGCCAGGCGCTCGACGGCGACTTGAAGCGCCTGTTCGGGCGCGGCGATTTCGATCAGGTCGACTACAGCCTCGTCGATGACGATGGCAAGCGCGCGGTCCTCATCAACGCGACGGAGAAATCCTGGGGCCCCAACTACATCAAGTTCGGGCTCGGCCTGTACACGGATTTCCAGGACGGACAGCGTTTCAATCTGCTGGCGAGCTACCGCAAGACCTGGCTCAACCGCCTCGGCGCGGAATGGCGTACCGATGCGCAGGTCGGATTCACCAATCGTTTCGTGAGCGAGTTCTATCAGCCGCTCGACCTCAAGTACGTCGGCTTCGTCGCGCCGCGCATCGAGCTGCAGGCGCAGCCCACGCAGTTTTACTTCAACAACCAGCTGCTGGGCAATTACGGCGTCAAGTATGCGCGCGCGCACCTCGACCTCGGGTACCAGAGCCGTCTGTTCGACGTGCGTCTCGGACCGTTCGCGGGGTGGCTGGAGGCGAGCCCGGACTTCGGGGTGGTCGACCTGACACGCTTCGAGCTGTTCCAGGCGGGCGTCACCGCGCGCGCGCTCGTGGATCAGCTCGACGACACCGATTTCCCGCGGGACGGCTACCTCGGCCTGGCGCGCATGTTCTCGACCCAGTCCGCCATGGGATCCGAAGATCAGTACACGAAGGCGGATGCTTCGCTGCTGGTCGCGAAAAGCCTCGATCGCCACACCTTGAGCCTGGGACTGTCGGGTGGCGGAACGCCGAGCGGCGACCTTCCGGTCTACGACCCTTTCATCTTGGGCGGTTTTCAGCGGCTGTCGGGCCTGCAGATCGGTCAGCTCACCGGCACGCAATACGTCCTCGGACGGCTGGCGTACTACTACAAGTACGACCGCCTGCCGCCGCAGTTGGGCACCGGGCTCTATCTCGGCGGCACGGCCGAGGTGGGGCGCATGAACGGCCCGAACGATCCGCTGCTGACGAATGAGTACCTGGGCGGGTTCAGCGTCTTCTGGGGCGCCGACACGATCATCGGGCCGGTCTACGTCGCCTATGGCCGGTCGACAGCGGGGTACGACTCGTTTTACTTTCTTCTCGGGCGGCCGTAACACGATTTTCCTGTCGTGATCTGGCACAATCGCGGGCATTCCACAGGTCTCGACCAACATGATCGCCGTATACGAAGGAGGTGTCGCTTGAGGCGCGCCGTCGTTCCCATCCTCGTGTGTTTCACGGTATTTCTTGCGGGCTGCGGTTGGATGCCATGGCGGAGCAAGGCCGATGCGCCCTCGTCCAAGGCCGAGAGCGCGGCCCCCAGGACAATCCGGGTCGGCATGGCGGCGAACTATCCACCGCTTTCGTTTCGCGAAGACGGGGAGCTCGTGGGCATCGAGGTCGACCTCGTGCGCGAAGTGGTGCGCGAGACCGGCATGACCGTGACGATCAAGCAGGTGCCCTGGGCGGAACTGATCCCGGCGCTGCAGTCGGGCAAGATCGACGTGATCATGTCCGGCATGTCGGTGACCGACGCGCGCGCGCAGCAGGTCGCCTTTGTCGAGCCCTATCTGCGCGCCGGGCAGATGGTGCTGATACGCGAACAGGACGTGCCGCGGCTCGGACAGCCCGCGCGGCTGCGCGATCCACGGCGACGCATCGCCGTCGTCAGCGGGACGACGGGTGAACAGTACGTGCGTCTCGATCTGCCGCAGGCGGAGGTGGTCGTCTTCCCCGACAGCGACGCGGCCGCAGCCGCGCTCGCAGCGGGCACGGTGGAGTACTTCATCCACGACGCACCGTCGATCTGGCGCTTCGGCATGGCGAGCAACGCGGGCGGCGCCGGACTGGTCGGTCTGTACACCCCGCTCACGGATGAATATCTCGCGTGGGCGGTGCGCAAGAACGACGTGCAGCTGAAGGCGCAGCTCGATGCGGCAGTGCGCGAGATGAAGCGGCGCGGCACGGTCGACGCGATCGTGCGCCGCTGGATCGAGACACAGGTCGAAGTGACGCCGATCCGGCCGTACTGAACTGTGCAGGCAAGCGCGTGACCCGCTTCCCGGTGCTGCTGATCCTGGTGGGGCTCGTGCTCGGACCTGGTTATTACGCGTGGGCCGCGTTCTTCAGCGGCGGCAGCGTGGGAGAGCACCGATTGGGCGAGAAGGGGGCGCGCTTCACGCTGCCGAGCGGCGACGTGATGCGATTTTCGAACGCGAACACGTTCCAGCCGGTGGAGCTCGCGCTCGATCCGGCGATGAACACGGTGGGTCTGGCCCTTGTGTTCGAGGTGGTGGGCGACGTGCACATCGAACCCGTGCGCAGCAACGCGTACCGGGCGCACTTGCTGGTGGGCGGCAGTCCGCTCGTGGAGAAACAGGTGACGATCGGCCGCGGCACCAGTCAGGGCCCGGATCAGCGCTGGTCGGAGCTGGTCGCGACGGTCGACGTGCCGAGCGCTGCCGCCTATACGTTCGTGCTCGAAGAGACCAGGCCGCCCGAGCTGCCGCTCGCGGGCATCAGCCTGCAGGTGCGGCGCAACGTCGTGCGCGCACGGATGGAATTGGTCTGGTCGGGCGTTGCCATGCTGGTCGCCGGTGTGGTCGCCTTCTTCGTCGCCACGCGACGCTCTTCCTGAACGAAGCCCACGCTGATGCGCATGCTTTTTGTCGCCAGTCTCCTCGTCTGCGCCCTCGCGCGCGCAGCCGGACCGCAGGGCGAGTTTCTCCCTGCCGTCAGCGTCGCGAGCCCCGATGGTGGTTTGACCTACAACTGGATCGTCTCCAGGAGCCGCGACTACCGGCTCTACGTGCCCGCGAGCTACGTCAAGGGCAAGCCGATGCCGCTCGTGGTCATGCTGCACGGCTGCAAGCAGGACCCCGAGAGCTTCGCCGCCGGCACGCGCATGAACCGGCTCGCCGACGAGCACGGCTTCCTCGCGCTCTACCCGCGCCAGAGCGCGCTCGCCAACGGCTACTCGTGCTGGAACTGGTTCGACCCGAGCACGCAGGCGCGAGGCGGCGAGGCGGCGATCGTGATGGCGATGGTCGACGATGTCCGCGCGCGCTACAGCGTCGACGCCGAGCGCATCTACGTGGCGGGCATCTCGGCGGGCGGGGCGTTTGCCGCGATCCTCGCCAGCTGCTATGCCGACGTCTTCGCGGCGGCGGCCGTGCACTCCGGTTTTCCCTACGGCGTCGCGGACAATCCGATCGCGGGACTGCGGGTCATGGAGAAGGCGTATCCGTACGACGCCGAGAAGTCCGGGCGGGCAGCCTTCGACTGCCGGGGCGGCGGACGGCGCACCCTCCCCATGCTGGTGATCCACGGTACCGAGGACGACAAGGTGCTGCCGAAAGCGGCGGGCGACGTCGTGCAGCAATTCGCGCAGGTGGACGACTTGTGCGACGACGGGCAGGACAACGACAGCGTCGCCGCAACGCGGCTTACGAAGCAGGCGGTTGCGGGAGAGGCCGGTGGACATGCCTATGTCGTGTCGACGCTGGCGCGCGGTGGCAAGCCCTTGCTGCAGGAGGTGCTGGTCACGGGACTGGGCCACGCGTGGAGCGGCGGCGACGATGGCCGCCAGAGCCCCGACGAACGCGTGAAGTACCCGTACAACGATCCGCGGGGACCCGATGCGAGCCGCATGATGTGGGCCTTTTTCGCGCAGCACACCCTTGCCGACAACCCGGCCTGCGCGGTGCGCAAGTGACGCGATGAGCGAACGCGAAAAGATGCTGGCGGGCGAGCTCTACGACCCGCTCGATGCGGCGCTCTGCGCCGACCGGCGCCGCGCGCGGCTGCTCTTTCAAGCCTTCAACCACACGCGCGATGACCAGGGCGAAGAGCGCGCACGGCTCATTCGGGAGCTGATCCCGGCGTCGGGCGAGGGTGTCTGGATCGAGCCGCCCTTCTTCTGCGACTACGGCCGCAACATCACGCTCGGCGACAAGGTCTTCTTCAACTTCAACTGCGTGGTGCTCGACGTGGCGCCGGTGCGGATCGGGTCGCGCGTGCTTTGCGGGCCGGCCGTGCAGATCTACGCGGCGACGCACCCGCTGCGGGCAATCGAGCGCCAGACCGGCCTCGAGCTGGGCGCACCGGTCGAAATCGGCGACGACGTGTGGGTCGGCGGCGGTGCGATCGTCTGCCCCGGCGTGCGCATCGGGGCGCGGTCGGTGATCGGCGCAGGCAGTGTGGTCACGCGCGACATTCCCGATGGCGTCTTCGCCGCGGGCAATCCGTGCCGCGTCATCCGGTCGATCGAAGACTGAGGCATGTGCGGTCGCTACGTCACGCCGGACGAGGCGGCGCTGGAGCGGTTCTGGACGCTGGATCGCCGCCACTGGAATCCGCTTCGCGGGAGCTTCAACGCCGCGCCGACCAGCATCGTGCCCATCGTCCATCGCGCCGCGGACGGCGCCTCCGAGCTCCTGGCGGCGCGCTGGGGTCTCGTCCCGCACTGGTGGAGCAAAGCGAAGCTGCCGACGCTCACTTTCAACGCGCGCAGCGAAGAGGTGGCGGACAAGCCGATGTGGCGGGACAGCTATCGACGCATGCGCTGCCTCATGCCGGCGCGGGGCTGGTACGAGTGGCAGGCGCGTGCGCCCGCGCCCGGAGCAGGCAAGCGCCGATCTCCCAAGCAGCCGTACTACGTCTATAGCGACGCTTCGCCCGTCATCGCCTTCGCGGGCCTGATGGCGGTGTGGCGCACGCCCGACGATCAGCGGCTGGTCTCGTGCGCCGTGCTGACCCGGCCTGCGGCACCGGGCCTCGCGCACATTCACGAGCGGATGCCGGTCGTGCTCGCCCCCGAGGCCTATGCGCCGTGGCTGGCTCCGGAGACGAGCGTCGAAGAGCTGACCCGACTCGTCAGCGAAGCGCGGGAAGACTTTGCGAGTCAAGCCGTGAGCGCGAGCGCGGCGGTGCCGGATGCCGCTCTGGAGTCTTCGAGGTAACGACGCGCCGGTCAGCATCCTGGCGGCGGGCCCTCGTTTCGACGAAGCAGGTGCCGCGTGGTCCGGATTACCTAA